>JAPOKK010000122.1 GCA_029977665.1 Pseudomonadota bacterium | reverse complement strand
GCCGCAATCCGCTCCCGGCGCGCCGCCGTCGAGCGCGCCGCCGGCTGCTGATGCGCCTGCCGCACGTGCTCCCGCGCCCTCGCCTTCGCCCGTGACGACGCCGCCGCGTGACGCGGCCGCGGCACGTGAGCCGGCACCGCGCCCTGAACAGCGTCCGGCCAACGTCGAGAAGCCGTCGGGCGACGCGGGCGGCGGCGAACGCGACTGAAGTCGAACGCCGCCCCGGGCATGCGAGTGCCCCGGGGCGGCGTGACCGAGGCCCGCAGCTCAGGCGAGCATTTCGCGCGTCGCGCGGAACTCGATGGCCGGCCAGCGTTCCTCGGTGAGTTGCAGGTTGACCCGCGTCGGTGCCAGGTAAGCGAGCTGTCCGGCACCGTCGACGGCGAGATTGTTGGCAGCGCTCGACTTGATCTTTTCCAGTTCGGCCGGCTTGTCGCTGTAGAGCCAGCGCGCGGTCTGGACCTGGGCCGGTTCGAACAGGCACTCGACGCCGTATTCGTGCTGCAGGCGCCACGCAACGACGTCGAACTGCAGCATGCCGACCGCGCCGAGCACGATGTCGTTGCGTTCGATGTAGTTGAAGACCTGCGCCGCACCTTCCTCGCACAGTTGCGTCAGGCCCTTGAGCAGCGCCTTGCTCTTGAGCGGATCGGCCGTGCGTACGCGCCGGAACAACTCGGGGGCGAAACTCGGTATGCCGGTGAAGGCGTAATCCTCGCCCTCGGTGAACGTGTCACCGATCTGGATGGTGCCGTGATTGTGAAATCCGATGATGTCGCCGGCCCAGGCTTCCTCGGTGGCATCGCGCCCCTGGGCAAGAAAACGCAAGGCGTTGGCGATCTGGACCTGGCGCCCGAGCCGCACGTTGAACAGGCGTTTGCCCTCGGTGTAGCGGCCCGAGCAGATACGTACGAAGGCAATGCGGTCGCGATGATTCGGATCCATGTTGGCCTGGATCTTGAACACGAAGCCGGAGAAGCGCTTGTCGGTCGGCTCGATTTCAGGCCCGGTGGTCGCGCGTGGCTGCGGGGGCGGCGCGATGTCGACGAAGCTGTCGAGCATTTCGCGCACACCGAAGTTGCGTAGCGCGGTGCCGAAGAAGACCGGCGTGATCTCGCCCGCACGGTAGGCCTGCTCGTCGAAGCCGGTGCCGGCACCTTCGATGAGTTCGATCTCCTCCTCGAGCGTGCGTACGTGCTCGGCCAGGCGCGAGTCCTCGCGTGCCTCGTCGAGGCTCATGGCGGGCAGCACCGCGCCCTCCTCGCTGCCCGGCCTGGGATAAGGAATCACGCGGCGGTCGCGGAAGTCGAACACGCCGCCGAAGTGCTGGCCCGAGCCCAGCGGCCAGGTCACCGGCGCGCAGCGGATCTTGAGTACCTCTTCGATCTCGTCGAGCAGGTCCAGCGGCTCGCGTGCATGGCGGTCGAGCTTGTTGATGAAGGTCATGACCGGCGTGTTGCGCAGACGGCAGACTTCCAGCAGCTTGATCGTGCGTGCTTCCACGCCGCGCGCGGCATCGATGACCATGAGCGCCGAATCGACCGCGGTCAGGGTGCGGTAGGTGTCTTCGGAGAAGTCCTCGTGGCCGGGGGTGTCGAGCAGGTTGATGACGCGGTCCCGGTAGTCGAACTGCATCACCGACGAGGTCACCGAGATGCCGCGTTGTTTCTCGATCTCCATCCAGTCGGAAGCGGCGTGGCGGCTGCTCTTGCGCGCCTTGACCGTGCCCGCGACGTTGATCGCGCCGCCGAGAAGCAGCAGTTTCTCGGTGACCGTGGTCTTGCCGGCGTCTGGGTGGGAGATGATGGCGAAGGTACGTCGGCGCTTGATTTCGCTCGTGGGGTCGGCCATGTCGGGGTTCCGTGAAAGCGTTGAATCGGGCGGTCCGCGCGAGGCGCGGTGGCTTGGTCGGCGCTGCCGGCCGGGTGCGCTCAGGTGTGCGGCAACTGTGTCTCGAGAACGACGAAGGCAATGGCGAAGCCGCCGTCGTCGGACAGGCTGACGTGACTGGCGACGATGCCGTCGCGCTCGAAAAGGGCCGCTGCCTGGCCACTGACGGCGATACCCGGCTTGCCGCTCGGCGCGTGCACGACGCCGATCTGGCGTGGTGCGACACCCTGCTTGAAGCCGGTGCCGAGTGCCTTCGAGGTGGCTTCCTTGGCGGCGAAGCGCATCGCCAGGTAGCGTGCCGGGTCGCGCGCGTCGGCGAAGCCGCGCAGTTCCTGGTGATCGAGAATGCGCTCGGCAAAACGCCGGCCGAAGCGCTCGTGGGCGCGCGCGAAGCGCACCACTTCGGCGATGTCGACGCCGATACCGTAAATCATGCGGGCGCGCCGCGCATGGCGTCGAGCATGGCTGCGACCGCCGCCTCCAGCCCGCTGAAAATCGCCGCGGCAACGATCGCGTGGCCGATGTTGAGTTCGTGCATGCCTTCGATCGCGGCGATCGCGGCGACATTGTCGTAGTGCAGTCCGTGCCCCGCGTTGACGCGCAGGCCGCGTGACCGGGCGTGTGCAGCGGCGTGCTCCAGGGCCGCGAGTTCGCGGGCCACGGTCGCGGGTTCGGAGGCGAGCGCATAGCTGCCGGTGTGCAGCTCGACGGTGGGTACGCCAAGTTCGGCAGCGGCATCGAGCTGCGCGGTATCGGGGTCGACGAACAGCGAGACCTCGACCCCGGCCGCAGCGAGCGCGCGGCAGCAAGGGTCGAGCTGCTCGCGCTGGCCGAGCACGTCCAGGCCGCCTTCGGTGGTCAGCTCCTCGCGGCGCTCGGGCACCACGCAGCACGCGGCGGGTCGCAGGCGCGTCGCGATCGAGACCATCTCGGCGGTCGCCGCCATTTCCAGGTTGAGCGGCACGCCAAGCACCGCGCGCAGCTGCTCGACGTCGGCGTCCTGGATGTGCCGGCGGTCTTCGCGCAGGTGCACGGTGATGGTCTGCGCGCCGCCGGCAACGGCGGCCCGTGCCGCGGCGAGGATGTCGGGGTAGGACGTGCCGCGGGCCTGGCGCAGCGTGGCCACGTGATCGATGTTGACGCCGAGTCTGGGTGTGCGGGGATTCATGCTCGTCTGCCGTGGCACGGCCGGGGCGGCGCGTGCGGCGCGCTATTCTACGTCCTTTGCGAACGTCCTGCCGCAAACAGCTCGCGCGAAGCCAGCGGCCGCCCGTCGAGATGGTGGTTGATGACGTATCGCATCAGGCTCTTGGCTTCGCGAGCGGCTGTGCGCTCCAGCGGCTCGCCGGCGGCGAGTGCAATGAGCGTGGCGCCGTGCACGGGGCAGCCGTGGCGGCCGCGGCCGTCGGCGAGCGCGCCTTCGTCGACGACGTAGAGATACTCGCGCTCCGGCTCGATCGGCATGCGCGTCGCCGCTTCGCTGGTCAGGTCGAGGCCGAGACCGGTGGCTTCGAGCAGCGCCAGCTCGAAATGCCGCAGCAGCGGTTCCAGGGGTGCCTGGCCGGCAAGGGCGACGAGCGTCTCGCGATAGGCGTCGAACAGCTCGCCGAGCGGATCGTGCGCGGCAGTCAGGCGCAGCAGGAGTTCGTTGACGTAGAACACCGCGTAGAGCCGTTCGCCGTGCGCGTCGAGCGCCGGTCCCAGCGGTTCGGCGTGCGTCAGCGTGAGCAGTTCGCCGCGCCCGCGCGCGTCGATGGTAAGCGGCACCAGCGGTTGCAGGACGCCGGCGAGCTGTGACTTGCGCCGCAGCGCACCCTTTGCGACGGCGGCGAAACGGCCCCGTTCGCGTCCCAGCAGTTCGACGATCAGGCTGGTTTCGCGATAGCGGCGGCGATGCAGGACATAGGCGGTTTCCACGGCAGCGTCGCTGGTTCGCCTGGCGTACTAAGAAAGCCGGTAGACGCTCAAGCCCGCTCCCCTGCGCCGCATCGTTGCCGTGCGTCGTCGGCGCGCGCGTGAACGATGGGGCTCGGGCTCACTCGTCGAGCCCGATGCTGTGCAGGGCTTCGGCGCTGTCGGCCCAGCCGCGCTTGGTCTTGACCCAGCAGGTCAGGAACACCTTGCGCCCGAGAAGTTCCTCGATGTCGCGCCGCGCATCGCTCGCAATCTTCTTCATCAGCGCACCCGACTTGCCGATCACGATCGATTTCTGGCTGTCGCGATCGACCCACACCGTCGCGGTGATGCGCGTGAGCTGGTCCTCGTCGACGAACTCGTCGAGGATGACGCTGGTACGGTAAGGCAGCTCGTCACCGAGATAGCGCATGGTCTTCTCGCGGATGATCTCGCCGCACAGGAAGCGCTCGCTGCGATCGGTCAGCTGGTCGGCCGCGAACAGGTGCTCGCGTTCCGGCATCTGCGCAGCGAGGTATGCGAGCAGCTCGTCGACGCCCTTGCCGCTGCGCGCACACAGCGGGAAGAACTCGGCGAACGCCGGGTGCGCCTTGGCGATGCTGTCTATCACCGGCAGCAGGCGGCGTTTGTCGCCGACGAGATCGTGTTTGTTCAGAGCGAGTACGCTCGGCACCCCGCTCTCCTCGAGCATGGCCGCGACGAGTTCGTCGTCGGCCTGCCAGCCGCGCGCGTCACACAGCATGACCGCGAGGTCGACATCACCGAGCGCCTGGCGCACCTGGCGGTTCATCAGGCGGTTGAGCTGGTTGCGCGGCTTGCGCTGCCAGCCAGGCGTGTCGACGAACACGAGCTGGGTATCCGCCAGGGTGTGAACGCCGAGCAGCCGGTAGCGCGTCGTCTGCGGCTTGCGCGAGGTGATGGAGAGCTTCTGCCCGAGGATCGCGTTGAGCAAGGTCGATTTGCCGACGTTGGCGCGTCCGACAATGGCGATCAGGCCGCAGCGTTGCTGTCCACCCATGGGCGGTTCCTTCATCGTCTGTCAGCTCCTCAGCTGCTTCAGGGCGGCTCGCGCCGCGGCTTGTTCGGCCTTGCGTCGACTGCGCCCGGACGCGCACACCGGGTGAGACAGCGCATCGACATCGCACCGCACCGTGAACACCTGCTCGTGAGGCGGACCGTCGATACCGGTTGTCTCGTAGCGTGGCAACGCCAGGTGGCGCGCCTGCAGGTATTCCTGCAGCGCGGTCTTGGCATCCTTGACCGATTCGTGCGGATCGCGATCCGTGAGGCGCGCCGCATAGACGCGCCGCACGCATTCGCGGCAGGCCTCGATGCCACCGTCGAGATAGATCGCACCGAGCAGCGCTTCGAGGGCATTGGCGAGAATCGAGTCGCGCCGCCAGCCGCCGCTCTTCTGCTCGCCCTCGCCGAGCACGAGATGCTCGCCGAGCTCGAGTTCGCGGGCGATGTCGGCCAGCGCTTCGCGGTTGACCAGGCTCGCGCGCGTGCGCGTCAACTGCCCTTCGTCGGCCTGTGGGAAGGTCGTGTAGAGGTGCTCGGCGACGAGCATGCCGAGCAGTGCATCGCCGAGGAACTCGAGCCGCTCATTGTGCTCACCGTGCGCGCTGCGGTGAGTCAGTGCCTGTCGACGCAGGCCCTCGTCCTCGAACTGGTAGCCGAGCTGGCGGGCAAGCTTGTCCACGACGGGCGCGAGGGCGCGGCTCAATCGGTGGCAGACGCGGTGAGCTGCACGGTCTTGTCGTAATTCATCACGATGTCGAGGTTCGAGAAGAACGGCGCGCGAATCTCGTAGGCGAGCCGCACGAACTTGCCCTTCTGTCCCTTCGGTCGCGATATTTCCAGCATTTTCGGTAACTTGCGGTGATCGATCGTATCGACGTCCTGGACGTCGAACTGGTCTTGCAGCGCGCGGGCCAGCGAGGTGCGCCCCATGCGCTCGCCTTCGGGCAGGGTCGCGAGCTTCTCCATGGCCATGTCGACTTTCATCTTTTCGTTGTACACGGGCCATAGTTTCATGGCGAACAGCGCGACGGCGCCGACGACGACGCACGCGGCTATGAGGCCCGAGAGGGTCAGGCCGGTTTGCTTACGCTTGGGATTCATCGCTGCCTCCAGGTCGGGGAACGGTGGGGCGGGACTCGCGTCTCACACGCAGTACATGGTCCCGTGGCACCGGCATGGTACGGATATCGTTGTCCCGACACCACACCGGTCGCGACACCGCACGCTTACCGCTTCTACTCGATGGAATTGCCGATACGGCCGAAATCAGGGCCACCATCCCAGTTGAACCAGATGAAAAACGCCCGGCCGACCAGGTTCTCGTCCGGCACGAAGCCCCAGAAGCGCGAGTCACGACTGTTGTCGCGATTGTCCCCGAGTACGAAGTAGTGGCCCTCGGGGACCTCGAAGGCGCCGTTCAGCGACCGCGCTCCCGGCGTGATGAGAATGTCGTGCTCGACCTCGCCGAGGTCCTCGCGGTAGACCTGCGCGCCGGTGTGCTGCACCGAGGAGCGCACGCCGACGTAGGTCCCGGCCGGCTCACGCGGAACTTCTTCGCCGTTGACGAACAGACGCTTGTCGCGGTATTCGATGCGATCGCCCGGCAGGCCGACGATGCGCTTGATGAACGGTGTCGACGGATCGAGCGGGTAGCGGAACACGACCACGTCACCGCGTTCCGGCGCGCCGAGTTCGATGAGCTTGTAGTTGATGACCGGCAGGCGGATGCCGTAGGTGTACTTGTTGACGAGGATGAAGTCGCCGACGACGAGCGTCGGAATCATCGAGCCGGACGGGATCCTGAACGGCTCGACCAGGAACGAGCGCAGCAGCAGCACGATGAGGAAGATGGGAAAGAACGAGCGTGCGTAGTCGACCAGCATCGGCACGCGTTCCTCGCCGGTTGCTCCCCGCGCTGCCGCGGCCGCGCGCCGGCGTGGCGCGAACATCCAGGCGTCGATTCCCCAGATCAGTCCGCTGACGAACACCAGCGCGGTCAGCACCGCTGCAAAATCCCATACCATCAGGTCTTTCCCGTCTTGAGAACGGCCATGAAGGCTTCCTGCGGAATCTCCACCGAGCCGAATTGTTTCATGCGTTTCTTGCCGGCTTTCTGCTTCTCGAGCAGCTTGCGTTTGCGCGACACGTCGCCGCCGTAGCACTTCGCCGTAACGTTCTTGCGCAGGGCCTTGACCGTCTCGCGGGCAATGATCTTGGAGCCGAGCGAAGCCTGGATGGCGATGTCGAACATCTGCCGCGGGATGATCTCGCGCATCTTGGCCGCGAGCTCGCGGCCGCGCCGCTGTGCCTGGTCGCGATGCACGATGTTCGACAGCGCGTCGATCTTCTCACCGTTGATCATGATGTCGACCCGCACCATGTCCGCCGCCTGGTGGCGCAGGAAATTGTAGTCCATCGAAGCGTAGCCACGCGTCGCCGATTTGAGCCGGTCGAAGAAGTCGGTGACCATCTCCGCCATGGGCAGTTCGTAGCTGATCGCGACTTGGCGCCCGACGAAGTTGAGCTTGGTCTGCACGCCGCGTTTCTCGATGCACAGGCTCATCACGTTGCCGAGATAGTCCTGTGGCACGAGCATGTCGATGGCGATGATGGGTTCGCGGATTTCCTCGATGGCGCTCGGCTCGGGCAGTCGCGCGGGATTGTCGATGAGGAGCACTTCGCCGTTGCGCAGCACGACTTCGTAGACCACCGTCGGCGCGGTCGTGATGAGATCGATGTCGTACTCGCGCTCGAGCCGCTCCTGGATGATCTCCATGTGGAGCATGCCGAGGAAGCCGCAGCGGAAGCCGAAACCGAGCGCTTCGGAGGTTTCGGGTTCGTAATGCAGGGCGGCGTCGTTGAGGCGCAGTTTGCCAAGTGCCTCGCGGAACTGTTCGTAGTCGCCCGAATCGACCGGGTAGAGACCGGCGAAGACGTTTGGCTTGGACTGCTGGAAGCCGGGCAGCGGCCGCGCCGCGGGGCGCGCGGCCTCGGTCACCGTGTCGCCGACCGGGGCGCCGTCGATGTCTTTCACGCCTGCCACGAGGTAGCCCACCTCGCCGGTCTGGATGTAGTCGCGCTTGAGGCGCTTGGGTGTGAAGATGCCGACCTCGTCGATGTCGAAGTCACGGCCGGTCGACATCATGCGGATGCGCTGCCCCTTGCGCAGTTCGCCATCGACCACGCGCACCAGTGACACCACGCCGAGATAGTTATCGAACCACGAATCGATGATCAGCGCCTTGAGCGGGGCATCGGGATCGCCCTGCGGCGGCGGAATGCGAGCGACGAGCTGTTCGAGCAGTTCGCTGACGCCCTGCCCGGTCTTCGCACTGACGCGGATCGCCTCGCTCGCGTCGACGCCGATGATGTCCTCGATCTCCGCCGCGACGCGTTCGGGTTCGGCCGACGGCAGGTCGATCTTGTTCAGCACCGGGATGACTTCCAGACCCTGGTCGACCGCGGTGTGGCAATTCGCCACCGACTGCGCCTCCACGCCTTGGGCGGCGTCGACCACCAGCAGTGCGCCCTCGCACGCGGCCAGGGAGCGCGACACCTCGTAGCTGAAGTCGACGTGACCGGGCGTGTCGATGAAGTTGAGCTGGTAGGCGTTGCCGTCGGCCGCCCGGTACTCGAGGCTGACGCTTTGTGCCTTGATGGTGATGCCGCGCTCGCGCTCGATGTCCATCGAGTCGAGCACCTGGGCCGCCATTTCGCGATCGCTCAAGCCGCCGCACATCTGGATGAAACGATCGGCGAGGGTCGACTTGCCATGATCGATGTGGGCGATGATGGAGAAGTTACGAAGCTTGTCCAGGGGGCGGTGCATGCAGGCGTCGGGTCCGGGGCGGGGGGTGGTGAGGCAAAACGAGCGCGATTCTAGCGCAGCCGGGGCCGCGCCGATATCGCTGCGATACGCCTGGCGGTGTGGCCGGGCGTGCTCAGCCGGGCACGAGCCCGGCCAGGCGCGTGGGGTCGAAATGGCCGGCGCAGATTTCGGTCTCACCGAGCATGAGGACCGGCACGCGCGCGCCGTGCTGGCTGCGCAGCACGGGGTCCTCGTCGACGTCCACGAAGTCGATCGCGAGCGTGTAACGGCCCGCGTTCCAGATTTCCAGCGCTTCGCGCAGTTCCATGCACAGCGGGCAGTCCTCGCGCGTGAGCAGCGTCAGCGCGAGGACCGGAGGCCGCGACGCCGGGTTCATTCGGACGGCGTTTTGAGGGCGAGGAACATCGGCCCGCCCTGGCGCTGGATCAGCACCGGCACGGTCTTGCCGGGCGCGAGACCCTTGACGATGTCACGGAAGGTTGCCGCATCCTCGACTGCGACGTTGTTCAACTGGAGGATGACGTCACCGACGCGCAGCCCGGCCTGGCGTGCCGGGCCCTCCTCGATTTCCTCGATCAACACCCCGCCCTGCTCGAGATCGAGGCGCTTGCGCGCATCGGCGTCGAGATCGGCCACGGCAATGCCGAGGCGCGCATCGACACGCGTCTTGCCCGCCCCGTCCTTCGCGGCGATGACGGCTTCTTCCTCGTCCGGCAGTGCGCCGATCTCGACGGTGAGGGTCTTGGCCTTGCCGCCGCGGATGACCTCGACCGGGATCTTCTGACCGACGCGGGTCGCGCCGACGATGGGCGGCAGGTCGGAGGACTGGTCGACGGCCTTGCCGGCGAAGCGCACGATGATGTCGCCGGTCTCGAGCCCGCCCTTACCGGCGGGGCTGTCGTCGAGCACCTTTGAGACCAGCGCGCCGCGCGGTTTTGACATGTCGAACGACTCGGCGAGTTCGGAGGTGACGTCCTGGATCAACACGCCCAGCCAGCCACGCGTCACGCTGCCCTTCTCGCGGAGCTGCTCGTAGACGTCCATCACGACGTGGATGGGAATCGCGAACGAGACGCCCATGAAGCCGCCCGTGCGGCTGTAGATCTGCGAGTTCACGCCGACCACTTCGCCGTCGAGATTGAACAGCGGTCCGCCCGAATTGCCCGGATTGATGGCGACGTCGGTCTGGATGAACGGGACGTAGTTCTCGTTCGGCAGACTGCGGCCCTTGGCGCTGACGATGCCGGCGGTGACCGAGTAGTCGAAGCCGAACGGCGAGCCGATCGCGAGCACCCATTCGCCGACATCGAGCTGCTCGGAGCTGCCGAGCGTGACGGCCGGCAGCTTGGCGTCGGCGGTGATCTTGAGCACCGCGATGTCACTGCGCGGATCGGAGCCGATGACTTCGGCGACGTGCTCGCTGCGGTCGGACATGCGCACGACGACTTCGTCCGCCTCGCGGATCACGTGGTAGTTGGTGATGACGTAGCCGTCGTCGGAAATGATGAAGCCGGAGCCGAGCGAGGAGCGCGGATCGATGCCGCCGGGAGCGCCGCCGGGGCCCTCGTCGCCGAAGAAGCGGCGGAAGAACTCCGACAGCGGGCCGTCGTCGGGCATGTCGGGCACCGAGAAGCCGGGCGGCAGGCGGCCTTCGCCCCGGCTGGGCTTGACGGTCGTGCTGATGTTGACGACAGCAGGGCTGTTGCGGCGCGCGAGTTCGGTGAAGTCGGGCAGGCTGGCAATGGGCGTGTCGGCAGCCTGGGCGGGACCCGTGAGCAGGGTGGCCGCGAGAGCGATGGCGAGCAGCAGTCGGTACATGGCGTTGAGGTCCTGGTTCCGTTGCGGAGGCGATCGATACGGTACGCCGGGGCAAAGCGCGTGGATCGTCTGTCGCGCGCAGTTTACACCCCCGCCCCGTGTCTCGCAGGCGGGCACGGCGCGTCGCGTCATTCGACGCGAACCACCGAAGCGGCGATCTGGCGGACCGTGGGCAGCGGCAGCTCGCCGACCACGGTAATCTGGTAGGCGTCCTCGACGCGGCTGAAGGCGTTGACCGCGCCGCGCGCGGAGTAGCCCTGTAGCGGCGTCTCGCCCGGCATCTGCTTCTCGATGAACACCGAGACCATGGCGAGGCCGTCCGAGTAGACGAGGTGGTCGACCGGCACGTGGCTGGTCGCCATGTTCTGGATGTTGCTCTCGCGCATCGTGAAGCCCTGTGGCACCCATTGCACCTGCCAGCTGACGGCGCTCGAGGGTGCTTCCGCGTCGCCGGCATCCTCCAGGTCGGTACGCCAGGTGAAACCGCTGCCGCCGATCTCCGGCCGCAGCATCCCGGGGTCGATGGCGTCGTAGAGGTTGATCTGCGTGAACTGGACCTGTTCGAGCACGCGCCCGCCCCGCCCCAGGATGACCGATTTGAGCAGCAGCTTCGACGCGGTATCGATCCACAGGCGGTAGGCGTAGCGGTCATCGCGATGTGGGCGCACGCCGACCACTGCCGCCTCGCGGCCGGCGATGCGATCGTAGCCTTCGAGGGAAAATCCGTAGTTGTCGCGCAGGCTCTCGACCGGCGCCGAGAAGCCGATACCGATGAGGTCGCGCGGCGCGTTCTTCTCGACCACGGCCGCCTGGTCGTCGGCGAACAGGCAGGTCACGAGGGTGCCGTCACGGATGACTTCGCGCGCCGGACCGGACAGCGAAATCAGGCGTTCCTGTTCGGTGTCGCCGTCGTAGCGATGCACCAGGCGCATGGTGTCGAGCTGGGCACCGCGCTGGTAGACGAAAACGCCCTCGTAATTGAGCCGCCGCGTGGCATCGTGCATCTCCTGCAGCCAGCCCTGCGCTGCCGGTTGCCCCGCTGCCGGCATTGCGAACGCCAGCGCGGCGAGCACCAGGCCGACATGGCGCAGGCGCCGGGCCAGTCGATTCTGAGCCGACGCGGTCAAGGTTCAGGGCGCCTCGAAGCCGACGATGCGCACGTAGGGGGGCACCCCGGGGACGCCGAGTCGCTGACGCTGCTCGTTGAAGTTGACGAGGTAACCGTTGAGGCGCTGGTCGTACACGCCGACGGGCTCGAGCGCGGCGGCCGGCGCATCGGCGACCGAGCCGACCGGACGCGGTGCCAGCGGCTCGGCGGCCGCGATGGCGCTGTCGCCGGGGCTGGCCGGGGCGAGCGTCTCGGCGACTTCGAGCCCCGTTTCCTGCCCGCCGCGACCGCCGGCGGTGACCAGCACCACCGCGAGCACGGCGACCGAGGCGGCCACGGCCAGCCCGGCCAGCGGCACGCGGCGTCGTTCCGGCAGGGTGACGACCTCGGCAGCAGGCGTGACGAGCGCGCCGCCGTCGCCGCGCAGCGCATCGCCGATCAGGTGGTAGCGCGACCACGCGCGACGCGCGCCCGGGTCTTCGCCGAGCGTGAAATACGCATGGGACAACGCATGCTTGAGCGCGACCTGCCGGCCCTCGAGCCCGG
>JAPOKK010000240.1 GCA_029977665.1 Pseudomonadota bacterium | reverse complement strand
GGCTTCAGCCGCGGTGTAGAGCGCGAACCGGTGATTCTCGACGAGGCGGACGAGTTCGATCCTAAACGCTTCGCCGTCGTGTACCACCTGCTGTCGGTGACCCACAACCGTCGCGTCCGGCTGCGTGCTTACTGCGAAGGCGGCGAGCCGCCGATGCTCGATTCGGTCGTGGACGTCTGGACGTCGGCCGACTGGTTCGAGCGCGAGGCCTTCGACCTGTTCGGTATCGTCTTCGACGGCCACCCGGACCTGCGGCGCATCCTCACCGACTACGGCTTCGTCGGCCATCCGCTGCGCAAGGATTTCCCGCTGAACGGAGAGGTCGAGATGCGCTACGACGCCGAGCAGGGGCGGGTGATTTACGAACCCGTGGCGTTCGAGAACCGCATCACGGTGCCGCGCGTGCGGCGCGACGACTTCCGCTACGAGCCGCCGGCCGAGTAAGGCGACATGGCCGAGATACGCAACTACACGATGAACTTCGGGCCGCAGCATCCGGCGGCCCACGGCGTGCTGCGCCTGGTGCTGGAGATGGACGGCGAGGTGGTGCAGCGTGCCGACCCGCACGTCGGTCTGTTGCACCGCGGCACGGAAAAGCTGGCCGAGAGCAAGCCGTATAACCATTCCATCGGCTACATGGACCGGCTCGACTACGTGTCCATGATGTGCAACGAGCACGCCTACGTGCTGGCGGTCGAGAAGCTGCTCGGCATCGAGGTGCCGCGCCGCGCCCAGTACATCCGCGTGATGTTCGACGAGATCACGCGCGTGCTGAACCACCTGATGTGGATCGGCGCGCACGCGCTCGACATGGGCGCCATGACGGTGTTCCTGTACGCGTTTCGCGAGCGCGAGGACCTGATGGACTGCTACGAGGCGGTGTCGGGTACGCGCATGCACGCCACCTACTACCGACCCGGCGGCGTCTACCGCGACCTGCCCGAGCAGATGCCGCAGTACCAGCCGTCGAAGTGGCGCAGCGAGAAGGAAGTCCGCGAGCTCAACGCCAACCGCCAGGGTTCCATGCTCGATTTCATCGACGACTTCGCCGACCGCTTCCCGGCCTGCGTCGACGAGTACGAGACGCTGCTCACCGATAACCGCATCTGGAAGCAGCGTACCGTCGACATCGGCATCGTAACGCCGGAACGGGCGCTGGAACTCGGTTTCACGGGGCCGATGCTGCGCGGTTCGGGAATCGCCTGGGACCTGCGCAAGAAGCAGCCCTACGAGGTCTACGCCGATCTCGATTTCGACATTCCGGTCGGCACCAACGGCGACTGCTACGACCGCTACCTGGTGCGCGTCGAGGAGATGCGCCAGTCCGCGCACATCATCAAGCAGTGCGTGCAATGGCTGCGCGCCAACCCCGGCCCGGTCATGCTCGACGACCACAAGCTGACCCCGCCCACGCGCGGCGAGATGAAGAGCGACATGGAATCGCTCATCCACCATTTCAAGCTGTTCACCGAGGGTTACTGCGTGCCGGCCGGCGAGGTCTACGCCGCGGTCGAGCATCCCAAGGGTGAATTCGGCATCTATCTCGTCTCCGATGGCGCGAACAAACCCTATCGCCTGAAGGCTCGCGCGCCTGGGTTCGCGCATCTCTCGGCCATGAACGAAATGGTCGAGGGCCACATGCTCGCCGACGTCGTCGCCGTGATCGGCACGATGGACATCGTCTTCGGCGAGATCGATCGCTAGAGAACGCCGACCATGACCGAACAAGCAACGAGCCTGCTGTCCCACCACGCGCGCGAAGTCATCGACGGCTGGGTGGCGAAATACCCGCCGGAGCAGAAGCAGTCCGCCGTGCTGGCTGCACTGCGCGAGGTCCAGCACGAGAACCAGGGCTACATCACGACCGAGTTGATGGACGCCGTGGCCGATTACCTCGACATGCCGCGCATCGCGGTCTACGAGGTGGCGAGCTTCTACTCGATGTTCGAGACCTCGCCGTGCGGGCGCCACCACGTCGCCGTGTGCACCAATGTCTCCTGCATGCTGCGCGGCAGCGACGATATCGTCAGCCACATCGAGCGCAAGCTCGGTATCAAGCTCGGCGAATCGACGGCTGACGGGCGCATCTTCCTCAAGCGCGAGGAAGAGTGCCTGGCCGCCTGTTGCGGCGCGCCGATGATGCAGGTCGATCACGTCTACTACGAGCATCTCACCCCGGAACGGGTGGACGAGATTCTGGATGGCCTCGAATGAGCGAGATCAAGCTGAACCAGACCTGTTACGCCACGCTGCAGTTCGACGAGCCGTGGACGTACGAGAACTACCGTAAGACCGGTGGCTACGCGGCGTGGGAGAAAATCCTCTCGGAGCGCACACCGCCGGCCGACATCATCGAGACGGTCAAGTCCGCGGGCCTGCGCGGCCGCGGCGGTGCGGGCTTCCCGGCCGGCATCAAGTGGAGCTTCATGCCCAAGGGCGACATGCAGAAGTACATCGTCTGCAACTCGGACGAGTCGGAGCCCGGCACCTGCAAGGACCGCGACATCCTGCGCTTCAATCCCCACGCGCTGGTCGAGGGCATGGCCATCGCGGGTTACGCCATCGGCGCGACCGTGGGCTACAACTACATGCGCGGCGAGTTTCTCGACGAGCCCGGACTGCGCTTCCAGCAGGCGCTGCGCGAAGCCTACGAACAGGGCCTGCTGGGCAAGAACATCCGTGGCACGGGCATCGATTTCGATCTCTACGATCATCTCGGCGCCGGCGCCTACATCTGCGGTGAAGAGACCGCGCTGCTCGAGTCTCTCGAGGGCAAGAAGGGCCAGCCGCGCTTCAAGCCGCCGTTCCCGGCCAGATACGGTCTCTACGGTCAGCCGACGACCATCAACAATACCGAGACGCTGTCCTCGGTGCCGACCATCCTGCGCAACGGCGCGGAATGGTTCGCGGGGCTCGGCAAGCCCAACAACGGTGGCACGAAGATCTTCTCCGTCAGCGGCCACGTCAACAAGCCGGGCAACTTCGAGATACCGATGGGCCTGCCGTTTCGCGACCTGCTCGAACTCGCCGGCGGCGTGCTCGACGGTCGGCAGCTCAAGGCGGTGATCCCCGGCGGTTCGTCGGTGCCGGTGCTGCCCGGCGAGGTGATGATGGGCGTCGACATGGATTACGACTCCATCTCGCAGGCCGGCTCGATGCTCGGCTCCGGCGCCGTCATCGTGATGGACGAGACCACCGACATGGTGCAGGTCCTGCGCCGTATCTCGCGCTTCTACTACGCCGAGTCGTGCGGTCAGTGCACGCCCTGCCGCGAAGGCACCGGCTGGCTCTACCGCATGCTCACGCGCATCGTCGAGGGTGAGGGGCGTCCGGAGGACCTGGACCGCCTCGACCTCGTCGCGAGCAAGATCGAAGGCCGCACGATCTGCGCGCTCGGCGACGCCGCGGCGATGCCGGTACGCAGCTTCGTGCGCCACTTCCGCCACGAATTCGCGCATTACATCGAGCACGGCCACAGCATCCTGCAGGCCAAGGGGCAATCGGCCGCGGCCTGAACGCGGCGGCGACGCACGGAACCATGAGCGACGAAACCATCAAGATCGAAGTCGACGGCCAAGAGATCGAGGCGCGCAAGGGCGCCATGCTGATCGAGGCCACCGACGCCGCCGGGATCTACATTCCGCGCTTCTGTTACCACAAGCACTTGAGCGTCGCGGCGAATTGCCGCATGTGCCTGGTCGAGGTGGAGCGTGCGCCCAAGCCGATGCCGGCCTGCGCGACACCTGTCATGGACGGTATGAAGGTCTTCACCCGCTCGCAGAAGGCGACCGCCGCGCAGCACGCGACGATGGAGTTCCTGCTCATCAATCATCCGCTCGACTGCCCGATCTGCGACCAGGGCGGCGAGTGCGAACTGCAGGACCTCGCCATGGGATACGGCGGCGACGTTTCGCAGTTCACCGAGCGCAAGCGCGTCGTGCGCGACAAGAACATCGGTCCGCTCGTGCAGACCGACATGACGCGTTGCATCCACTGCACGCGCTGCGTGCGCTTCGGCGAGGAAATCGCGGGCTTACGCGAACTCGGCGCTACCGGGCGCGGCGAGCACATGGAGATCGGCACCTACGTCGAGAAGGCGATGACCTCGGAGTTGTCCGGCAACGTCATCGACCTGTGCCCGGTGGGTGCCTTGACCAACAAGCCTTACCGCTATTCCGCGCGCGCCTGGGAACTGCAGCAGCGCGACGGTGTGGCGCCCCACGATGCGCTCGGCTCGAACCTGCATTTCCACGTCAAGGGCCAGGTCGTCAAGCGTGTCATCCCGCGTGAGAACGCGGCGGTCAACGAGACCTGGCTTGCCGATCGCGACCGCTACAGCTACCTGGGGATGAATCACGATGCGCGCCTGCAGCGCCCTCGCATCAAGCGTGATGGACGCTGGGCGGACTGCGACTGGGATACCGCGTTCGACACGATTGTCGAGCGCCTCGGTGCGATCGCCGGAGAAGGAGGGGACCAGCTCGCGGCCCTGGCTTCGCCGGGTTCGACAACCGAAGAGCTGTTCCTGCTCCAGCGTCTGATGCGCGGACTCGGCTCGCACAATCTCGATCACCGCTTGCGCCAACGCGATTTCACCGACCAGGGCGCGGAACCGCTGTTCCCCGCGCTGCCGCCGCTGGCCGATATCGAGAACGTCGACGGCGCGCTGTTGCTGGGCGCGTACCCGCGCCACGAGCAGCCGCTGGTCAACCTGCGCCTGCGTAAAGCCGCCCTGAAGGGCGCGGCGGTCGCGGTACTCGACACCCGCGAGCGCCCGTTCAATTACCAGCTTGCCGCGAGCCACGTGGTCAAACCTTCGGCCCTGCTCGCGAGCGCGGCCAGCCTGCTCGCGGAGGTCGCCGCCGCACGCGGTGTCAGCGTACCGGCGCCGCTCGACCGCGTCGTTGCCGAGCACGCGCGCGAGGACGCATCGCTGCGCGAGACGGCACGGCGCCTGGCTGCGAGCGAGCGCGCCGTCGTCATCACCGGCATGGGCGTCGAACAGCACCCGCTGCGCGGCGTGCTGATGCAGATTGCCGAAGCCATTGCGAACCTGCTCGGCGCCCGCCACGGCAGCATGGCCAACGGCGGCAACGCGGCCGGCGCCTGGCTCGCCGGCATGGTGCCGCACCGCGGTCCGGCGGGGCGCACCATCGAACAGGCCGGCCTCGCCCTCGACGGCATGCTTGCCGCCTCGCTGCGCGGCTACGTCCTGCTCGGCTTCGACCCGCTGCTCGACTGCGCCGAGGCGCGCGCAATGCGCGAGGCCCTGGCCCGCGCGGAATGCGTAGTCGCGCTGAGCGGCTACGAGAGCGCCGCGCTCGAGGAAGTCGCCGACATCATCCTGCCGATCGCGGTGCTCGCCGAGAACGAGGGCTCGTTCGTCAATCTGAACGGCCTGTGGCAGCGCTTCGACGCCGCGGTCCGGCCGCGCGGCGAGGCGCGCCCGGCGTGGAAGATCCTGCGCATGCTCGGCAGCCGACTTGGCCTGGCCGGGTTCGAAGCAGTCAAGGTGGGCGAGGTCACCAACGAAATCGAGGACCTCGCCGGTAACGTCAAGAGCGCGGGCCGCGCCACGCCGACACTCGATGCGAGCAGCCTCGAAGTCGGCGGCAAGGGACTCGAAGTGGTGGTCGAGGTGCCGATGTACCGCAGCGACGCCATCGTGCGTCATGCCGACGCCCTGCAGGGCATGCCGCAGGCTGGTGACGACAACCTGCGCGTGGCCGCGGCGACCGCGGCAGCACTCGGACTCGAGGACGGTGCCGCCGTCGTGCTCGCGGGCGCCAACGGTGCGCAGACGCACGCGCGCCTCGTCGTCGACGACGGCGTGCCCGAAGGGGCCTGCGTTCTCGCCGCCGCGCGCGGCGCGCTGGCCGAACTCGCCATCCACGGCGCTGCGCTCGAACTGGCGCGCGCCAGCGGAGATGCCGCCGCATGAACATCGTGCCCATGCTCGAAGCGCAACTCGGCTTCCTGCCCGACCCGGTCGTGACGACGCTGATCATCGTTCTCAAGATCCTGTGCATCGTCATCCCGATCATGGGCTGCGTCGCCTACCTGACGTTCGCCGAGCGCAAGATCATCGGCTATATCCAGGTGCGCATCGGC
>JAPOKK010000298.1 GCA_029977665.1 Pseudomonadota bacterium | reverse complement strand
GCGCCGCGAGACGCGCCGCGTTCCGCCGCTCGCGACATGAGTACGCCCGCGGCTCGTGCAAGGATGGTACAGGAGGGCATCGCGGCACACCGCGAACGCTTCAATCTCGGACCACGCTAGTAGCGGTGTCGATCTCGTTGATGGCACCGCGAACGCTTCGCCCGCGGACCGCTTCCAGTCGTTCCGTGGCGGCGAAGCGCGGGATGCCCGGCCGGAGCGCCGGTTTGTCGGCTCAGTCGTCCTTGCCGAGCGCTTCGCGCAAGGCCGCGAGCGCAGCGGCCGCTTCGTCTCCGTGCTGCGCCGGCGCGCCAGCCGCATCGAGCAGGAAGGCGATCATGCGCGCGAGGTAGTCGGCCATGTTGTGCGTGGTGAAGAAGTTGTAGCTGTAGGTCAGCGACGGCGACAGGCCGACGACGAAATGCCACCAGCCGGACGGCACGATGGCGGTGTCGCCGGCTTCCAGCAGGGCCACATAGGGCTGCGCCGCGGCGAAGCGCGGAAAGCGTGCAAGGTCGACGGCGAGAGGATTGCGTACCGCGCCGTGGTAGACGTTCTCGTCATCGTCCGGCGCGAACAGCACGCACAGCTTGCGTCCGGCGAGCTGCGCCAGGTAGGCATGGCTCGACCAGTAGTCGGTGTGCAGGAAGGAGACGGAATCGCGCGGTGCGAAGAACAGGTAATGGATTGGGCTGCCGCAACGATCGAGAAACCCGCGCAAGGCGCCCGGCAGCCGGGTAAACAGGTCGTCCATGAAGTAGAGCGTCGATCCGGCGACGTCCGCGGCGAGTTCGGGGTGCAGGTTGAGCACGCGGTAGATCGGCGCGTAGAGCGGTACGCGGTCGCGGCGCAGGGCGTCCAGGTCGCCGACCGTGTAGCGCGCCCTGGGCGCCCGGCGCGCGTCTTCGATGTAGTCGATGTAGTCCGCCAGGCGCATGCGCGCCTGCACCGGGGCGAGGCCCAGGTCGGGCTCGAGAAACATCGGCCGGTTGGCGATGATCTCGTCGTCGCCGTAGTGTTCGCGGAAGAACTCGAACGTCCAGCGCGTGCGCGCCGGCCACGCATCGAGCGCATCGCCGACCACGACCGGCATGCCGCCGTCGTCGAGGTGATCACGGACGAACTCCGCGGCGTCGAAGCCGCGCTTGCGCACGATGGGTCGCGCACGCTGCATGACGGGCAGGTCCCTGATAGGCAACCCCTCGAGGAGTTGCTCGAGGCGGGGATGGTCGACGGTGCTCGGCAAAGCGTGACGGGCCCGGAACAGAGGAGGTCGGAGTATAGAGCATCATGTCCGCCCCGCCGCGTGCGGCGCACCCGAGGGGGCGACTGCTTCGGCACCCGGGACCTGTTCCTGCTCGGCCCGGGCGACCGCGCTTCGTTCGCCATCTCTGGTACGCACGCGCCCCGGGCGTTACGCTCGACCGCGGGTGCGTGACGTGCCCGGCAGCCTGGAGGTGAACGATGACGCGACGTGAGCGGGCGAAACGTCCAGCCCATCACGCGGCCATGCACGGAGCTGGGGCGCTCGCCACGGTGCGGCGCGATACGTACGGGGTGCTGGAATGAGCGCGGCGGGCGAGCCGCGGCGTGTGCACGGCTACTGCGCGCTGTGCTGGTCGAGCTGCGGCTGCGTTTCGGTGGTCGAGGACGGCCGTCTGGTCGCGGTCGAACCCGATCCAGACCATCCCACCGGGCAGGCCTTGTGCGCCAAGGGGCGTGCCGCGCCCGAGCACGTCTACAGCGACGCGCGCGAACTCTACCCGCTCAAGCGCACGCGGCCCAAGGGCGACCCCGATCCCGGCTGGCAGCGCATATCCTGGGACGAGGCCCTCGACCTGACCGCCAACGGCCTGCGCCGCGTGATCGAGCGCGCGGGTGCGGAGGCCGTTGCTTTCGCGATCACGACGACCGCCGGCACCGCGATGCAGGATGGCTACCTGTTCATCGAACGCCTGCGCCACGCAATCGGTTCACCCAACGCGGCGGTGTCGATGGAGTTGTGCGGCTTCGCCAAGATGTTCGTACACGGCTTCACCTTCGGCACGCCGCAGCCACCGCCCGATGTCGCGCACAGCGACTGCATCGTGCTGTGGGGGCACAATCCGTCGCACACCTGGCTCGCGCTCGCGACGCGCATCAACGCCGCGCTGCGGCGCGGCACGCGTCTTATCGTCATCGATCCGGCGCGCGTCGGTCTCGCGACCAAGGCCGACCATTGGCTGCGCCTGCGCCCGGGCAGCGACGGTGCGCTGGCGCTGTCGTTCGCGCACGTGCTGATCGAGGAGCAGCGCTTCGACGCCGAGTTCGTACGGACCTGGACCAACGGTCCGTTCCTCGTGGGTGACGACGACGGGCGCTGCGTGAGCGAGGCCGACCTGTACGAGGGCGGCGATCCCGCCGTGCGCGTCGGCTGGGACGAAGTACGCGGGCAGGCCGTCACCTACGACCCGGGCGCCGGGCAGTGGGCGCGCGCCGATGCGCGCCCCGCGCTGTTCGGGCGCTACATGCTGCAGGGCGTGCGCGGCACGATCGCCTGCCGCCCGGCATTCGATCTCTATGCCGCGCTGTGCGCCCGCTACGAGCCCGCCCGCGCCGCGGCGATGACCTGGCTGGACGCCACGCAGATCGAGGCGGCGGCACGTGCCATCGGCAGCGGCAAAGCGGTGTCTTTCTCCACCTGGGCCGGTCTCGAGATGCACAGCAACACGACGCAGACGGCACGCGCGATCGGATGCCTGTTCGCGCTCACCGGCTGCTTCGACGCGCGCGGCGGCAATGTCGCCTTCGACAAGCTCGTGGTGGGCGATGTGCTCGGTGCCGACCTGCTCCCTGCCGAACAGCGCGCCAAGACCCTGGGCCGCACCGAGCGGCCGCTCGGGCCCGAGGGGATCTTCGGCTGGATCAATACCGATGCCCTGTACCGCGCGGTACTCGAGCGCGAGCCCTACGGCGTCGACGCGCTGGTCGGGTTCGGACTCAACATGCTGGTGTCGCACGCCGACGGTGAGCGCGGTGCACGCGCGCTCGCCGCGCTCGACTTCATGGTGCAGGCGGACTTGTTCATGACGCCAACGGCGCACTATGCCGATGTCTTCCTGCCGGTCAGCACGCCGTGGGAACGCGACGCGTTAAAGACCGATTTCGTCGTCGACCAGTGGGCCAGCGCAACGGCGCAATGGCGTCCGGCGGTCATCGAGCCGCGCGGCGAGGCGCGCTCGGACGTGTGGATCGCGTTCGAGCTCGCGCGCCGCCTGGGGCTCTCCGAACATTTCTGGAACGGCGACGAGGACGCCGCCTGGCGCGCGCTGCTGGCGCCGAGCGGCATCGATCTCGATGCCCTCAAGCGCGCCCCGCAGGGGCGCGTCACGCGACCCCTGGCGACACGCTACCGCAAGTATGCCGGCGCGGACGGCACGGCCGCGCCCGGCTTCGCCACGCCGAGCCGCCGCGTCGAGCTCTTCTCCGAGACGCTGCAGGCCCACGGCCAGGCGCCGCTGCCGGAATACGTGGAACCGCTGATGGGGCCGGCTGCACGGCCCGACCTGGCCGCGCGCTTTCCACTCGTTCTGACCGACACCAAGTCGTCGCACTTCATTCACAGCCAGTACCGTCACGTCGCGGCGCTGCGTCGCCACGAGCGCGAACCGCGCGTGCACCTGCATCCCGATACGGCGCAGGCGCGCGGCATCGGTGACGGTGACGACGTCGAGCTGAGCACGCCGCACGGCAGCGTGCGCCTGCGTGCGACACTGAACGCCGCGCTCGATCCGCGCGTGGCGCGCGCGAGTTACGGCTGGTGGCAGGGCTGCGCGCCGCTGGGGCTCGCCGGATACGATGCCGAGAACGACGCCGGTGCCAACCTCAATCGGACGATAGCCAATACCGATGCGGATCCGGTAGGCGGCTGCGTGCCGCACAAGTCCTACCTGTGCGAGGTGCGCGCGCTCGTGCCGCGCGGCGCTCGAGGCGGGCGTTAGCGCGATTCAACGGCCCTGCGTGAGGCGGTTGATGTCGAGCACGCGCTTGGCCTGGGCCACGCTGACGGCGGGGTAACCGATGCCTTCGCGACTCGGGATCAGGGTCGAGCGGCCGTTCTGCAGGTTGAACACGTCGATACCCTGGAAGGTGCATACGCGCACGCCGTCGGGAGTCGGCGCGGGCTTGCCCGAGAAGGGGTTGTCGGTCTGCGACTTCGTGCCGTTCTCGAACCAGGGATCCTCCGTCCACACGCTGGGAATGCGCCACACCTTCCACAGCTTGCCGGCGCGATCGTAGGCCTCCGAGTACCATGGGATCGAGTTCCGCGCATCGAACATGAGGATCTTGGTCGAATAAGGATGGCCGTCCCACTTGGGCGTGCCCTTGACGATGTCGACTTCGCGCAGCGCCCAGTCATCGATGGCCGTGATGCCGTTGGGGCCGCCGAAATGCGGATACGCGTAGCGTGAGCGCGCGATGGCGAGGATCTGCTTGCGGCCGACGTACTCCCATTCCCACTCCAGCACGCGGCCGGCGAAGCCGTAGAAATCCTCCAGCGTGTCTTCGGTACCGAGCAGGCTGTCGGACTTCACTTCGGCGGAGATTCGACGCGCGCGGCGCAGCGAGGGGATATACGCCCAGGCATCGTCGCTCTTGTACGGGTCGCGATAGCGCATCACGATGAAACCGGTTCCGGCGATGTCGAAGGGGTGCCAGAAGTCCGAGAACTCGCGCCACTCGACGCCCTCGCACCAGCGATCGTCGAACGCATAACCCGTACTCG
>JAPOKK010000118.1 GCA_029977665.1 Pseudomonadota bacterium | reverse complement strand
AGCGGCTTGCGCGCGTCGTGTATGCTCGCGACACTGATGTCACCGTCGCCAGCGCGCGTGCACCGCGCGATGTGCCCGGGCGCCATGCAAGCGCGGCCCGGCGAACGCGGCGGTGTGCCCAGCAGACGGCCGCACCGGCCCGGATCCGCCGCGGTCGGGAGCGGCCGAGGAGGAACCCGCCATGGCCGATCCCGCGATCCTGCCCTTCACGACCCGAACCGCGACGGGCGACGGGCTCGAAGTGCGTTTTCCCTTGCACCCCGAGACCGTCAATACCGCGCACACCGCAGAGTTGCTGACGCGCACTCTGGATACCGTCACGCACGCCGTCACTGGCGATGAGGCCTACGCCAACGGCGACGTGCTGCAATCGCTCGCGATGGCCCTCGCACTGCGCGCGACGATGATCCACGCGCCGCCCGAAGTCACCGCGCGGCTCGCGCGCGAGCTGCTCGACACGGCGCTCGAAGCGACGCACGCCGCGAGCAGCGGCCAGGCGCCGGGCGGCCGTGCCTGAACGGACGCCGCGACACGTGCTCCGCCAACGACTTCCGCTGCGATGCGCCGCTGCCGGGCCGGGCACGGCCCGGTCGAGAAGGGCAACTCGGCGACGTGTCAGGTCACGAGCGCGACTTCGTCGCCGCGGGTAATCGAACCCGCACTCAGTACGCGGGCGGTAATGCCACCGTGGCCGCGCATGGCGTTGTAGCCGCCGACCCCCAGCGCCTCCTCCATGCGTGAACAGGGATGGCACGCGCCGGTGCCTTCGAGCAGGACGTCACCGACGCGGAAACGCCGTTGCCTGAGAGCCAGCAGGTTGATGCCGGCGACGACGACATTGCGCCGGAGCAGCGTCGCCTCGATGTCCGGTCGTCCGAGCAGCGCGCGCAGGACCTCGATGTGCTCGGCCTGGATCAGCGTCACCTGGCGCTTGCCGCTGCGCCCGGCGTAATGGTCGCCGGCGATCCCGGACACCGGGTCGAGATGCAGCGTGGTGCGTTCGTCGATGGCGGCGCGGCGCCCGGCGCGCGCGCCGAGCCAGACGACACTCCCGCGTTGCGGCAGGGTGTCGAGCAGTGCGGCGAGTGAGCCGGTGGCCATGGGCGGGTCCCCTTGTGCGGCGCCGCGCCGGCTGTCGCGCCGGGCGCCGCACGTGGTGCGCGCGTCGCTATCAGCGGCGTCGCGATGCCTTCTTCGTCACCGTCTTCTTCGTCGTGCGCGTCTTCTTCGCGGTTGCCTTCGTCGATGCGGTCTTCCCGCGCGCCTTCTTCGCCGTGCGACGCGGTGTGACGGCGTCGAACAGGCGTTCCTTGGGATACTCGGCGCCGGCTACGTGTTCGAGGGTCTGCAGGCGCACCAGCTGGTAGGTGCGGATACGGAAGGCCGGGTCGCAGGACATGCGCACGTAGAGATCGCGCGGCGGCACGCCGTAGTCCTCTTCCAGCCATTGCATCAGGTTGGCGGTGGCATCGTAGACCGCGTGCTCGAACGGCCGGTTTATGCCGACGGCGACGATCGAGTCGGGCTTGTCGATGCGCACGCAGGGCAGACGCTTGTTCTTCACCACCGTGCACGAGAGCTGCACCGTGGCGCGGGTCTCGTCGGCGATGCCGGTGAACTCGGTGTCGCCCTGGCCGCCGTGCACGTCGCCGACGTAGAGCAGGCCGCCGTCGTTGTAGCTGTTCAGGTAGATGGTGTGGCCGGCGCGGATGTCGCGGCAGTCGATGTTGCCGCCGAACGGCCCCTGGCCGAGCACCGAGGTGAACACCTCGCGTTCGGGCGCCGTGGCCAGCGTGCCGATGAACGGCTCCAGCGGCCAGGTGAGCGAGTCGGAGTACTTGCCGAAGCCATCGCGCGTATGGCCGGACGGACCCGGAAGATGCTCGATGACGTGCACGTAGCCCTCGGCGCAGTCCTTGTAGCGCAGCGAATCACCCAGCGGTCCCATGTGCGGAAGTACACCGGAGAAGCCGTAGCGCCAGGGATCGATCCAGTCGATGTGCACGGCGAGCACGTCGCCGGCTTTGCAACCCTCGACGTAGATCGGGCCGACGACCGGGTTGAACAGGCCCGGCGTGGCCTTGGCGAGCTTCGCGAAGTGCGGCCCGTCGAAGCCTTCGACGCGCGGGTTGTCGCTGTCGTCGGCAATCATGCCGGACAGCGCGTCGTTGGTCTCGAGCTGGAAGGTCTCGCCCGGCTTGACCTTCAGGCACGGCTTGTCGCGGTTGTCGAAGGCATATTTTTGCACCTTGCCGCGCTTGATTCGTTGCATCGTCCCGTTCCCCGCGTGGTTGTCATGACGCACTGCATTCTAGAACCGGTCTCGGAATTATTCATGGCTGCGCCGGTGGGCGCGCTGCTCCGGGCGGCGCGATGCCGGGCACAGGCAGTGGCCGGCGCGGGCATTTTGCCCTGTCGCGGCGCGCGTCGGCGACCTAGTTTGGAACTCGGGCCGGCAGCCTGTCGGATCCGATTCAACACATCCCGGAGACCCCTTCATGAGCCAAGCAGCCCAAGCCGCCAGCGCGAGTACGCTGACCGCACGTTCCCCCGCCACGCTTGAGTTCGACGGTGATGCCGTCAACTGGCGCCGTCTCGGCGAGTTCGAGCACTTCTTCTACACCATCCTCGACGTCGATCCGGCCACGGAAGCGGCCGATTTCGTGCTCAAGTTCGAGCCCGGCGAACGCATCTTCCTGCATCGCCATCGCGCCCTCACCATGACCACCGTGCTGGCCGGAGAGCATCGCCTCTACGAGCCCGATGGCGCGGTCAAGGAAGTGCGCCCGCTGGGCAGCTACACCATCGCCCCACCGAGCCCCGATCCGCACCAGGAAGGCGGCGGTGCGGACGGCGCCGTGGTCGCCTATAGCACCCGCGGCAGCGCCGATGGTGTGGTGTTCGACGTGCTCGACGCGGCTGGCGCCACGGTCGGGACGCTCGGTATCGCCGATCTGTGCGCGCTGTTCGAACTGCAGGGCGGACGGCCCGGCGCCTGAGCGGACAGAGGCTCCCCGCGTGCCCCTGACGCAGGTATCCTGAGCGTCACGGACAGCCGGACCGCGGATACGGATCGACCGTGCCCGCCACGCCTGTCCGGGACTGATGGGGATACCGTGATGGATGACTTCGACGACGCCGCGTGCGCCGAGCAGTTGCTGCAGTCCTGGTTTGCCGGGGACGTCTATGATGCTGCCGCCATGCAGGCACGGGTCGAGAAATTGTTCTCGGTCGATCCGGCTTTTGACGAGGAACTGCGCGCGTCGTTTGCGCCGCTGGTCGAGCGCGCACTCGACGGCGGGCTCGATCGTTGGGCGGGCACGGCGCGCGGCGCGCTCGCCCTCATCGTGCTGCTCGACCAGCTACCGCGCAATCTCTTTCGCGGCACTGCGCGGGCTTTTGCCGGCGACGTGCAGGCCCAGCGCATTGCCCTGCAGGCGTTCGCCGTCGGCCACCAGCGCCTGCTTGCACCGATGGAGCAGGTGTTCCTGTACCTGCCGCTGGAGCACGCGGAGGACCTCGCACTGCAGGAGCGCTGCGTCGCCGGCCAGGAGGCCCTGCGTGCCGCAGCAACGCCGGACTTCGTCTCGTTGATGGACGAGGTCGTGGCAGCCGGCCATGGCCATCGCGAAGTGATTGCCCGCTTCGGCCGGTTTCCGCACCGCAACGCCCTGCTCGGCCGGCCGTCTACCGCCGCCGAACGCGCCTGGCTGGCCGAGAATCGCCATGGCTGGGGCCAGGGCGCGGCCGATCTCGAACGCTGCGCGCGGTCCTGAGGCGCGGCCGGCTCAGGCGGCCGGCAGGCGCGCGAGCAGCTTCTCCGCTTCGCCGATCAGCGCATCCTGGTGCGGCTGTAGTTCCTGCTGGCCCATGTTGCCGAGGATCTGCTGGAAAGGATCGACCAGCCCGGTCTCGGCGCCGGCCAGCGTTTCGATCACGGCATGGGCGAAGAACGGTACCGTGGGCGCGCTGTAGCCGCCCTCGTGGCACATCACGATGCGGCCGCCGCAGCACTGTTCGGCGAAGCGCATCAGGCGGCGCGTGAGCCCGCGGTAGGCTTCGCTGGTGAGCATCTGGCGGCCGAGCGGGTCGTAGGCGCCGGCGTCGAAGCCGGACGGCACGACGATCAGCTCCGGTCGGTACTTCTCGAGCGCGGGCAGTACGACGCGATCGTAGACCGCCTCGTAGGCGCCGACGCCGGAGCCCGGCGGCAGCGGCACGTTGATGTTGTAGCCGGCGCCGCGTCCTTCGCCGTTCTCGTCGAGAAAGCCCGAGTTATGCGGGAAGCAACGGTCCTGGTGCACCGAGATGGTCAACGCGCGCGGGTCATCGTAGAAAGCCGCCTGGGTGCCGTTGCCATGGTGCACGTCCCAGTCGACGTAAGCGATACGCGTCAGCCCCCGAGTCGCGAGCGCGTGGCGCCCGGCGATCGCGGCGTTGCCGAAGATACAGAAGCCCATCGCGAGGTCGGGCATCGCGTGGTGACCGGGCGGGCGTACCAGCGCGTAGGCGTTGTCGACGCGACCGTCGAGTACGGCGTCTACCGCTTCGATGACGCCGCCGGCGGCGAGCAGCGCGATGTCGAAGCTGCCGCGGCCCATCGGCGTGAACACGCCGGCATCGGCGCCGAGCGAGTCGTTCAGCGCGCGCACGTGCTCGACATGTTGACGCGTGTGCACGCGCAGCACCTCGTCCTCGGTCGCGGCGCGTGGCGCGATCGGGGTAAGCACGTCGAGCAGGCCGGTCACCGCCATGAGGTTGCGAATGCGCCGCTTGGTATCGGGGTTCTCGGCGTGCTCGTAGGGCTCGACCGGGTTGCCGTAGGGCATCACGCCGGCGAGGTTGCCGGTGTTGTGCCAGAGATAGAGTTCGTGAAAGACGAAACCGGTGGTCATGACGCCTCCTCGTCGCGGGCGGGCACGGCCGTGCGCCCTGCGCGACCGGAAAAGCCCAAAAGAATCAATCGAATCGAGGCTCTGACGGGTTCAAGCCAGCGGCGCCCGTGCCGCTACCGGAAAGGAACCGCCGCAGATCCCCGATCACCCCATGCAAGTCCTTGCAGCGCCGCCGCGCACCGTGTCCGCCTGCTTCGCGCGCGTCGTCGCAGCGGGCATTGTATGCCTGTGCGGCGTGGGGTCCGCGGCCGCTGCCAATCTCGAGATCCGCGTCAGCGCCGCCGGGGTGCCACTCGACGACGTGATCGTCGCCGTGCACGGCGGCGTGGCGGCCCCGGGGGGGGCGCGCCAGCACGTCATCGACCAGGTCGACAAGCGTTTCGTGCCGCACGTCGCCGCGATCCGTGTCGGTGACCGCGTGAGCTTTCCGAACAGTGACGATATCCGCCACCACGTCTACTCGTTCTCACCGCCCAAGGTCTTCGAGCTGCCGCTCTACCACGGCATCCCGAGCGAACCGGTGAGGTTCGAGCAGCCCGGTAAGGTGGTGCTCGGCTGTAACATCCACGACCGTATGTCGGCCTACGTCTACGTGCTGACGGCCGAGCGTTTCGCGCGGGCGAACGAAGGCATCGCACGCTTCGCCGATCTTCCGCCCGGGCGCTACGAGATTGCGCTGTGGCACCCGCGCCAGGCGCGCGCGAGCGAGGATGCGCGCCACCCGGTGACGCTCGGTGAGGCGGATGCCGCGCTCGCCTTCGATCTCGCGCTCGAGCCACGGCCGGCCGTCGTGCCCGCCACGCTGTCGCCACTCGAAGCGAAGTTTCGTGCGCTGCGCGAGCGGGCGACCGCCGGCGACGGCGGCTGATCGTGCGGCGCGAACCCCTCCCGACCTGGCGCCGCGATTCGCATGCCGGCGCACCATGGATTGGCCATGCACGGTCGCGCTGACAGCCTGCTGCGCAAGATCATCGTGCTCCTGCTCGCTGCGCTCGGCGTGTGCCAGGCGGCAACGCTGGTCGCGGTGCTGCTGGTCACGAGACACGACGTGCGCACCGACATCGAGCGCGAGCTGGCGCTGTCCGAAGCGGTGTTCGCGCGGCTGTTCGAGCGCCGCTACCTGACGCTGGCCGAATCGCTGCAGGTGCTTGCGGCCGATTTCGGCTTCAAGCGTGCCGCGGCGAGCGGTGATGCCCCGACCATCGTCTCCGCGCTCGACAATCACGGTGCGCGTGCCGGCGCCGGCTTGGGGATTCTCGTCGATGCCGGCGGGCGGCCGCTGGCAACGACCCGCGCACTACCGGAACTCTATGGCGGCGCCCAGTGGAAGCAGATGCTGGCCACGCTCGATCGGAGCGATCTCGCCGCACGCACGCTGCATGCACGCGGGCAGGCCTGGCAACTCGTCGGCGTTCCGGTGCGTGCGCCGGAACGTATCGGCTGGCTGGTCATGGGCTTCGCCATCGATGATGCACTGGCGCGGGAACTCACCACCCTGACCGGGCGCGAGATCGCGTTCGTGACGAGCGACGCGACGCCACCCCGGGTGCTCGCCTCGACACTGCCGGCACCACGCCACGCGGCGCTCGTCGCAGCCCTCGAGCGGCCCGCGCCGGAAGAAGGTCCGCGCGAGTTGCGGCTGGGCGATGCCGATCACCTGGGCCGCTCTCATCCGCTCGACGGCGCGGCGAGCGTGGTGCAGGCCGTGCTCATGGAGTCGTTGTCGGCCGCGCTCGCGCCCTATCACGAGCTTGCGCTGGAACTGGCCGTGCTGTTCTTCGTCACGCTCGTGCTGGCCTGCCTCGGCGCGGTGTTCCTGGCACGCGGGATCACGCGCCCGGTCGCACGGTTGGCCCGCGCCGCGCGACGCATCGGCGAAGGTGATTATGCCGTCCGTATCGATATCGAATCGGACGACGAGGTGGGCCACCTGGCGCGCGCGCTCGACACCATGCAGGGGGAGATCGCCGAGCGCGAACGGCGTCTCGTGCACCAGGCCCAGCACGACGAGCTGACCGGCCTGCCCAATCGCTGGCTGGCTTCCGATCGGCTGACGCTCGCGGTCAACCGCGCACGCCGTGAAGGCAGTGGTTTCACCGTGGCCCAGATCGACCTGTCGCGTTTCAAGCACATCAACGACACGTTCGGCCACCACGTCGGTGATGTCGTGCTCGAGGAGATCGCCCGGCGGCTTATCGCGCGGCTACGCAGCTCGGATACCGTGGCACGCCTCGGAGGCGACGATTTCTTCCTCATCCTGGAACGGACCGCACTCGACGACGGTGAGCGATTCATCGAGGCGCTGCGCACGACGCTGACCCGCCCGATCGAACTCGACGGTATGCGCGTCTCGCTCGACTTCCGCGCCGGTATGGCCGCCTACCCCGAGCATGCCGAGGATGGCACGGGCCTGATGCGGCGTGCCGAGATTGCGCTCTACGACGCCAAGAGCTCGCATCGACGCCGTGTCACCTACGCTGTCGGGCGTGACGATCACCACCTGCGCCAGATCGCGGTCGTGAGTGATCTCACACGTGCGATGACCAACGGCGAGTTGAGCCTGCATTACCAGCCCAAGGTCGAACTCGGCAGCGGCGAGCCGTTCCAAGCCGAAGCGCTGGTACGCTGGGTGCACCCGACGTTCGGCTTCATGCCACCGGACGAGTTCATCGGTGTGCTCGAAGAATCCGGCCACATTTCCACGCTGACCCGCTGGGTGTTCACCAATGCCGCGCAGCAGTGCTGCGCCTGGCGCGATCGCGGACTGGACCTCGCGCTGAGCCTCAATCTCTCGGCGATGGACCTGCTCGACGAGTCCCTGCCGGACTTCTTTGCCGAGTCGCTGGCCCGCGTCGCTTTGCCCAGTGAACGCATCACGCTCGAGATCACCGAGAGCGCGGTGATGCGCGATCCAGAACTCGCGCTGCGCGTCCTCGGCGATCTGCGTGCGCGCGGCTTCCGCCTCTCGATCGACGATTTCGGCACCGGCTACTCGTCGCTCGCGCAGCTCAAGCGCATGCCGGTCTCGGAACTCAAGGTCGACAAGTCGTTCGTTCTCGACCTGCGCGCCGATGGCGACGACGCGACGATCGTGCGATCGACCATCGAGCTTGCCCACGGCATGGGCCTCGCGGTCACCGCCGAGGGCGTGGAGACGCCGGCAGCCTACCGCCTGCTCGCATCCTACGGCTGCGACCGCGCGCAGGGTTTCCTGATCTCGCGCCCGCTGCCGGCGGAACAGTTCGAGGCCTGGCTCGTGGCCATACGCGACGCCGACGGCGCGTTCACGGTGGCGGCATGAGCGGTGGCCCTCTTCTCCGTGCGGCGTCGCTCGGCTGTGCCTTCCTGGGGCTCTTGCTGGCGATGCCCGCGACCGGCGCGTTCGAACGCCTGGATGCGGGCAGCCGCCTGCTCGCCACCGGCGGTGGCACCCAGGTCGAAGGCCAGGCCGGCGGCGGCATCGTGCCCTGGGCGGTGATGGCCGGTTACGGATCGAGCGGCGAAGTCGGCGCGAGCGCGTTCTACACCCATGTCGAGCTCGACGATTACGCGCTGGACGCGCTCGGCGCGGCCGTCAGCTTCGACAACCGCATCGAGTTCTCGCTCGCGCGCCAGCAGCTCGATCTCGGCACGCTCGGTGACGCGCTCGGGCTGCCGGACAAATCGCTGCGCCAGGACATACTCGGCCTCAAGCTGCGCGTGGCGGGCGACCTGATATACGGTGGCTTGCCACAGATCGCGGCTGGCCTGCAGTTCAAGCGCCACCTCGACTTCGGCATCCCGGCCGCGGTCGGTGCGGTGCGCCGGCGCGATGCCGATTTCTACCTCGCCGCGAGCAAGCTGTGGCTGGCCGGCCCCTTCGATCGCAACGTGTTCGCCAATGCCACGTTGCGCTATACGCGGGCCAACCAAGGCGGGCTGCTCGGCTTCGGCGGCGACCGCGACGACAGCCGCTATGTCGTCTTCGAGGGCGCGGTCGGCGTGTTCCTCAATCGTCGCCTCGCCGTCGGTTTCGAGTACCGCCAACAGCCGGACAACCTCCGCTTCTCCGACCAGGATGCCTGGATGGATGCCTTTGTGGGTGTGTTCCCTTCCAAGCACGTCTCGCTCGTCGCCGCCTGGGCCAGCCTGGGTACCGTCGCCACGCTCGACGGGCAGCAGGGTTGGTACCTGTCGCTCGAAGTGGCGTTCTGAGAGCACGGTGCGCGGCATGTTCCATCGCATCTACCGCCGCCCACCGCTGCGCGCGGCACTGCTCGTGCTGGTGCTGCTGGGCGCGGCCCCCGGCACGGTGCTGGGCGACGACGACCTCTACCAGGACCTCGGTGGACAGAAAGGTGTCAGTGCGGTCGTCGAAGCCTTCCTGTTCCGTCTCGCCGACGATGCACGCATCAGCCACCACTTCGCGGAGACGAACGTCGTGCGTTTCCGCGACAAGCTGGTTGAGCTGCTGTGCGAACTCACCGGCGGGCCGTGCAGCTACAGCGGCGACAGCATGAAGCTGACCCACGGCGGCATGGGTATCGATCACGCGGATTTCAACGCGGTCGTCGAGAACCTGATCGAGGCCATGAGCGGGCTCGGCATTGCCACGGGCGTGCAGAATCGCCTGCTCGCACGCCTCGCGCCGCTGCACGCCGACATCATCGAGCGCTGAGCCTCTCACGGCGCCACCAATGGCCGGACGGCTCCACGACCCTGCCCTGGGCGCTGCGGCGCACGATTGTCCGCCACCCGTCGCTGGACTATGGTGAGTCCATCGTTTCACCGACAGTGAACGCGGTCGTCGCCGCGGGGAGGTTTCACACGATGGGTTTCGTTCGCAGTCCCGAAGAGATCGCGCGCATCCAGCAGGCGCTCAGCAAGCCCCGCTTCGTCAACGCCGAGATGCTCTCGGTCGACTTCCTCACCCATGCTTCCATCGTCGAGCACCTGCTGCCGCCGGGGCTGGAGCCGACGGCTACGCCGCGCGTGACGGCGATGGTGGGACGCTGGCAGAGCAACTGCGTGGGTGATTTCGACGGCGGAGCGGTCTACATCGAGGCGCGTCATGGCGATCTCGTCGGTGACTACGTGCTCGCCATGTACATGGACCGCGACCAGCCCATCATTTACGGGCGCGAACTGTTCGGTGAACCGAAGAAGCAGGCCACCTCGCGGCTGCACAAGAGCGGCACGCACATGAACGCGCGCATCGATCGCTACGGAGCTTCCCTGATCGAACTCGAAGTCGAACTGGGTGACGACGAGGGGCCGAGCACGGGCGATGGGATCAATTTCAACTACAAGGCCATTCCGGCGACGCACGGTATTGGCCTCGAATGGGATGCGGCGCTGACCTGCGCACGTTTCGAGTCCATCGTGCGTGTGCATCGCGCGGGTCGCGGGCTGGTGCGCCTGGGACACGGCGTACACGATCCGCTCGACGAGATCCCGGTCGTCGAGGTCACCGGCGCACGCTACGTCGAGGGCGACCTGCTGGCGAGCGCCGAGACCCTGGCCTACATTCCCGGCGCGGAATTCCTGCCCTACGCGCTCGGCCGTACCGACGACTGGAGCGCACTCGATACCGAGACGCGGCCAGGCCTTGCGGCAGCTGCCGGCCCGGTGCGCGCGGCCGGCTGAACGGCGCTAGCCGCGGCGTTCGCGTACGCCGAGCGCGAAGTCCGCAGGGCCCTGCGCGAGCCCTGCGGGCGGTCGCGCCGCGGCGCGCCGGCCGTGCGGGATCTGGAACTCGACGTTGCCGGTGTAGTAGCCGAGCAGGTGCAGGAAGTCCGGGTCGAGCCGCGCCACCGTCTCGGGCCACAGCATGGTGTTCCAGCTGACCTGCGGACGCAGCCAGCGCAGTACGTAGTAACCGAAAAGCATCGCGCGTTCGCTGTCCTGCGAGCGGTTGTCACCGGTCTGGTGCCACAGGCGCCCGTCCATCACCAGCAGCGAGCCGGCCGGCGCCTCGATCGCGACGCTCTCGATTTCCGCGTCCGCCGGCGGGCCGTGCCCGCGCCGGTGCGAACCGGGGACGTAGCGCGTGCCGCCGTTCTCCTCGGTGAGATCGTCTAGCACCCAGGCGACGTTGCAGGCGTAGGGGTGTTCCGGCCACGGCGGCGGTACGTAGCCCTGGTCGGCATGCAGCTGCATGCGCGTGCTGCCGGGCGCGGTGATGTTGGCGCTGAAGTTCGAGACGAGGAAATCGTCGCCGAGCAGGTGGCGGACGAAATCGAGTGCGAGCGGCCGCTGCACGAGGTCGACGAAGACCGGGTCGAGGTTGAACAGGTGGAAGACGCGGCGGTTGTGGTGGTCGGGGTCAAAAGCGTAACCGCGCGTGGGTACGCCATCGGCCTCGCTCGCGGCACAGGCGTCGAACAGGCGCCGGCGCACGTCGGCGGTTGCGTCCGCTGACAGCACACCGGGCAGCACCGCGAGCCCTTCGGCGTCGAGGGTGGCGCGCGCATCGGCGGCGTCGCGACTGGGCCTGATGCTCATGGGCGCCGACTCAATGGCGCGCAAACTGCTCGCGCAACGCCATGGCGTGACCGCCGGGGGCCGCGGGAATGGTGTCGAAACCGAGCGGGCTCGGGCGCAGGCGCGGAAACGCGGGATGTCGGAAGGGCTGGCCGGGCGCGAGCGCCTCGTGCAGGCCCGCGACCAGCGGTGCCGGCGCGGGCGCCGGCCGCGCGGCGTAGACCGCGTCGGCGCCGAAAAAGCGCAGTGACAGCGTGCGCCGCCGTGCACCGGCCGAGGTCGGGGCGCCACCGTGCAGGATGGCCGGGTGGAACACGATGACGTCGCCGGGTTCGATGGCCCAGGAGACGATGTCCCAGGCGGTGCGATCCGCTTCGATGTCGGGCAAGCGCGGGAGGCCGTCGCCGTAGATGCCGGCCGTATCGTCGGCGGCGTCGAACGCCGACCCGTCGTACAGCGTGCCGTGGTGCGATCCGCGCACGAACTCGAGCGAGGCTTGCCGGGGCACCGGGTCGAAATTGATCCACATGACCGCGAGCTGTTCGCCGTCGAGCGCGAGGTAGGGGGCGTCCTGGTGCCACGGCGTGCGACGCATCGCCGGGCCTTCCTTGAGAAAGACCTGCTCGTAGAGGAACCACACCTCGCGCGCGTCCCACAGCCTGGCGACGATGTCGGCGATGGGCGAGTCCTCGAGCAGCTCGCGGTAGGCGAGCGCGGCGTGCTGATGACACAGATCCTTGTAGAAGGTCGCCGCGGTTTCTTCATAGAAGCGGCAGGCCGACGGCGTGGGATGTTCGAGACTCCACTCGAACAGTGACTCGGCGGCAGCCAGCGTCTCGGCATCGAGTGCACCGGCGAGGTGCACGACGCCGTCGCGGTGGTAGTCAGCGGCGTGGCGGTTCTCGATGTCGATCATGCGTGGCTCCCCGGATGGCACGTGCGCTGCCCGCCAGGCAATGCACGGTCACGTATTCTGCGCATTCGACGGCCCGAGGTCGACCAGGCGGCGCATGGTGGCACATCGTCAGCCGAATGGGGAAACGTTGCGGAGGGCCGAGCGGTGTTGCTGCGGCAGGCGAGTCAGGAGGGAAGAATTAAGTGCCGGGCCTTGCGGCCCGGCGAGGGGAGGTCCCAATGACAGTTCACGAGGGGAGGTCATTCGCTGTCGTGGTGAGGCACAGTATAGCGTCGGTTTGATGCACTGCAACAATCT
>JAPOKK010000153.1 GCA_029977665.1 Pseudomonadota bacterium | reverse complement strand
GCTTGTAGCGATCGCTGCCCGGGTACAGGCGGCAGTTCTCGTTGTTGTTCGCGGGGTCGATGAGGCTCGCGTTTCGGCACACGCGCACGTGGAGCTGCCAGTCGTAATTGATACCGTCGAAGGAGAGGCCGTCCGTGTTGCGGCTCGGTGAGTCATCGTCCGCTGCGAGGCCGGAAGCCGCCGGATCGTTTCCATTGAGGCCATGGCCGGAGCTGGACAACTCTTCGCGGAAATTGCATTGGAACACCTCGCCGGCGGCCCATAGCGCGAAGTTGCCGCGCGCCAGTCGCATCAGTGGCGGAGCGTCGGTGGTGTGTGATTGCTCAGTCGTGGCGAAGGTCGTGTTGCAGATGGTCAGGCCATCGGGGACAGCCGCTATCGTGAAGGGCGTCAACCGGCCGATGTCCGCGCCGTTGTAGTACTTCGCGAACGCGTGCGCGTCGGTCGGCAGGTGGGCGCGTTCGAGGACCGTGTGGCGAGCGCTGTCGACGATGCGCTTACCGCCGTAGATCATCTTGCGCACGACGTCCATGCGCGTCATCGTCGCCCAGTTGAGGAAGTTGCCGCTCCAGTCACCGCCGACGCTGTCACAGTAGTGGTTCACGGCGAACGCATCGGGGCGGAAGTGCTGCAGATCGCTCGCACCCGGGAAATCGCGCTTGGTGTACGTGTAGCATTTGTCCGGATCGAAGTAGCCGTAGTAGGAGAAGTCGTTGTTGTAGGTGATGTCGAGTTCGCCGTTGCCGTTGAGATCGGTGTAGTCGTTGTAGGCCTTGAAGAAGTACTGGTGATCGCGCGACATCACCAGCATCACCTGCGGCGTCACGTTTTCCAGCGTCGTCACCGGGAAGGCGACATAGTCGATCATTTCGGCGCCGGAGAGGTTGGCCGCGAGTGCCGGGCTCGACCAGATAGACGGCAGCATGAGACTGGCCAGGGCCAGGCCCAGTGCGAACGTGCGCAGTCCGCTCGACTTGCAATCCATGGGGCGTCTCCTGTGTTCTATCGCCGCGGGCGCGTGGTGTTCAGCGGATGTCATAGCGGTAGTGGGCTTCGGTTACGGACTGGCTGGCGCCGGAGCCCGCGGCGCGGGCGATGATGCGGTAGTAGAAGCGCCGCGCGGATCCGGCGCCGACGCCTTCATAGCCGCGCGCGGCGCTGGTGTCGGAGCCGGGCGTGGCGCCGCCGCCGACACGGGAGACGAAGATGTCGGCTGCCATGTCGCCGACCGAGACGAACTCACCGTCGCCGTCGACATCCTCGCGCAGCCGCATGTCGATGGCCGCTTCGCTCAAATCCCAGTGATCGGCGTTGTTGGTCAGGTAGAGCTGCTGCAACCCGGGATCGTTGTCGATGAGGATGCCGTCGGGAATGTTGAAATCGGTCGCCGCGGTCAATGACCCGCCCACCGCGGCCGGCCAGCCGCGGTGGAAGGTATGGCTCTCGAGCACCTGGTGGATGCTCGCCCGCGCGGCTTCCGAGATCTGGAACACGCGCGTGCGCTGGGTCTGGTTGGTGGCCATCTTGAGATCGAGCGTGGTGGTGCGCATCGAGATCACGGCGACCATGGTCAGCACCATCAGCAGGATCAGGGCGACGATGAGGGCGACGCCCTGCTGGCGTGCGCGGTACGGGTTGCGATGGATCATGTTCATGCTCTGGTCTTCATGCCCCGGTTCTCATGCCCGGGTGACGTTACGGATCTGCACGGTGAAGTCGTACTGACTGCGCCGGACACTGCGCGCCTCGGGCGGCGGCTGCCAGTTGGTGTCCAGCAGGTAGTAGGTGCCGGTGTCGTTGATGGTGTTATCGCGCTGCAGGTTGGCGACGATGAGGCTCACGCGCACCGTGACGACGTTGTTCCAGTCGTTGTTGGCATCGACGGTGTCGGCCGGTTCGTAACGCTCGGCGATGAAGTCGCCGTCGGCATCGACGCCGTAGAGCAACTGCATGTTCTCGACCCCGGCGACGACTTCTTCTTCGGTGAAGCTCAGATCGGGGTTGAGCGTCATGCGTACGAGCGTGGGGACGCCGTCGTCGCCGGCGTCGCACGCGTTGGCGTTGGTGCCGGCGGCCGGATTGGAGCAGGGGCGTACGAAGTAGAGCATCGACTGGAAGCGGTAATAAGCCGCCGAGCCGTTGCGGACTTCTTCGTCGGTGAGCTGGCCGTCGGACGGGAGCGAGGCGTGATCGGTGTTGTTGAAGATGAAACCGCGCCGGCCGAGGCGGGCACTGAGCCAGATACCGTCGCCGTCGGTGCTGCCGAGATAGCCTGCGCGAACCGGCAGCTCGCCGGTGTCGGGCAGGGTCGGCACGCCGTTCGGAGGCACCGGCACGCTCGGATCGCTGACCGGACGGGCATCTTCGTGCGCCGCGCCGTAACGGATGAAGAAGGCATCGGTGCCGGGCTCGTAGTTGGCCGCGGCGATGCAGTTCAGCGGTGGCGTTGCGCCGGTGCCGTTGTAGCCGCGAAAGCCCATGGTGGAGATGACCGGGTCGCCCGCGCAGTCGGTCGCGAGTGGGCTCGGCACGCCGGGATCGACGTTAACGACGTCCGCCTCGATGCCGCCCCAGTGATCCGCCAGGCGCAGGAAGTACTGCAGGTGGGAGACCGCGTAGCGCGCATTCTCGTTCAGCTCGCTCGCGCCTTCCTGCACGCGATAAGCCTGCTTGTTGCTCGCGAACAGCTCGATGATGACGGCGAACATGATCAGGCTGATGGTCACCGCGACCATCAGCTCGACGAGGGAGAAGCCGCGCGCGTCGCGGCCGGCCAGCGCCTGGTTCATGGCAGGAACCTCATGACAAAGCGGTTGAGGACGAAGCCGTCGACGCCGCTTGCCGCGGTGGTGTTGGTGTAATCGTCGGCGAGCTTGTCGCCGCGCTCGGCGGTGCGTTCGCGCCATTCGATCTTGACCGCGAAGAACTCGCCGCTGTCGTCGCAAGCCCAGCTGCCGGCCGTACCGTCCTCGGGCGTGGAGTCGACGCAGATGGTCGCGTTGACGGCGTTGTCGGTGTTGAGGGCGCCGTCGCTGCGGCGTACGCCGAGCGCCTGGCGGGTCTCGCTCAGCCAGCGGTTCCAGTCGTAGGCCGCGAGTTCGGCCGGATTGCAGGTGTCGACGCTGCAATCGGTGCTCTCCGCGGCCGGGTTCTGGTAGAAGCCGTCACGCACGCCCGTCGCGTTGGCGCGCATGCGATCGATGATGTTCTCCGCCTGCATGGCAGCCAGGGCGCGACTCTGCGATCCCTTCGTATAGCGCAGGCCGGCCACCTGCAGGGCAGCGATGCCGAGCAGGCCGATGGCGAATATCACGATGGCAATGAGTACTTCGACCAGCGTCATGCCGCGCTGGCGGCGGCAGCGGATCAGGGTGTGCATGAAAGCGGGCTCCCGTCGTTCTGGGCCTCGCGCAGGCTCACGCGCCCGGTGTTCGAGATCACGACTGCGCGGGCCGCGCTGGAGCCGCGGTCGTCGCACAGCACGAACATCGCCGCCTCGCTGCTGGCGCCGAGGCCGTTGTAGCTGATGTAGTCGTTGGCGGCGTCCGTGCGCAGCGTCATCGCGTCCGGTTGCAGGGCCGGCACATAACTCAGAATGCAGTCGTCGGCGTCGTCGTCGCCGGCATCGCTCGCGCAGGGATCGTCGGCCGGGTTGCCGCCACCGTCATCGTCGACCTGGAAGTCGACGCCGCCGCGGTCGATGAAGCTGATCCAGCCGACGTCCCAGTCGACGCCGGCGGCGCAGCTCGCGCCGTCCGTCGACGGGCAGACCACCACGCGGCGATTGGCCTTGACTGCCTCGCTGCGCGCGAGTGCGAGCGTGGAAGAGAACTGGTTGAGCTGCGAGGTGATGCGATTGTTCGCCATCAGCGTGCGGAAGCTCGGTACGGCGAGACCGAGCAGGACGCCGAAGACGGCGACGACGGTCATCAGCTCGAGGATGGTGAAGCCGCGTTGGGTGTTCATGGTCATCGATTATGGCCGCGCACCGCATCCGCGGAAGAGGGCGGGCGACGAACGGTGCATCTGGCGCCCCGAGCGGTCGCCGCGTGGCGGGAACTGTGAACGGTGTCGCGTGTCCTCTCCGGTGGCTCGTCCGCCGGCAGCTACCAGGAGCCGTCCGACGGCGGCAGGCGTGGCCCGTGCGGGATGCCCGCACGGGTCATCGGCACAGATCCGGCATCTGAATGTAAATTATTCGCGTTTACTCTAGACACGCTCTAAATGCCCGTTATACTGGCCCGCATGACCGACAAACTGCCCAATCCGCCCGTAGCGCGCGAGGATATTCCCGCCGTTCTGCAGGCCGCGGGTATCTCGCCGACGCCACAGCGCGTCGAGATCGCGGCCGTGCTGCTCGAGCGCACCCAGCACCTCTCGGCCGACCAGGTCATCGCCTGCCTGAGCCGCGCCGACACCGCGGTTTCCAAGGCCACCGTCTACAACACGCTGGGCCTGTTCGCCGAACGCGGCCTGCTGCGCGAAGTCATGGTTGACGCCACGCGCGTCTTCTACGACTCCAACACCAGCGCCCATCACCACTTCTACGACGTCGACGACGGCGTCCTCACCGACTTCCCGAGCGAGGACATGCCAATCAGCCGCCTGCCCGCACCGCCCCCGGGCACGGTCGCCGACAGCGTCGACGTCGTCATCCGCGTCCGCAAGCAACGCTAAACCAACGCTGACCTCAAGTTCGGCCGCGCACGGTCGAAAATTTGCAGTATCATTGCGCCCCGTATGATGCCGCCGGAGTAGCTCAGTCGGTAGAGCAACTGATTCGTAATCAGTAGGTCGCAGGTTCGATTCCTGCCTCCGGCACCAAAGATGATTACTTCTGTGGATCCTCGCCCAAGCCATAGATCACGTCGTTCCAGATACCGCCGATGACGCGGCCGATCTCGGCCGGGTCGTCGGGCTCCTCGCGCAGGATGTTGTCCATGCCGACGGCGTTGTTCATCAGGATGAGCGCGCGCGCGGTGCGCACGGGGTCGCTGACGTGGGCACGACGGTGCGCGACTTCCTGCTCGATGAACCGCGCGGTGAGGTCGATGAAGTAATCGACTGCCCGTGCCTGCCATTGCGCGAAGACCTTGCGGCTGCCGCTCGCGGCCTGGGTCACGGCGCGCACGCTGGTGCGGTGCGCTTCGAAGACCGCGAACATGTCGCTCAGGTGGCTGATCATGGCGGCGCGCGGATCGTCGAAGGCTTCGGGGTGTTCGAGCAGTGGATTGACCGCGGCCTTGATCTCGTCCTCGTAGTTCTCGAGCAGTGCGAGCACGAGTTCGTCGAGACCCGAGTAGTAGTGATAGAAGGCCGAGCGCGTCATGCCGGCACGCCGGGTCACGGCTTCGACCGTCAACGCGCCGAAATCGGCACCCTCCAGGGCGCCGGCGGCGGCCTCGAGGATCTGCGTTCGGGCTTCCGCGGGAGAGCGACGAATTCTTTGCGGTTTCAGTGCCTTATGTCCTTTCCCGGGGGCGCTCCGGGGTCTCGTGACAGGCGCCGGGCAGTACCGGCGCTAAGAGCCCAAGCATACCCCGTTTCGTCTGCTTATTGACAGGTCGTCAATAGCGTCCTACCGTTATCGACATCGTGTCAATACGTCGAAGGGGAGTTTTCGATGAACATGCCCGCTCGATTCCCAAAGCCCTGGTCGCAGACCGGGACCCAGCCGAAGATCGCCATCATCGGTGCCGGCATGTCCGGCATCGCCGCGGTCGTCAAACTGCGCCGTGCCGGCTACACCGACCTGACCGTGTTCGAGAAGGCGGACAAGGTCGGTGGTACCTGGCGCGAGAACACTTACCCCGGCCTGTCGTGTGACGTGCCGTCGCGCTGGTACTCGTTCAGCTTCAATCTCAAGCACGACTGGAAGCATCGCTATTCCTACGGCCCCGAGATCCAGGAATACATGGAGGAGACCGCCGATGCTTTCGGCGTCACCGACATCGTGCGTTTCAACACCCCGGTCACCGACCTCACCTACGTCGGGCCGCACTGGCAGCTCACGACCGGCGACGGCGAGCAGATGATCTTCGACGTCGTCATCTCGGCGACCGGCGTGCTGCACCGGCCCGCCTACCCGGACATCGAAGGCCTCGACGCTTTCGCCGGCGACATGTTCCACACCGCGCGTTGGGACCATTCGGTCGCGCTCGAAGGCAAACGGGTCGGCATCATCGGCACCGGCTCGACCTCGGCGCAGGTCGTCGGCGCGATCACCGACAAGGTCGGCGAGATGCACGTCTTCCAGCGCACACCGCAGTGGATGGCGCCATTGCCGCAGAAGCGCTACTCGGAGAGCTGGAAGCGCGTCCTGAAGACCTTCCCGTTCCTGCAGAAGCTCGGCTTCCACTGGTACTTCCAGCTCATGCTGCGCACCTTCGCCGCGGCTACCGTCGGCAACAAGCCCATGCAGCGACTGCTGAGCTGGCTGTGCCTGCGCAACCTCGAGAAGAACGTGCCCGACCCCGAGTTGCGCCGCAAACTCACGCCCGACTACCAGGCCGCCTGCAAGCGCCTCATCTTCTGCTCGGATTTCTATCCCGCGATCAGCCGTGACAACGCCTTCCTCGTCACCGAGTCGATCGAGCGCGTCACGCCCGCCGGCGTGCAGACGGCCGACGGCAAGGTCCACGAACTCGATGTGCTGGTGCTCGCGACGGGCTTCGATCCGGGCGCGTTCATCCTGCCGACGCGGGTCATCGGCGAAGATGGCCGCGACCTCGCCGAGTTCTGGGACGGTGCACCGCGTGCGCACCGCGCCGTCGCGTTGCCCGGCTTCCCCAACTTCTGGCTGCTCGAAGGCCCCACCGGCCCGGTCGGCAACCTCTCGCTGATCACCATCACCGAGCACCAGGTCGACTACGTCATCGCCATGCTCGACAAGATGAAAGCCGATGGCCTCGCCGCCGTCGCGCCGCGCGAGCAGGCGTTCGCCGAGTACAACGCGGGCATGCGCGAAGCGGTCAAGAAGACCGTCTGGGTCACCGGTGGCTGCACGAGCTGGTACATGGACAAGACCGGCACGCCCAACCTCTACCCCTACGAGCCGGCGCGTTACCTGCACGACATGCTCCATCCGAGCTTCGCAGAGTACCGCCTGATGACCGATGTACAGGTCCCCACGCCGCTCGAATCGGCTGCCTGATTCTCCTCCTCGTCTCCTGCCTTGGCCCCGTTCGCGCGCCCGCGCGGGCGGGGCCGCTTCTCTTGCGGGCGAAATCGCCCCGCCTTGGACCAGACGCTCTCGGTGACGCCTGGCAACGCTTGTAACGGTCCGGGCCGCGAACCCCGGCGCGATCAACGGTACCGAATCGCGTTCCTCGAAAGCGCGCCGTGCGTGGCGCCGCGTCACTTCGACAGCACGATCAGCACGGCCACGAAGATGCCGCCGCCCAGGGCCAGCAGGCTGAACCTGCGCGGTTCTTTCTCGGCCTGTGGCAACAGGTGCGTGGCGCCGACGTAGACCAGCGCGCCGGCAGACAGCGCGAGCAGGGTGCCGAGCAATGGCCGATCGATCTGACTGACCAGCGGATAGGAGAGCAGTGTCCCGAGGGGCGTGGAGATGGCGACCGCGATGATCGACCCGACGAGCGCGCGCCGCGCAGCGAAGCCGCCGCGGATCAGGAGAAGGTAGGTGATGATGCCTTCGGGAAATTCGTGCAGCACCATGCCGACGGCGGCGAGCGCGCCGGTGAAGGTGCTCACCGAGAACGTAATCGAATAGATGATGCCGTCGATGAAGGAATGAAAGCCGATGCCGAGCAGCGGGACGAGGCCGAGGCCGAGCTTCGAGTCCGGGTTGCGTTCGCACACGAAGGCGGTGATGAAGCGGTTGAACAGGTGCAGCAGGACGAAGCCCCCGAGCAGCCAGGCAGGCGCCGCGCGACTCATCTCGAAGGACTTCGGAACGATGTGTAGGAAGGAGACCGAAATCAGCACCCCGGCGGCGAAGCACACGAAGTAGATGCTGTTACGCCGGCCCCAGGCCTCGACATGGCGAATGGTGTAGATGCCGATGACGGTGACCAGGGCCGCGAGCAGGCTGGCGCCGAAAGGAATCCAGAAGTCTTGTGCCATGGACCTGCTCGCCGGGTTTCTCACCGCTGTCGCCGCGCTGCCGGGCTGTGAGCGACGCGACGATAACGATTATGACGCACCCTGCGGCCGGGTCCGGCGTTGCGCGGTTGCCCCGTTCGCGCAGCGTGTCAGCGTCCGCCCAGCGCGCGCAACATCTCCGGCACCGCGATCCCCGGTGCCAGGTCGGCCGCGGGCTCGGGTTCGCCGTAGGCCGTCGTTAGCGGAACCACGCCGGCCCAGTGCGGCAGGGCGAGGTCGTCGGCGTCGTCGATCGGACCGCCGGTGCGGATCTTGACCGAGGCCTCGTCGAGCGGCAGGCGCACCAGCATGGTCGCCTTGAGTTCCTTGGCAAGGTGTTCGCGGTAAGCGCTGCGCGGGCACGGAATGAGGCGTTCGCTGAAGCGGTAGAGTAGTTCGGCGCGCTCGTCTTCCGGCACGACTTCGGCGCGCCCCATGACGACGGCGCTGCGGTAGTTCATCGAGCAATGGAAGGTCGAGCGCGCCTTGACCAGCCCGTCGACGAGGCAGACCGAGACCGAGACCGGCGCGCCGGCAGCGAGTACCTGGTAGAGACGTGAGCTGCGGCTGCCATGCAGGTACAGCCAGTCGTCGAGGCGGGCGATCGCGGTCGGGATGGACATCGGCCAGTCGTCGACGACGAAGCTGACATGGCCGACCAGGCACGCATCGAGGACCTGGTGCAGCGTGGCCGCATCGTAGCGCGCGCGTGCCGGCGCCTGGCGCACCCGGGTGCGTGCGCTCGGGGCCGAGGGGTTGGGCGAATCGGAACTCATGGGGCGGGGGCCTCGCGTCATGGGGTCGGGTGCGGCGCAGTGTGGGGGATTTTTGGTTCCTTTGATAAGGTCCAGAATGTATCGTTTTATAGGACCAAAACATGTCCGCACGTCTCGCACCCGAGCTGCTGGCACGCCTGCGGCCGAGCGGGCAGGCGGGCCTGACCAAGGTTCGCGAACTCTACCTCGGCCTCTACGGCGCCATCACCGGTGGCGAGTTGCCGGCCGGAACCCTGTTGCCCGCGGCGCGTGAACTGGCGCGCCAGGCCGGGGTGGGGCGCAACACCGTGCTTGCCGTGTACGCCCAACTCGGCGACGAGGGCCTGGTGCGCGGCGAGCGGCGCCGCGGTACCCGGGTAATCCACGCCGCGCCAGCGCGTGCGCGCGCCGCCGGCGGCAACTGGCCGCTGTCGTCCCGTGCCACCGCGTTGCCGGCACGGGGCAATCCGCATACGGCACTCGCCCCCGGCGAGCCCGACGCCAGCCTCTTCCCACAGTCGGCGTGGCGCCGCGCGCTGCGGCACGCGAGTGCCCTGCCGAGCACGCGGCTCCGCTACCGGCTGCGTCCGCTCGAAAGCCTGCAGGCTGCGCTGGCGCGCTACCTCGCCAGTCATCGCGGACTGGTGGTCGACGCGGAGCGCATCGTCGTCACGACGAGCACGCGGCAGAGCCTGCTGCTCGCGGCCGCACTGTACGCCGACGCCGGGGATACCGCCTGGGTCGAGTCGCCCGGCTACGCGGGGGCCGTGCTCGCGCTGCGCATGCTGGGGCTTCGCCTGGTGCCCTGTGCAGTCGATGCCTCCGGCCTGGTTCCG
>JAPOKK010000426.1 GCA_029977665.1 Pseudomonadota bacterium | reverse complement strand
GCGCCTGCGCGCGGCGAGGATCGCGGGCACCCGCAGCGGCCATGACGGCTGCCGCCGCAACGCACCGAGGCACACGGCGGCGAGTGTCCCGGCGCGGCGCTCGCGCCAGGCCGCCGCGGCGGCGGTGAGCATGGCCTCGGTATGAAAGCGATGCAGGGCGGCGCGGACGCGGATGTCCGCCTTGTCGAGGTGGTCCACCGCCATGGCCATGTGCTCGCGGCCGATACGCAGCGCGTTGCTGCGCGCCGTGTTCATCGTGCGCGAGCCGCCGTGGATGCGGTAGCGGTAAGTCAAGCCATCGGCGACCGACTGCTCTGCCCCGCCCAGCATGCAGCGCAAGAGCCATTCCCGGTCGGCGGCGAGCGCATAGCGCGTGTCGAACGGGCCGATGCGCTCGAACAGGCTGCGCCGGAACCAGCGTGCGTTGATTGCACAGACGTCGAAGAGCACCGTCTCGAGCGTGAGCGGCGCCGGCTCACGCGCTGGCGGCAGCCCCGCGGCGGCCGCGCCGCTCTCGTCCACGTAGCGAAAGCCACCGTTGACGATCTCGAGCCCGTCCACAGCCGCGAAGCGCGCGAGCACGGCAGCGGCCGCAGGCCAGTCCACCTCGTCGTCGGAATTGACGAAACACACCACTTCCGCGCTCGAAGCACGCACGCCAGCGTTCCAGGCCTCGTAGATGGAACTCCCGGGCAGCGCGATGAAGCGCGTGCCGGGGCGACCACGCGCGATGCGCTCCGTGTCGTCCGTCGACCCCCCATCCACGACCAGGTGCTCGGCCGCTTGCGGCAGGCCCGCCATCGCGCGCGCGAGGTGAGCGGCGGAATTCAGCGTCGCCGTGATGACGGCAAGTCTCATGGGGTGCGTGCAGCCGTGGATTCTGTTCGTCGCGAGCGCATTGTATGCGCAGCGGCCACGTGCTGCTCCACCAGTCCCGGGCCATGCTGCCCGCGCCGCCCGACCTTCTGCACGCCGGCAGTGGCTGCGCGGGAGCACGTTCGTCGCCAGTCCGTCTGGGTTCTCATCGCCAACAACAGGCTTTCCGCCAAACAGGAAAGACGTGCGATACTTCCCCTGTTGACGCCGGGCCACGAAAAGCGTGCAGGCCCGTGCCCGGCGCGCCACAGTTCTCACGCAACTGCCTGCGCGCCCACCTTGTCGCCCGCGAGATTTCCATCAGCCGATGACCAGTACAGTCTTCCAACGCCTACGCGGTCTGCTCGCAGCACCGCGCCGTGCGCAAGCCGCCGCCGCGGTCACCGCCATCCAGCGACCCTCCTACAATCCACAGACCGAGCGCGTCATTCCGCGCGAGCAGGCCAACTACGATCCGAACGTATTCGGTCGCTATGATCTGCGTTCGCAGCGCATCGTCCCCGTCAACGACCCCGAAGTGACTCCGGTTGGCGACCTCGACATCCTCATGGCCAGAGCGCAACGCGCCATGCGTGACGGGCAGCCTATCTCGCGCGACCGCTACACGGTGGTACTCAGACAGCTCGAGCCCGGCACCGGGCTGCTCCTGGACGCGTGCACCGGCGGGCCGCGCGACGACGTCGTCGATGCCGTCGAGAAAGCCGGCTACCGCTACCAGGCAATTGACCTGCACGGCGACGGCAAGCGCGTGCAGAAGGAGGATCTGACGAAGCTGAGCATTGCCGATGCCAGTGTCGCACGCATCATCTCCGTCGATACCCTGGAGCACATTCCGGAATGGCCGCGGGCGGTACGGGAAATTTATCGCGTGCTCGAGCCAGGAGGCATCGCGATCATCCACGTACCCTGCTACTACTTCGAAAAGGCGAGCGGTGAACCGATCGATCCG
>JAPOKK010000042.1 GCA_029977665.1 Pseudomonadota bacterium | reverse complement strand
TCATCCGGCTGCGGTAATGGTCTCCCTCGAAGGCGGCGACGACCTGCGTCTTGTGCTGCTGGACATTTCGAAGGATGACATGATGAATCCGAAGCCGAACCCGTACCTGCGCTCGTCGCCTCCCTGCGCACCAGTCCTGCAGCTTCGAGCTGCCTCAGCCGCCGGCTCAGCAACGCTGAGGACATTTTCGGCAGGCCGCGTTGCAAATCGCTGAAGCGTGCGGGGCCGTGCAGCAGATCGCGAATGATCAGCAGCGTCCATTTCTCGCCCAGTTGCTCCAGCGCCTTGGCTATCGGGCAGTATTGGCTGTACCGCTGCATAGCGAGCTTTCCGACTTTTTCACTTCAGAATGTAAAGTAGTTTGGCCTCTATTCGCTCGTTAGGCTAGCGCTCCTGATGATGAATAGTCACCTGGAGGACGGGTCAATGACAGTGGTGTTGGGAGATTCAATGGCGTGCGGCTCGACGCGCGAGATCTGCGGTCTCGATCTCGAAGAGCGCAACAATCTCGACGACGAGATGGTCGCCATGGTCAGGGGTATCGAGAAGAAGTACGGCTTTACGCCATACTTCGTACGCATGTTCGCCACCGACAACCAACGGCTGCGCGCCTTCATGACACCCTATATGGAACTCATGCGGCCGGAATCCGGGCTGACCCCGCGCGACCACGAGCTGATTCCTCTGGTCAGCGCCCAGAGCAACGGGTGCGCCTATTGCTGTGCCCATCACAGCGCGCGCCTGCGCGGTTTGTGCGACGACGCGGTGTTCGTCGAGTACATCGGTCGCAACTACCGACTTGCAGAGCTGACGCCACGTGAACGGGCGATGCTCGATTTCGTCATCCTCGTGCAGGAGGATCCGGAAAGTATCGGCGAGGCCGAGCGCGACTGCCTGCGGGAAGCGGGCTTCAGCGACGAGGCCATTTGGTACATCGCCGCTACGGCAAGCTTCTACGCGGGCACGAACCGACTCGCCGTCGCGACCGGCTTGGAGATCACGCCCGAGTACTTGTCGATGAACCGATGACGGCCATGGCAACTTTCGTGCGGGGAAAATCGGTGACAGTAACTGTATTTCCGAAATCCGTCGCAGTCCCTCGACGACCAGGCGTAAGTACAGTCGCTGTCGCTGATTCTCCCCACCGCGACAACCTCGAACGCCCCGAACAGTCGTGCGCACAACGCACGGACCCGCCTTATCCCGCAATCCGCTTCCGCCGCGCCGCTGCACGACTGGCCAAGTAACGTGGCGGACGCTGCTCGATGGAAGCGGATGACGCCAGGTCTCCCGCGAGCCCGTCACGGCTCCCTTACGCCACTCGACACATCCGGGACGTACGGCCGGACATCCGAACGGGCGTGCTTCGTGTGCCACCAACCGTGGCGACTCGGGTCCGCCCGCCGGCCGTCGAGCGCGCTGGCCCCCGTGTCGTTTCTGCCGCTCCGTCCCAAGCCGTGACGGCGGACACACGTCGGCCGCCCGCGCGACGGTGAACGGCCCGCGAGGCGACACGTATCACCTCGTTTACCTGCCCCCCCCCCAGGTCCTAAGCGATCCTTTCGGGCCGCGCGAGATGCCCGCCTTTTCAGCGAAGTCTGGTGCATACGCAGCCCTTTATGCACAACCCCGGCTGCGGTCGGAGAGACACCGTGAGCGCCCCAGAATCCATGCCATTGATTTCACACGCTCTGCCTTGTTGGTCCTGAAATTGCTGTTGATTGGCCGGCGCCGCATCGCGGTGCTGGGAACAGAATCACAAACAGCAGCAGCAGTCGCCGACGGACCCGACGCGGGGCACCCTGGCTCCGCGCATCGCAATCTCGTCGCGGCTGACTAGGGAGACAAGCATGAACACCAGCAACCCTTCGAACCGGACCCTACCCGTACCCTGGAGCAGCACGCGCCTACGGCGCACGATGCGCGCCTTGGCGTGCAATGCGGCGCTTTGCGCCACGCCTGCCACCCAGGCACTCGACATCGTCGACATCACCATCGCCGACATCCAGGCGGGACTGGCCAGCGGCAGCTTCTCCGCTGTCGAGCTGCTCAACGCGCACATGGCGCGCATCAATACTTACGAACCGTACTACAACGCCTTCACGTACTTCAGCCCCACGGCCATGGACGAGGCCATGGCTCTCGACCTCGAATATGCGACGACCGGCCCACGTTCGCCGCTGCACGGGGTACCGGTCGTCATCAAGGAAGCCATGGATGTGAAAGGCCTGCCTTCCACCGCCGGTTACGGTGCCTTCAGCAGCCTGGCCGGCGGCATCGACCTCATCCCGGAAACCGACGCACCGGTCGTCGCACGGCTGCGCGACGCGGGCGCGATCATCATCGGCAAGACCAACATCCCCGAGTTCAGCCGTAGCGGCAGCCATGCCAACACGAGTTGGGATGGACCGACCTTCAATGCCTATGATCGCTCACTGCTCCCGGGCGGAAGCAGTGCCGGCACGGCAACGGCCGTCGCCGGCAGCTTCGCCGTCATCGGCACGGCGGAGGAGACCGGCGGCTCGATCCAGAACCCGGCAGGAGCACAGAGCCTGGTCGGCCTCAAGACGACCTTCGGCCTCGTACCGAACGCGGGTGTGGCGCCGCTCGCCGGCGCCAACCGCGACGTGGTCGGCCCTCATGCCCGGACCGTCACCGATGCCGCGCTCATGCTCGACGCGATGGCCGGCTATACCCTGGCGGACGAAAAAACCTACGCTTCGGTCGGCAACATGCCGAAGGACGGGTATACGAGCCTCCTGTCGGAAACGGCGCTCGAGGGTAAACGCTTCGGCCTGTGGGGTCCGGGCTGGAATGCGGGAGACGAACTGGCTCCCGAGACGCTCGCCATGTACCAGGATGCCCAAGCCATGCTGATCGGCCAGGGCGCCGAACTCGTCGATGACCCGTTCTCGGGCAGCAACTTCGCATCGCTGTTCTCCGCCTTGCCGAGTGCCAACGGCGCCGATCCGTACTACTTCGAAAAGTGGCTCGAGCGCATGGGTCCGAGCATGATCGTCAACCAGGTCGCGGCGGCCAACGGCACCAGTTCGATCGCAGCACTGGAGACGCTCGGCATCTCACCGTTTGCGCCGGGTGAGTCGTTTGCCAGCACGCCCGGTAACTTTCCGGACGAGTTTGCCGATCCGGACTCGCCCGCCAACATCGAGGCCTACTTCGCCGCACGCGTAGAGATGCTCGCCGAGTTCAACCGCGTACTGGACGAGTACGATCTGGACGGCCTGTTCTTCCCGCAGGCGCTCACCCCCCTCGAGGATCTCGAGACCGGGCGGATCCGTGGCACCACGGTCTCCGAGATCAATCATCTCGGCGTGCCGGTGCTGACGGTTTCCGGCGGCTACTACGAAGACGGCTCGCCGTTCGGTGTCCTGTTCGTCGGCGACATGTGGTCCGATGCGGAGTTGCTCGGCTACGGCTTCGACTGGGAGCAGGCCACGATGCTGCGCGCGACGCCGGCCCTGGTACCGCTGCCGGCGTCCTTGCCGCTACTGGGTGCCGCAGGCCTGTGGCTGGTGCGGCGACGCCGCCCGCTACGCGATGCCGCACCGCAGCCGCAACTGCGTGCCGTCGCCGCGTGACGTGACCGTGTCACGCGCTGCCGTGATCCCCGACACCGGCCATGCCGGTGTCGGGGCGGTCATCGCGCTCAGGCGGCGCGTTCGTTGTGGCGCGCCGCGGCACGGACGGGCCACTGACTTGCGTCGTGTATGGCTCGCGCTCGTGCTGTCATGCGCTGCGCACGCTGCGCTTGCGGTGGAGTGCCGCCCGCAGGGCACGCGCTTCGAGCGCAACTACTGCGCAGCCGTGGATGCACATACCGCCGAACTGGCGCTCGTCGCGGCGCGCGAGCGTATGCGCGACGCGCTGGCAGCGGATGCCCATGCGCTGGCGGCATTCGAACGCGCCAACCGTGCCTGGGCCGATTACGTCGATGCAACCCTCGCTACCGCCCACCCCTGTGCACACGATGACCTCACGCTGTGCTACGGGAAAGGCACGGCGGCGTGCGTGGCGCGCCTGCGCGCACGGCTTGCCGACGAGCGTCGCGCGCTATTAGAGGACCTGCTCGCCCGGCCGCCCGGTCCCGAGGATTGCGAATGAGTGCCAGGCCGCGGGGTTCGCCGGGCAACGACAGATACTGACCCTCCTCACGGTGACCACACCTCGGCGCCCTGCGCGCTCCGCAGCACGACAGTCCTGCCATCGCGCGCGATGCGCGCGGTGAGAGACGGCGCCGGTGCCCGGGACGCCCGAACGGGGATGCCGAGACTGGCATACAGGGTGTTCAGGTCCCCGGCCTCCGGCGTGGCCACATCGAGGTCGAGGAGACGGCCGGCAACCGGGTTGGTTCGCGACGGGTGCGGCGTATCCATCCAGTCGATGAAGAACGGCACGAGGCCGCCGAACGCGTGGCCACTGACGAACATCAGGCGCCAGCGCAGCACGCTGCCATCCGGTGCCCGCCGCTCGGTGGGCACGGGGCCGCGCACGGTGAGCGCAGCGCCGCGTGCAGCGGACGCGACCGCGTCGAGATCGGGGGCGGCCGCAGCCCAGGTCACCAGCGCCGGCATCTCCAGCGACGCCAGGCGTGCGCCGAGGGTCCCAGCGAGTTCCTGCGCACGGTCCGGCGCGATCACTTCGAGGTACTGATCGTCGCCGAGTGACAGCAATGCGTTGCAGGTGCCGAGCCCCGGGTGAACGCCGCCCGCGGCCGGCGTCACGGCGAACAGGCGCCGCGCCTCTGCCATCCCCGCCTGCAGGCTCGGCGCCCCCCACATCAGGTGATCGAGTCGAATCGGCAACGCGTTCTACTTCCCGTGTCGTCGCCCGATACACCTTACTGCCCGCGCCCGGCGGGGAAAAGCGATGCGGCACCGCACGCGCAAACGGGGTCGTCGTGATGCGGGCCCTCGGCGGCCCGAACGGTCATGCGGGCACGCTCGAAGACGCGCCAATCGGCGCGCGGCGCGCCCCGCCGTTTCCGTCTCGCTACCGGGGCAGGCCCACGGTTCACGCACCGCGCCCGGCCTTCCAGAACGGCTCCTGCGGTTTGAGAACACCGAGTTGGACGGCCACGTCGCGAAAGTTCCAGTACGTGAACTCGCGAACGATCTTACGGTTCCGGTACAGGTGAAACGTCATGCCACGCGTGTGCGTGGTCTTGCCGGCAGCGGGCATGTCGAGGAAATCCATGTTGTGGGTCGCTTTCCAAACCCAGTTCATCACCGCCCACTCGTCGTATTCATGGTCGATACCGGCGAGCGTATCCTTGCTCCAGGTTTCCCACAGCGCGGGCGTGTAGTTCCCGGGGATCTGCTGGCGTTGCAGCCCGCGACGGTCGCCCGCCCGGCCGCCGTCGTAGCGCACGACGTCGAACTGGTGCACACCGGCCGGGCTGTCCGGCCCGGCATTGCCGAATGGCAGAAAGGCACGGTAGAGGTCGTCCTTCGTGTCGATGGTCTGGAACAGCGTGACGTCCTCGAACACGAAGTCGTCGGCGTAGTAGTGGACGATCGCCTCGGCGCCACCGGTGAAGAAGGTGTCGATCCAGTCCTCGCCGGTGCTCATACCCATGCGCCCGTTTCCCTTAAAGCCGGCGGCGGCGCCGCCATCGTCCGCCGCCGCCCTGCCGAACACGGCGGAAGCCGCCACGGCCGCGGCAGCGCCGAGGAACGCGCGGCGCCCTGTCGCTGGCATGGCCTTCCTCATGTGATCGAGATAGCCGAGATGCATGCTCCTTCCTCCCTCTTCCTGCTTCAAATCGCGAAGTCCCGCGGCGCGCCGTGTCAGGGCGCGTCGCCCCGGGGTTCGAGAAAGCCCCCGACCAGGCTGTGCACGGTGCGCACGACTTGCTCGCGTGATGCGCCGGAGAACTTCATCTGCGCGACCATGTGCGCGAGGCCCACGATCACGCGCGCCGCGTCGTCGCGGTCGATCTCGCGCCGGATCGTCCCCTCGCGCACGCCGCGCTCGAGGATGCGTCGGATCCCGGCAAGCGCCGCGCGGTGGAATGCGAGGTACCCATCCCACAAGCCCTCGCGGATCGAGACGCTCCACTCGAGCCACACGCGCGCGTAATCCGGGTCACTGTCGATCGAATCGCAGAACGCCATGAGGACCGATTCGATCGATGACGGCGCGGGCACGGCGGGGTCGTCGTTGCCCGCCAACAGGTCCTCGAGCAGGTAACGCGAGACTTCGGACAGGACCGCCTCGACGAGTCGTTCCTTCGATGCGAAGTAATGGAACGCCGTCGGTACGGCGACGCCGGCCGCGGCGGCGACCGCCGTGTGGCTGGCCTCCCCGATGCCCCGGGAGGCGAAAATGGCGAGTGCCGCGCGCGCCAGGTGAGCGCGGCGGGCGGCCGGCGCCATGCGCCGGGCACGTTGCGCCGGCCTCGCGCCACGACTCTTCCTGTGTGCCGACGCGGGAGACACGCGGGCTTCAGCGGCAGAGCACGCGGAGTTCCTTGGGGCTGCGCAAGTAGAACGCGTCGCACCAATGAATCTCGGGCTGGGTGATTTCGATCCGGTCGAAACGATCGAACAGGTGGTTGATGGCCAATTCCCCTTCGAGCAGGGCCAGCGCGCGCCCGACACACATGTGTATGCCCCAGCCGAAGGCCACGTGATGGCGCAGGTCGGGACGTTCGACATCGAGCACGTCCGGCCGCTCGAACACAGCCTCGTCCCGGTTCGCGCTGCCGAAGATGGGCAGCACGATGCTGTTCTCGGGGATGCGCACGCCGGCGATCTCGGTATCGGACGTGGCGCGGCGGAACAACACCTGGATCGGCGAATTGTGGCGCAAGGTCTCCTCGGTCAGCCTGGGAACGAGGGCGCGGTTGCCGCGTACGAGACGTTCCTGCTCGGGAAAGTCGCGCAGCGCAACCAGCGCGTTGGACAGGAGACTCGTCGTGGTTTCGTTGCCTCCGATCAGGAGCAGCACGCACAGTGCCAGCACCTCGTCTGCGGTCAGCTGGTCGCCGCCCTCTTCGGCCGCGACTAGCGCGGATATCAGGTCGTCGCCGGGTCGGCGCCGCACCGCGGCGATGCGCTCGAGGAAGTACTGACGGAAGTCGTCACGATCGGCGTGAATCGCGGCACGCTGTTCGTCCGTCAGCGTCCCAGCGTTGCCACCGGCGGTGACATTGTTCGACCAGCGACGAAACGTCGCGCGCATCGAGGTTTCGATGCCCATGATCTGCCCGATGATGTTGACCGGCAACGGCGAAGCGATGCATTCGACGAAGTCGAACGCTTGCCGCTCTGCAGCTTCGTCGAGCAGCGCATCGACGATGCGCACGATCTGCGGTCGCTGGGTCTCGAGCATGCGCCGCGAGAATGCTTTGTTCACGAGCGTACGCAGCCGCGTATGGTCGGGCGGGTCGGCCGCGATCATGTACTGCGCTTCGGGAGCCGGATTGCCCTCGCCGAAAGCGAGTTGAATGAGGGGGTCGGAAGAGAACAACGCGTGGTTCAACAGCACCGCGCGAACGTCGACGTTGCGGCTGACCGCATAGCCGTTGAGATCCGCGATGTACTTGACCGGTTCGTACGCCCTCAGGTGACGGTAGATCGGGTAGGGATCTTCCTGAACGGCGGGGCTCATCGGGTGATAGGAAGCGAGGTCGTCCGCTGCCCGGCCAGGTGAAGGGGGCTGTGAAGCATTCATGGCGACCTCCAGCCGCGCGTGCCTTTATTGACACCATCTTCAATTATCACTTTATTGAAGATTTCGTCAATATAAATTCGCGCACGCCCTCGCCCGGCCGCGCGAATGCACGGGCACCCGGCAACGACACCCGGTCGCGTCGGCGCGCACGGCGCGTCTCGATCCCCTCCTGCGCCCGGCCCGGGCAGGCCATCAGACACCCGGCCCCGAAGCGGCGCCGCCCCGTGCAAGGCCGTGGCGTGTCACGCAAGCGTCATCAGTCCGTCACCTACGGGTCACCGAATCGTCATCCCGGCTCTCTAGCCTGCTCGACGGCATTTGCCTTTCGAATCAATAACGAACCAGGAGGAACACCATGACATTCATGGTTGGAAAAGCGTTGCTGGCGGCCTGCGTGGCCGCGGCCGCTTCCGGCGTCCAGGCCGGCGATCATCGCTACGACCCCGTGACCAGCGTCTCGGCAAACGCCCCCATCGAACTCGCGGTCGCGGGCACCTACGCGTCGGGCGTGTTCGACGAAGGCGCAGCGGAAATCTCGGCCTACGATCCCTGGACGCGCCGCCTGTTCGTGACCAACGCGAATGCCAACACGGTCGACGTGCTCGACATCCGCAACCCGCGCAGGCCGCGCCTGCAATTCACCATCGACCTGTCGGCGTACGGCGTCGGCGTCAACTCGGTGGCCGTCAGCCACGGCATCGTCGCGGTGGCGGTCGAGGCCGATCCCAAGCAGGATCCGGGCAGCGTGGTGTTCTTCGACGTCAAGGGCCGCTACCTGAACGACGTCACCGTCGGTGCGCTCCCGGACATGGTGACGTTCACGCCGGACGGCACGCGCGTACTGGTTGCCAACGAAGGCGAGCCGGACGACGACTACCTGGTCGACCCGGAAGGCAGCATCAGCATCATCGACATCAGCGGCGGGATCGCCGCGGCAAGCGTCGCCACGGCGGACTTCCAGGCCTACAACGGCCTCGACCTTACGCCGATCCGCATTTTCGGACCGGGAGCGAGCGTGGCGCAGGATCTCGAGCCCGAGTACATCGCCGTCTCGGCCGATTCGCGCACCGCCTGGGTGAGCCTGCAAGAAGCCAACGCGATCGCCATCGTCGATGTCGACAACGCGCGGGTCACCGACCTCGTGCCGCTCGGCACCAAGGATCACGGCGTGATCCAAAACGCGATTGACGCCAGCAATCGCGACGACGGCGTCAACCTCAAGGCCTGGCCCGTGGTCGGCATGTACCAGCCGGACGCCATCGCCACCTACGAGGTCGACGGCGAGACCTACATCGTCACCGCCAACGAGGGCGACTCGCGCGATTACGACGGCTACAGCGAGGAAGCACGGATCGGCGACGTCAACGAGGACTTCCTCGTCGATCCCAGCGCCTACCCCGATCTCGCGCTGTTGACCGACGATGCGCGCCTCGGCCGCCTCAACATGACCACGGCCACCGGCGATACCGACAGGGACGGCGACATTGATGTGCTGCACGTCTACGGCGGTCGCTCGTTCTCGATTCTGAACGCGGCCGGCGAGATGGTCTACGACAGCGGCTCGGAGCTCGAGCGCATCCTGGCCGACGTGCTGCCGGCGGAGTTCAATTCGCCCAACGACGAGAACGGTAGCTTCGACAACCGCAGCGACGACAAGGGCCCCGAGCCCGAAGGCGTCACGGTGGGCGAGATCGGCGGCCGCCACTATGCGTTCATCGGGCTCGAGCGCATCGGCGGCATCATGGTCTACGACGTCTCCAACCCGATCGCACCGCGTTTCGTGCAGTACATCAACAACCGCGACTTCGCGGGCGATGCCGCGGCCGGCACGGCCGGCGACCTGGGACCGGAAGGGCTGACCTTCATCCCTGCGCGCCACCGCGACGGCCGGCCGTTGCTGGCGGTGACCAACGAAATCAGCGGTACGACCACCCTGTACACCATTCGTGTGCGCGGCGGTCACGGCCGCTTCGATTCCCGCGACGACTGAACGTCCGCGCGGCCTTGTCCCTTCCTGGCGGGCTCGCCCGGGCCCGCCGCCTTCCCGCCGCAGGATTTCGAGTCCAGCCGCCACGGGCACCAGCCACCTGGCGACGCCCGTCCGCTTCGCCCGCATCGCCCGCGGAAGCCGGGCCTCGTTCACACACGCAGGGCGCGCTCGCACCAGGCACTGTGAACGGAATCACATGGGTGTGGTCGGAGCGTGTGTTATCAATGGCTTCGTGTTGCAATTGTTGACATCGAGATGAACGCCACCACGCGCCCGAGGAATGTCGACGGCGTCGGGCCTGGGCGCCACGGCGCACCGGGTTGGCCATGCTGCGCATAGAGCTCACCCGCGCCGACGGGACGCCGGAGGTCCGCGACTTCGACACGAGCTCGGTTCGCATCGGCCGTGACGCGGCCAACGACGTGGTCGTCCCCGATCCCATCGTGTCCAATTTTCACGGCGAACTGCGGGTGACCGAACACGGTATCGTCTATCACGACCTGCGCAGCACCAACGGCTCCTTGGTACGGCGCGGGGATCGGCTCATCCGCATCGACCGCGAGCATGGTCGGGTCGCCATCGAACCTGGCGACGAGCTGCTTCTCGGTCACGCCACGCGCGCCGTGGCGCTGCGCGTCGCGACTTTTGATGCGGCTTCCACCACGCCGGCGATGGCTGCCGAGATCGAATCGACGCTCGATATCGGCGAGGCGCTCGAAGTCACCGAGCGCGATACGCTGCAGCAGCTCGGCGAGAGCGCGGATCGCGCGGTGCTGCTCGCCCTGCACCGCTTCACTACGCACGCGGCCGGCGAACGCGAAGTCGGCCGCTTGCTGGAGTACTTCGCGACCGGCCTGCTGAGCCTCCTGCCGCGCGCCGATCGGCTCACCGTGTACCTCGAAAGCGCCGATGGCGACACCTTCGAGCCTGCCTATGCACGCGACCGCGCGGGCAAGACGCAGCCCGAAGGGCTGTCGCGAACCTTGCGCGATCTGGTGCTGGAGCGCGGTCGCGCCGTGCTCTTCTCCGCCAGCGACCCCGAGTTCGACGTCGCCGACAGCCTGCTCGCCAGCGGCATCGTCAACGGCATGTGCGCGCCGCTTTGGAACGGTGCGCAGACGATAGGCCTGGTGGTCGTCGATTCGCGTACTCGGAACGTCGCGCCGTTCACGCTCGAGCACCTGAGCTGGCTGACCCTGTTTTCGCACCAGCTCGCGCTGGGTGTCGAGAACGCGCGGCTCACGACGGGCCTGTTCGAGACCGTTGACGAGCTGACCTGTATCCGCACGGAAATGGAGCAGCTTGCGTTTTTCGATTCGCTGACCGGCCTGCACAACCGCCGCCTGTTCATCGACCGACTGCAGCAGGCGGTGCGCGTCAACCACCGCTCGGGTCACCGCCTGGCCGTGCTCTACTTCGACCTCGACAACTTCAAGCAGATCAACGACACGCTCGGACATGACGCGGGCGACGCACTGCTGCGCACCTTGAGCGACCGGCTGCTCCGGTGCGTGCGCAACGAAGACACGGTCGCGCGCATCGGTGGCGACGAGTTCGCCATCCTGATGAGCGAGATCGGCAGCATCGAGGCGGCGCAGGTGGTGGCGAGCAAGGTGCTCGCCGAGTTCCGCAAGCCGGTGCGGGTCGGCACGCACCTGCTGCGCGTGTCAGCGAGTATCGGCATCACCATCGCTCCCGACGACGGCGACAGTGCCGAGACGCTGCTCAAGAACGCCGATCTCGCGCTATACCGGGCCAAGAGTCGCGGCCGCGACCTCTACCAGTTCTATCTCGACGAGATGAACGACGAAATTACCGATCGCCTGTTCCTCCAGCGCGAGATGTGGGAAGGCCTCGAGCACGCCGAGTTCGTGCAGTACTTTCAGCCGGTGTGGCGATTGTCCAACGCCAGCCTGGTCGGCGCCGAGGTCCTGACGCGGTGGCAGCACCCGACCCGCGGTCTGCTCCTGCCCGAGCATTTCATCGGCCTTGCCGAGGAAAGCGAGCTGATCGAGCGCATCGGCGAGCATGCGATCATCGGCGCCTGCGAGCACCTGGCGCGGCTGCGCCGGGCCGGTCGCTCGCGCGTGCGGCTGTCGATCAACCTTTCGGCACGACAGTTCCGCGGCGGTGGCCTGCCAGGGATCTTCCGCCGCGCCATCGAAGCGACCGCGGTCGACGTGGCCGATCTCGAGGTCGAGATCACCGAAACGATGCTGATGGAGAACATCCGCGAGACCCGCGAGGTCCTCGAACAGCTCAAGGATCTCGGCATCTCTATCGCGATCGACGATTTCGGCGTCGGCTATTCCTCGCTCGGCTACCTGAAGGACCTCCCCATCGACGTCCTCAAGGTCGATCGCTCCTTCGTGCAACGCGTCGAGACCCAGCGCGAGGATGCCGAGATCGTCGCCGCCATCATCGCGATGGCGCACAAGCTGCACATGCAGGTCGTCGCGGAAGGCATCGAATCGGAGCTCCAGCGCCGCTTCCTGTGTGACAACGGTTGCGATCTCGGCCAGGGCTTCCTGTTCGGCGCACCGCAGCCCTACCCGACGTTCGCTGCCATGGTGCCGCCGCACGCGTTCTCCCCCAGCACCGAGAACACCACCACGGACTGGCATTGAGCGGACTCGCCGCACGGCGATGAACCGCCCCGGGTCAACGCCACAGGGCACGCGCGCGCTGCTTGAGATCGACGCGCACGCCCGGGTCCCAGGCCGGGCGTGCATCGGGACGGCTCGACCAATGCACCTGGTCGAGCGTCGCCAGCACCGGGTCGGTGAGGAAGCGGCTCTTGGTGCCGTAGACGTGACGGTCGCCGAAGCGCTGCTGCTGGGGCACGAAGTACTTGAACGGGTTGACCAGCACGAGGCGATTCTTTGCGCGGGTCAGCGCCACGTAGGCAAGGCGGCGTTCCTCTTCGAGCTTGTTGCTGTCGCCGGCGGCGAACTCGTTGGGAAACGTGCCGTCACTGAAATGCTGCACGTATACCGTGTCCCATTCCTGCCCCTTGGCCGAGTGCACGGTGGAGAGGACGAGGAAGTCCTCGTCGATGTGCGGCTCGCCGGCGAGATCGCCGCTACCGCTCGGCGGGTCGAGCGTCAGTTCGGTGAGGAAGGCGCGGCGGCTCGCGTAGTCGTTGGCCAGCTGCAGGAGCTGTTCGAGATCGCCCAGGCGCGGAAACGTGTGGTCGTAGCGCCGCTCGAGGTGCGGCTGGTACCAGTCGAGCACGATCTCGAGCTGCCCCGGCCAGGGCGCCTCGCGCAGGGTCTGGAGCAGCGTGGAGGTCGCGCGCCACGGCTCGGCCGCGCCTGCCGGCACGCCGCTCAGGGTGTGCAGGGCAGCGAAGTCGCCGTCATTCGCGAGCAGGTGATCGCAGGCCTTGCGCGCGGTGGCCGGCCCGATGCCGTCCAGGAGCTGCAGGACGCGAAACCCGACGAGGTCGTTGCGCGGGTTCTCGGCCCAGTTGAGGACCGCGAGGACGTCCTTGACATGGGCCGACTCGAGATACTTGAGTCCACCGTACTTCACGTAGGGAATGTCGCGCCGGCCGAGTTCGAGTTCGAGGCGCATGGTGTGCCGCGAATTGCGGAACAGCACCGCCTGGTGCCACAGGCGCACGCCCTGCTCGCGACGATCGAGAATCGCGTCGCATAGGTACAGCGCCTCTTCCTGCTCGTCTTCAACGGTGACTAGCTGCGGCCGGTGGCCGTTGCCGCGCGCCGCGCGCAGCGCCTTGGGATAAGCGCGTTCGGCTTCGTGCATGAGCGCATTGGAGCAGTCGAGGATCGGCTGGGTCGAGCGATAGTTGTCTTCGAGCTTGATCACCTGCGCTCCCGGGTAATGATCCGGGAAATCCAGGATGTTCTCGATCTCGGCGGCGCGGAAGGCGTAGATCGACTGCGCATCGTCACCGACCACGGTCAGGCCCGCACCGTCCGGCCGGATGCGCCGGATGATCTCCGCCTGCAGGCGATTCGTGTCCTGGTACTCGTCGACCAGGATGTGATCGAAGTGGCTGCCGAGGTCGGCCGCGATGCGCTCGTCTTCGACCAGGTACATCCAGTAGAGCAGCAGGTCGTCGTAGTCGAGCGCCTGGAGCGTGAACTTGCGCTCGACGTAGGCCGCGAAAAGCGCCTTCAATTCATCGTGCCATTCAGCGAAATGCGGGAACGACTCGGCGAGGGTCCGTTCAAGCTCGCATTGCGCGTTGACGGTGCGCGAGTAGATGTCGAGACAGGCGGCTTTCTGCGGAAAGCGCACGCGGCTGCGGTGGAAGCCGAGCGCCTGGCGCTCGTAGTCCATGATATCGGCGCTGTCACCGCGGTCGAGCACCGAGAACGCCGCGTCGAGGCCGAGATTCTCGTGGTAGTGGCGCAGCAGCCGTGCGCCGATGGCGTGAAAGGTTCCGGCCCACTCGAGGCTGCCCGGCATGCCGCCGGGGCGGCCGTCCGCGCGGGCGCCGAGCGCCGCTGCCACCGTGCGGCCGGCGCGCTGCACCATCTCGCGCGCGGCCAGGCGCGTGAAGGTGAGCAGCAGGATGCGGTCCGGCGAGACACCGTTGAGGCACAGGTGTGCCACGCGATGCGCGAGCGTGGTGGTCTTGCCGGTGCCGGCACCGGCGATCACGAGCAACGGCCCGCTGCTCCACGGCGCCCCGCCGCCGGCCTCGCCGAAGGTCGCCGCGGCCCGCTGCGCCGCGTTCAGATCGGCGAAAGGGTCGCGCTTCACAGGCGCCGCCTGACTTCGAACACGCGGCCGAGGATGCGGAACTCCGCGCCGCCGGGCGTCGGCACGATGTCCTCGTAGTCCGGGTTCTCGGCCTTGAGCACGATACGCTGGCCGGACTTTGCGTAGGTCTTCACGGTCGCCTCGTCGCCGACCAGCGCGACGACCACGTCGCCCTGGCGCACCGGCGCGTCGCGCCGGACCAGCACGATGTCGCCATCGTGGATCTCGCGGCCGGCCATGCTCTCGCCGACGACGATGAGCGCGAAGCTGCTGTCGGCAAGTTCGGCGCTGACCGCGACATACCCCTCGGCGCATTCGATCGCCTCGCTCAAGCTGCCGGCCTGCACACGACCGACGATCGGCACGACGCCGGGCACGACGGCGCCGGGCACGCGGTAACCGCGGTCGCGCCCGGGTTCGCGTTCCAGCACGCCGTCTTCGACCAGCGCGTCGAGGTGCTGGCGCGCGGTGGCCGAAGAACGGAAGCCGAACGCCTCCTGCACTTCGCGCACCGAGGGCGGCGCGCCGCGCAGGATGCGCTGGTAGACGAAGGCATGCACCTTCGCGCGGGTCTGTCCGGCAGGTGTTCTGGGCATGCGTGCGTTTTACCACACGATCGGGTGGCAAGCCATGCGCGGTCGATCGGGCTCAGCTGGCTCAGGGTATCCGCCGGATGAGCCGAGCACGAACGGACCCTGGATTTGCTGGAGAACGCGGCGGCCCACCGACACGCGGGGCAGTCTGCCGTCAATCGACCGCGAACATGCGCTCGACCGGACCTGCGCCAGCCAGATAGGGACGCAGCGCGTGGTTGCGGCTTTCGTCCAACCGTTTCCGGTTGCCACTCCGGACGACGGTGACAGGTCCGCAAGCCCAGGGGCCGAATACGCGGCGGCAGCGGAGTATGCTGGGAACCACCTCCACATCGAGCGCCGCACATGAAGACCCGCGTCGACGAGATTGCTGACGATGTCTACCGGCTGTCCACGTTCGTCGCGGACATGCCGCCGCACGGCTTCACCTTCAACCAATACCTGATCGACGCGGAGCAGCCGCTGCTGTTTCACTGCGGCGGCCGCGCGCTGTATGCCGCGGTGAGTGCGGCCGCAGCGACGATTGTCGCCCCGGACAGGCTGCGATGGATCTCCTTCGGTCACGTCGAGGCGGACGAATGCGGTTCGATGAACGAGTGGCTCGCAAGCGCGCCCTGTGCCCAGGTCGCGCACGGATCGGTTGCGTGCATGGTGTCGCTCAACGATCTTGCCGACAGACCTCCGCGACCACTCGCCGATGGCGATGTCCTCGACCTGGGCGAGCGCCGTGTCCGCTGGATTGATACGCCGCACGTTCCCCATGCATGGGAGTCCGGCCTGATGTTTGAGGAAGTAACGAGAACCCTGTTCACGGGTGACCTGTTCACACAGGTCGGAGATGGCCCCGCGCTGACCCGCGACAGCATCGTCGCTGCGACGATCGCCGCCGAGGAGGGCTTCGGCGCCACGGCACTGACACCTGCGACCGCACCCACGATTCGTCGCCTCAAAGAACTCCGTCCCGCGCGTCTCGCGGTGATGCACGGCTCGTGCTTCGAGGGTGATTGCGAGGGGGAACTCGACAAGCTGGCAGCCTATTACGAGAAGCGGCTGCTTGACGCCTGAACTCTCGAACGAGCTGCGGCACGCCCATCAGGAGGTCGCGCACCATGGACACGGTGCAGGCCGACCAGGCTCGCGGTCGAGGCGAACGAGGTCCACGCGGCGCGCCGACAAGCGACCTGATGTTCCGCTGACCTTCGGCATCAGTCACGTGGGGAGCGCAGTGTCTCGGCAACCGGGTGAACAGCTCCACGCCGCGGCGCTCGCGCTTAGCGCACGCGTAGGCGGCGCACCTGCCCGTCGCCCGCGCCCGACGCCGCAACGCGGCCCCGTCGCGCCACACGGCACGCGCCCGTCGCCCGCTTCGCGACCGCCGATACCATGGGCCGTGCACCCGCCCGGATCCGCCTTCGCGGCGATTGCCTGATCGAGCGCTCGCGCGCGGCGGTGCACGGCGCCGCGTTTGGCGCTATGTTGCCCACGCATGGACTTCATCGAAGAGCACGTTCTCGGCATGCTGCTGGCGGTCGGCCTCGGCCTGCTCGTCGGCCTGCAGCGCGAGTGGGTGCCCGGCAAGCCGATCGGCCTGCGCTCGTTCGCCTTGATCAGCGCCATCGGCGGCATGAGCGGGATCCTGGCCAGGGACTTCGGCGGCTGGCTGATCGCGGCCGGCTTCGTCGGCGTCTCCGCGGCGGTCCTCGCCCACGGCTGGCTGCTCGCCCGCGAGGAGCCGGTCGGCGGCATGACCACCGAGCTCGCGGCGATGGCGATGTTCCTGGTCGGCACCCTCGCGACCGCCGACTACGCGGTGCTCGCCGTGATTCTCGGCGGCGGCGTGACCCTGCTGCTGTACTTCAAGAACCCTCTGCATAGCCTGATCGAGCACATCGCGCCGCACGAGTTCGCCGCCATCGCGCGCTTCGTGCTGCTCAGCATGGTGATCCTGCCCGTGTTGCCGGACCGCACCGTCGGCCCCTACGACGTGCTCAATCCGCACACGACCTGGGTCATGGTCGTCCTGATCGTGAGCATCAACCTGTTCGGCTACATTGCCCTGAAGTTCGCCCGCGGCAACGGCAGCGCCCTGCTGACCGGGGTCCTCGGCGGTATCGTCTCGAGCACTGCGACCACGGTGAGCTTCGCCAACCGCGCGCGCGACCAGGCGCGCGTCGCCCCGCTCGCGGTGGTCATCATCCTGATCGCCTGCGGCCTGGTCTACCCGCGCATGCTGGTCGAGGTCGGTGCCGTGGCCCGGGCGCTCCTGCCCTCGCTAGCCGGCCCGGCGCTGGTCATGCTCGCGCTGTTCCTGGCGGTGGCCGCGGCCAGCCTGCTGCGTCTCGGCACGCGCGGCATCGACATCGACGAACCCGGCAACCCCGCGGAACTGACGATAGCAGTCACCTTCGCTGCGCTGTTCTCGCTGGTGCTGCTGGTCAGCGCGGCGGCTCAGCACCACTTCGGCACGACCGCCCTCTACCCGGTCGCCTTTCTCTCGGGGCTGACCGACGTCGATGCGATCACGCTATCGACCGCGGGCCTGTTCGAGCAGGGGCGCGTCGCCGCGGACGATGCCTGGCGCGTGATCTTCGTCGCCTCGCTCGCCAACCTTGTCTTCAAAGGCGGCATCGTCGCCGTCATCGGCGGGACGGCACTCAGGAACGCGCTGCTGCCGCGCCTGGCGGGGCTGCTCGTTGCGGGCATCGCGATCGTCTTCGCCTGGCCCTGAGGACAGCGTGCGCGGCTTGCGCGGATTCGCGCGCCCTACCTATGCTTGTTCGACCGCAACACGACGAGGGGAAGAGGAAACATGGCGAACGTCAACGGGTATTCGGGTTACGACGGCCTCGGGCTCGCGGAACTCGTACGCAAGGGTGAAGTGACGCCGGCCGAGCTGCTCGAAGACGCACTCGCCGGCATCGATGCGGTCAACGGCGCGCTCAACGGCGTCACCGCGCGAATCGATGACATGGCGCGTGCCGAGATCGCGGGGGGGCTGCCCGAGGGCCCCTTTCACGGGGTGCCGATGTTTCTCAAGGAACTCGGCGTGCAGGCCCGCGGCACACCATCGCGTTGCGGCAGCAAGCTGACCGAAGCGCTCGTCGCCGGCGAAGACTCCGAACTCATGAAGCGCTTTCGCGCCGCCGGCGTTGTCACCGCTGCCATGTGCGCGACACCCGAGTTCGGCTACAACCCGACGACGGAGTCGGTGTTCTACGGACCGACGCACAACCCCTGGGACCCTGCGCGTACGCCGGGCGGTTCGAGCGGCGGCTCGGCCGCGATGGTCGCCGCGGGCGTGGTCCCGATCGCGCACGCCAACGACGGCGGCGGTTCCATCCGCATTCCCGCTTCGTGCTGCGGCCTGGTCGGTTTGAAGCCCACCCGCGGGCGGGTGCCGACCGGCCCCGCCTACGGTGACTGGCTGAGCGGTTACGCCGCGGAACTCATCGTGAGCCGCAGTGTGCGCGATACCGCCGCGATGCTCGACGCCGTGCAGGGACCGGATGTTGGCCCGCCCAACGTCATCGCGCCGCCGGCGCGCCCCTACCTCGACGAACTCGCCGGCCCGCCGCGCAAACTGCGCATCGGCTGGACCGCGAACCCGCCGTCGGGTGGCGCCGTACACGCGGACGTCGTCGATGGCCTGCACGCGACGGTGAAGCTGATGGAATCGCTCGGTCACGAAGTCATCGAAGAGCGCTTCGAGATCGACTGGGCGCATTACTTCGAGCAACTCATCGTGATCTGGACGAGTTACGTCGCCTGGGCCATTGATGGCGTCGCCAAGGCGCTGCGTCGCGCGCCGTCGCCAGAAAACCTGGAACGCGTGACCTGGGAACTGTACCACCACGGGTGCAGCCTCACGGCGATGGACATGCAGAACGCGATGGCCAACTTCAACCTGGTCAGCCGCCAGACCGGCGCGATGTTCGAGCGCTTTGACGTGCTGCTGACACCGACCATCGCGCAGCCGCCGCTGACGCTCGGCACGCTCGATCAGAACGCCATCGGTGTCGATGCGCGCGAATGGAGTCGGCAGGTCTTCGACTGGATTCCGTTCACGCCGTTGTTCAACACCACCGGTCAGCCCGCTATCTCGCTGCCACTGCACTGGTCGCCGGACGGCCTGCCCATCGGCATGCAGTTCGCCGCCAAGCTCAACGACGAAGCGACCTTGATCGCGTTGGCCGGGCAAATCGAGCAGGCTCAACCGTGGCGCGATCGCAAGCCGGGAATCTTCTACAAGACCTGATGCGTGAGGGGTTCCAGGGCTTGAAGCCAGGTGATGACTCGACGCTTCATCAACGAGCAACAGGCCCTAGGGTCCGACGGCCGGATCGTCGCGCACGAGGATCAACAGGTAGCTGCCATCGTAGAAGGACGGCTGGGCAGCGGGCGGCAGCAGCACCACGCGCGAGAAGGCGGCGACACCGAAGCGTTCGACGCCGGTCCAGTACCAGCCCTCGCCGATATTAGGCAGCATGGCGCCGTCCGCGCCGGGCGGCGCGCTGCTGGTGTGCGCGGCGACCGCCATCAACTCCGCG
>JAPOKK010000407.1 GCA_029977665.1 Pseudomonadota bacterium | reverse complement strand
CAGGCCTGGGGCACGCCGCAGCACATGCTGGACAAGTTCGAGAAGCGCCGCCAGATCATCGGCGACTACGACATCCTCATCATCCCGCGCTTCGCCGGCATGCCGTTCGAAGTCGCGCAACGCACGGTCGAAGTCTTCGCCAAGGAAGTCATGCCGGAGCTGCGCAGCTGGGATACCGCGGCAACGCGCGCGGCCTGACGAGACGCCTTCCTCCTTCCTTCGCTGCCGGTCTGCTTCAGCCGGCCATTTTCGAGGCCCCTTCCCCCGGGGCCTTTTTTTTCGCCGCCTCGCCCGGTCCGGACCCCGATCCCGACCCTGATCCCGACCACACCGGCGCCGTATGCCACTGATAGCGGGCATGGGCGACACGGCCGTCTTCGCTGTAGTTCAGCGATTCGCACAGCGAGCGGACAAGGCCGACACCGCGCCCACTGTAACCGTCGTTACCGGCGAGCGTGGCTGGCACCAGCCCGGTCGCGGCACAGCCGTTGTGTGATTGCCGCACGGTGATATCGAGCACACCGCCATCGATTGTCGGACGATGGTCGAGCTCGATGGCGATGGTCCCCTCATCGAGCTCGGCAAGGCGTTCCTCGCGCAGCGCGTAGTAGGTGCCGAAGCCGTCGGGCCCGTCCTTGAGCGCGGAATCGAGCCCGAGCAGCCCGTGCTCGAGCGCGTTGGAATACAGTTCGGTCAGGATGACGTAGATCTCGGCCGTGCGCGCGCCGAAGCCCTGCAGGTGGTCCATGATGGTGCCGAGCAAGGGCACCGGGTCATTGCCGCGCAGGGTGTCGTGCCCGAGTTCGACGAGGGCGCGCCAGTGACTCGCGGCGCGGCCGCTCGCAGTGCGCGCGGGAGAGGCATCGAGGGCGAGCATGACATCGCGCTCGAAGCGCACGTGGAGCACGGACAGGTCGTCGTGCGCCGGGCGACCCGCAGCGTGGTCTTCGAGCGCCGTGACGAGCGTCTCGATGACGCCGCCGCGGCCGTTGCGCACGCACTCGCGCACCCGCTCGAGACCGAACAGTCCATCCTCACCCAGGGTCTCGAGCACGCCGTCGGAGCAGGCGAGGAGGGCATCGCCTTCGCGCAGTTCGCGACGCACGGTCGTGGCGTCGAACGCCGTGGGTTCGAGGATCCCGAGCGGTAGGTAGCGCGACGGAAAGCCGGCCGAGAGGCTGCCGTCGGCGCGTCTGAGCAGCATCTCCGGCATGCCGCCGTTCCAGACCGAAGTCCAGCCGGTATCGGGATAGATCTCGATGAGGATGGCGGCGAGGAAGCGATCGCGCGGCAGGACCTGGTACATCTTGCGGTTGAGTTCGGCGGCGACCGTTTCGATGGCATGACCGCGCGATACCATCGCCGTGAACACGCCGTGCGCGACGAGCACGCCGATCGCTGCCGGCAGACCATGGCCGGTGAAATCGGCGATCATGAAACAATGCGCGCCGGCCGGCGTGCGCCCGGCAACCATGAGGTCGCCGTTCAAGGTTTCCAGCGGCCGTAACAGGTAGTCGACGTTGGCCTGGTCGAGGGTCGCACTGGCGCCGACGTTGTCGATGATGAGCCGTGCAACTTCCTTGTCGCGTTCGCTTTCCGCCTGGTACTGCGCGAGGCGGTCGTGCTGCGCGGCGAGCGTATTGCGCATTTCGCGCTGGCGCAGCAACACCTTGACCTTGGCATACAGCAGCGCGGCGCTGACGGGCTTGACGATGACGTCGTGTGCGCCGCCTTCGAAGCAGCGCAGGTGCGCTTGCTCGTCTGCGCTGGTACTCAGCACGAGCACGGGGATCTCGGTCGCCGGGTGCATCGCCTGGATGGCGGTCGCGAGACCGTGGCCATCAGTGCCATCGATCTCGTCGGTAACGATGAGAACGTCGGGTCGGCGCTCGCTCGCCTGCACCAGCGCGCGATCCGGGCAGGCCGTCGCCGTGACGCACAAGCCGGCAGCGCTCAGGCGCTGTCGGGTCTCATCGAGTTGGTTCGGGGCGGGGTCGACGATTAGTACGAAGATGTCGTTCGCGTTCAGGCTGCGTGGCTTGATACCGGCGTTCAATGCTGTCCCTGCTCATACGTTGTCTGTGAGCCGTGCCGCGCTGCAAGCCGGCCGCATGTGGCTCGCGATCATGGCGGGTGACGCGGGCGATCGCGATGCGGCATGTTCCTGTAAGCGCTGCTTGGCTGGCATGATTGTCGGCGCTCGGCATGGCGGCTTGGGGCCCGGGGGGAAGGGGCTCACCCGTTTGAGGGGAGGTGGAAACGTAAAAAACCCGCGGGGGTTT
>JAPOKK010000211.1 GCA_029977665.1 Pseudomonadota bacterium | reverse complement strand
GTGGACACGAGACTTGAGCGCGCGCGGGTCATCCGTGACCTCCTGACAATCAATCTACCGACATCCTGTCGGTCCAATAGCACGCTAAACGACGATCGCGGTCTCAGTCAACGCTTCGGCGCACCATCGGGACTTACTAACGCGCGTTGCCACCTCCTGTCAGGCGTCGAGCACCTCTCGGCGCCTCGATACGTCACGAGAGCAGTTCTGAAACAAACGACGGCGGGGTTCCTATGAGAAGGCGACAAACGATGGGTGTCCCTGGACGAGGCAATCCTGGACGAGGTACAGAGCACCAGGACCCCGTCGGAAAGTGTGGATGTCCCGGCGCAATCGCGGTCAATAGCCCTCGGGAGGTGATGGGTGTCCAGGAGCAATGCCTCGGGAAGGAGCGCGATGGGTGTCCCGGGGAGAGAAAGATGGATGTCCCGGCAGGGGGAGAACGGGCGTCGGGAAGCGCGGATGCCGGGAAGCGTGGATGTCCCGGAACTAGAGTGCTCCGGGCACAGTCTACTGTCAGAACGTCGTCACCTGCTGTGTTGCGGCCGCGCCCGGGAACTTGACGACGACGGCGGTTGCTTCGGCATCGTGGTACCAGCCCGAGGCGAGGCCGGCCAGCGCGGCGGCGTCAGCTACCTGGTCGAGGGCGTTGCCGTCGAGACTGACGCCTGCAGGGGACTGCGCCTTGCCTCGCAGGTGCAGCGTCACGTCGCGTGGACCTGGCTCATAGCTGCCGGCAAGTGGCGTGACGGTAACGCTGGTGTCGTTGCCGGCGACTACGGCTGCGATGCGCGTATAACGGAACGCGCCGTTGCGGTAATCGAACGTCTCGCCATCGTCCTCGTAGAGCACGAACTCGCCGTTGCCGCCGGGAAAGACGTGCACCTCGAGATGCGCGGGGGTACCGTCGCCGGTATGCGTGACGTCAGGGCCGAGCGGCAGCACGCTGCCGGCGCGGACGAACAGCGGCGTCCGGCCAAGCGGCGCATCGACCGTGACGGTCTGCCCGCCGGACCACAGTTGCGTGCCGTGGAAATCGACCCAGTCACTGCCATAGGGCAGGTAGACGTCGCGCGTCGTCGCCCCCGGCAGGTAGACCGGCGCAACGAGCAGGTTAGGACCCAGCAGGTAGTCATGGTCCTGGGTGTGTGTCGACGGATCGCCCGGCGCATAGAACAGCGTCGGCGCGAGCACCGGTCGCGCGGTTCGAGCAGCATCCTCGAAGAGGGAATAGAGATAGGGCAGGAAACGATAGCGGGTCTTGATGACGTCACGGATGAGCGAGGTGTACGGCTCGCCGTAGACCCACGGTTCACGGGGTTCGGCCGTGTTGACCGCGTGATTGCGGAACAAGGGCGTGAACGCCGAGAATTCGAGCCAGCGCACGAACAGCTCGGCATCCGGCGAACCGAGGAAGCCCCCGGTGTCGTGCCCGAACTGGTTCTGCCCGGACAGGCCCATGCTGATGCTCATCTCGATATTGATGCGCAGCGTCGGCCAATCGCTGTTGGCGTCGCCACTCCACGTATGCGCGTACCGCTGGATTCCGCTGTAACCCGAACGTGAGAAGTTCCATGGCCGCACGTTGGGACGCGCGAGCAACTGGCCTTCCCAGGCCGCCTTGTTGGCAAGCAGCGCGTAGAGGTTGCGCGCCTCGGTTTCGCCACGAGGATCGCCGTCGAAGGCGAACTCGGCTTCCGGCATGAAGTTGTTCGCCGGCTCGTTGAGATCGTTCCAAAGACCGTCGATGCCCGACTGGACGAACACCGCGATCTGCTCGCTCATCCAGTCACTCGCGTCACTATTGGAGAAATCGAACCAGCTCACCTCGCCGAACCAGATGTTGTTGACGAGGCTCTCGCCGTTCGCGCCGTCGGCGACGAAGTAGCCGAGCGCGTCGAGATAGGGCCACAGGCGGTCATCGGTGCGGATGCACGGCTCGTCGATATAGACGCGCCGGAAGCCCATCGCGTCGAGTTCGGCCATGAACTGCTGAGGTGCAGGAAAGGTCACCGTGTTCCAGGTGAACTTCTGCAGGTTGTCCATGTAATCGATGTCGAACCACAAGGTGTCGGTAGGAAAGTCGTCCGCCCGCAGACGCTCGGCGATCCCGCGGATCTCCTCGGCCGAGAGCCAGCCGTAGCGCGAATGGTGATAACCGAGCGACCACTTCGGCGGCAGCTGGTTGAAACCGGTCAGGCGCGCATAGCGATTGGCGACATCCTGCGTGGTCGGGCCGCCGATGACGTAGTAGTCGAGTTCGCCGCGCTCGGCGCCGAACAACACCACGCCCTCTCCGGTCGAGTTCATGTCGAAGAACGGGTAGGCCGGGTTGTCGAGAAACAGGCCGTGTGCACCGCCGCTGCCCAGCGTGTAGAAGAACGGGTAGCTCTGGTAGAGCGCGTCGACGCCATAACCCGCCTGGTCCGAATTACGCATCACCAGTGCACGTCCGGTACGCTCGATCGGCCCGCCGCGCATGCCGAGCCCGAAATAACGTTCACCCGGCAGCGCGAATCGCCGCGTCAGTACCAGCCCGGTTTCATCGTCCCACATGACCCCGGGCGCCGCTTCGTAGCTGACGAGTTCGAAGGCGCTGTCCAATACGATGAGCCGGAACGGCGCCTTCTCGATGAACAGGTGCAGTTCGGCGGTCCCGACGTACCAGAAGTCGCCGATGTCGACGACGAAGGCACCCGGAGGCTCGAGACCGCTGGGACTGACGGCCGGACTCTGGCGTGGCGAGAACTGGCCGGAGGGCGCGACACGGACGCGCACGAGGCCCGACTCCATGACGTCGAAACGCGCCAGGGCCCCGCTCGAAAGCGTCAGCTCCAGGCGGTCCGGCCCGGCTTCGCCGGCAACGACATCACCCGCGGCGACGAGCGCTGCGGCGGCCGGCGCCGTGTAACCCAGCGGCAGCACCGCCAGCGCGACGACGAGGCCACGGACGCCGACGGCGCAGAAAAACCTGGCAATGGCATTCATGGACGGACTCTTCCCTGACGTGGTGGCAACGTCATTGTTGCCCGACGGACGCGTGTGCGCCATGCGTACGGAGATAAAGTAACGAATAGAAACACAATTTTATGAGACGTATGCCCGTCACCAGCCAGGCTACTGCGACGATGCCGTGGCCGAGCGCCCACAGCATGCCGAGCAGGTAAATCATGGTGATGACGAACTCGCCACGCAGACAGTTGCGGGTTTCGAGCTGCAGCGCATAGGGCAGCAGAAACGGCATGATCAGGAAATCGATGCAGGTTCCCCACAACAGGATCTCGACCACCGGCAGCGACGCCGCGAAACCATCACCGAACAACCCTGGCACGAGGACCGGCAGCAGGGTCGGTCCGGCGAGCACCAGTAAGAGAACGAGCAGGCCCGCGCCGAGCGCGTTGAGGACGACCGCCCGGCCCAGCTGCCCCGCGCGCACCAGGCCCAGCACGCGCGGCTGGGTGACGATCCCGACATAGGTTGCGAGCATCGTGCCGACCGCGGCGAGCTGGGTCCCTACGCCGTAGTACCCGGCGGCCTCCGCACCGAGCACCGCCGATACCAGCGGTACGTCCGCACGCCCGGTCACGGTACCGAGCACGACGATGCCGGCAGTACCGGCGACGTAGGCGCCCAGGGCGCGCAGATCCGCGCGCCCCGGCATCGGGCGGCGCAGCAGGCCCTGCGGCATGCGCAGCGCGGCGACCGCGAGCACGACGAAGGCCGCCATCGCGTAGATCGCGAAGTAGGTGAACGCACCGGCAGTACTGACCAACCACCAGACCGCCAGCACACCGCCGATCCGCAACAGCGCGAGCGCCACGTCGAGTGCCGCGTACAGGCGAAAGCGCTGCGCGACCTGCAGCTGCACCGCGTAGCCCCGCAGCAACAACAGTGCCCCGATGCAGGCCACTAGCAACAGGAACAGCGCGTTGTCGGCGCCCGGCAGCAGCAGCGCCGTCAGGCGCGTGGCATTGGGCCAGGCGAGCACGAACACGACGGCGGCGAACGCGAGCTTCGCGCGCAACAGGAAAGTCTGCAGCGTCGCGACGCGTGCCGGTTCCGTGGCGTGCAGGGTACCGAACCGGATCACCGCGAGATCGAGCGGTGAGCCTGCCATGGCATCGACCAGCAGCAGCAACGACAGCGCCGCCGCGAAGTGGCCATACGCAGCCGCCCCGAGTTCCCGCGCGGCTAGCACCGAGCAGAGGAACAGCGCCGCGACCGAGAGCACCTTGGCCGCGACGACGAGCGCGAGGTCGGCGAGCGTGCGCCGTGCCGGGGCGGCGCTCACCGCGGTGCGCGCATCAGCGAGAGCGCCGGCGCGACCTCAAGCACCCGGCTTGGTTGCGTGCACCACCAGCCAGGGCGCGAGGACCGAGCCGCGCAGGAAACGCATCGGTTCGAGCGAGGTGAGCCAGAACAACAGGCGCACCGGCGCGCCCAGCAGCAACCCCTTCAGGGAGTGCTTGCTGCGCACGAAGCCCCAGTAACCGTCGGCCGGTTCGGCCGCGACGCGATCGCAACCCGCATCGCGCAGCATCGTGCGGTAGTCGCTGACGGAGAGCAGAAAGTGACTGCCGGGCCAGTTGACGCGCGGGCGGTAGCTGCCCGGCTCGCGGCCGTGGAAGATGTCGAAAGGAAAATGTCGATTGGGACTGCTGGTGACGATGTGCCCACCCGGACGCGCCACGCGTACCATCTCGCGCGCCATCGCGAGGCGGTCCTCGCGGTAACGCTCGGTCACGACGAAGCTGTCGCCGACGACGCCGAGATGCGGGAACACGCAGCCGCAGAACACGGCGTCGAAGCTGTCGTCGGCGAACGGCATGTGCATGCCGTTGGCGAGCATCAGCCAGTCACGCGCCTGGCGCCGCGGCCAGCTGCGCGTGCGGTCACCGATCTCGATGCCGACCGCATCGAACCCAGCCTCGTGCAGCTTGTCGACTTCCACGCCCGTACCGCAACCCACCGCGAGGATGCGCGGACGCCGGCCGAGATCGGCGAACAGGCGCTTGAACAACGGAATCCAGTAATGCTCGACGGTATGCGCGTTGCTGACCTCCTCGTAGCACTGGCAGGTCTCGTCGCTGTCGTCGGTGAAGCGCTCGCCGAGGATCAGATCGACGAAGCCCTCGGTGATGCGAAACTCGCTCTCGCAGGCCGCACAACGGATGGTGATGCCGTCGCTCTGCAGCGCCGCTGCGCGGCAACTCGGACATACCAGGGGGATGGGAAAAGCCAGGGCCTGCATCATGTTGGTCTGCTCGTCGCTATGTTCACGCGCCCGACCGTGCGCGGGGCAGGAAGGTGCCGGCATACAGCAGCGTCGCGCGTGCGAGCAGCGCGGCGCCGACCAGCCAGTAGGTGGGGCTCAGGCGTCCCAGCGAGTAGCGCTCGCAGTAGGCGCGGAATGCCCCCTGGTGGAAATTGGTGATATGGAAACGCTGCACCTTCGGCGGACGCGGGCCGCTGCCCTTGCCCTCGTAGTGAATCACGCGCGAATCGGGATGTAGCACGACACGCAGGCCGCGCCGCGTGAGCCGGTCGCAGAAGACTGCTTCGTGCCAGTAATAATAATCTTCGGCAAAGCCGCCGACGGCCCAGAAGGCGTCGCGCGGCACGAGCTGGCCAGCCGCCGAGACCCAGTCGACGTCGAACGGCTCGCCCGCGGCGAGCTCACGCGTGCACAGGTAGTCCTGCACCGGCGCCGCCCCCGGCAACAGGCGCGTCAGCCACGAGCGGCGGCCGAACACCGAGGCCCAGAAGCGCGGGAAGCGCCGCCCCGAGTACTGTTCGCTGCCGTCGGGGTAGATCAGGCGGCTGCCGACGGTACCCAGCTTGTCGGTACGGTCGGCGTACTCGACCAGCAGCGCCAAGGCGTCGTCGACGACCAGCGTGTCGTCGTTGATGAAATAGTAGTAACGCGCATCGGAGAGGCGCGCGCCCTGGTTCGCCGCCGGACAGTAGCCGAGGTTGCTGTCGTTGGCGACGAGGCGCACCGCGGGAAACTGTTCGGCGACCGCCTCGGCGCTGCCGTCGCGCGAACCGTTGTCGACGTAGATGACCTCGTAGCTGACGTCGCGCCAGCCGGCTTCGTCGATCGAGCGCAGGCAGTCGAGCACGAAGTCACGCGCATTGAGGCCGACGAGAACTATTGCCAGGTCTTTCATCGTCTGGTCACCGAGTTGGGCAAGGCCGCCAGGCGGCCCGACGGCACGCCCCACGGCGTCGGCGACGGCGCAGGCGCGGGACCGTGTTCAGCGAGCTGCTGCCGGCTGTGAATATACATGACGTAGGTGAGTCCCGCGACCAGCCACCAGCCCTTGAGCGGGAAATTGAACACGTCCACCTGCACGCCGAAGATCAGCACCGAGATCATGCAGACCTGGCAGGCGACCATGAACAGGTACTCCTGCTCGAAGCCTTCCATGGCGCGGAAATTGGCCGCGGCACGGAACGAGAAGTACAGCAACTGCAGGACGAAGCCGAAGAACAGCGACCAGCCGAAGACGCCGGTTTCCATGAAGATCTGGATGTAGATGTTGTGCGTCGTGGTCACTTTCGGCGCCGCATCGTTGGTCGTCAGGTACTGCGGAATGGCCTTCTGATTGCCGACCCCCATGCCGAGCAGGAAGTTGTCACTGATGGCGCGCAGACCGGCGAGCGCGTATTCCTGGCGGATGCGAATCGAACTCGATTTCTCGGTCGAGTAATTGCTCAGATCGAGCACGCGGTTGTAGATGTCCTCCGGCAGCAGCGGCAGTGCCGCAGCGAAGAGGAACAGGCCGGGCACGATGTAGGCCTTGCGGAACTGGAACAGCCCGCGCGCCGTGGAGAAGACCATCACGAGCCCGGTCAACAGGACCACCGCGCGCGTGTTCGTCAACAACGTGTTGTAGAGGATGAAAGCCAGGCCGACGCCCACGGCGAGCTTGTATTGCCACGGCCGCACCAGCCGCAGCAGCAGT
>JAPOKK010000392.1 GCA_029977665.1 Pseudomonadota bacterium | reverse complement strand
TGACTCCATGCGAGCTCGAGCGGCGGTGAGCGGTGCCGGCCCGGACGAGGCGGTTCGGGTCAGGCTCGCGACACGCTGGTCAGGGTCGCAGGCACCATGCTGCCGCCCCCGTGCCACGCGCCGGGACGGGGGGTGGCATCGACGAAGCAGACGACGACGCCGGGGACGAGGGCAAGCAGCACGGCATGTGAGAGGTAGTCGGTCAGTTTGTCCATGTGGCACCTCCCGGGGCCTTGTTGCTGTGACTGACAGCGTCTCTCGGTCCCGGGTCTGGTGGCTGTGGCAATCGCCACAGGTTCGGTGTCATTGAACGTGAGGTGTGGCGCCGCGAAGAACAGGGTTCGGACAGCGGCCGCCAGGGAGATTCGGGCGTGTCTGCGCCAGGCACGGTCTTCGCCCGGACCGCCGTCCGGTCAGCCGGCCGCGTGTTCCCGCCGCGCAGTCGCGACCATGTCTGTCAAGCGCGCGAGATCGGTGATGATCAGCACGCCTTTCTCCTTGCGCAGCAAGCCGGCTCGCTTGAGCGCACTGAGTTCGCGCGATACCGCCTCGCGGTGCGTGCTGATGTGGGTGGCCAGGGCGCTGTGCGTCGGACAGTTGCGAATACGGGCCTCGTTACTTGCGATGTCGCCGCCCTCGGCGAGCCGCAGGAGTTCCGCGTGCAGGCGCTCGCGTACGCCAATGGTGCTGAATTCGATGACGCGATCGGACAGGCGGCGCACCGTGCAGGCAAGTTCGCGCATGACCTCGAGCGCGATCTGCGGCTGGCGTGCCAGCAGGGCGAGGAAGTCGTCACGGGCGATCCGCGCGATGAGGGACTCTTCGACGACTTCGACACGCGCCGAGCGGGGCCCCGCGTCAAGGGCGGCGAGTTCGCCGAAGGTTTTCCCTGCAAGGAGTTCGCGAAATGCAATCTCCTTGTCGTGCCCCGAGTAGTAGGTGACGCGCGCGCGACCGCTGACGATGAAATGCACGTCGCTCGAACCGTCGTTCTGAGAAAAGACCAGCTCACCCGGCGCATAGCGCCGCGCCCGCATCGTACGCGCGACGGCTTCGCGCTCCGCTGGCGGCAGACTCGCCAGCAGTTCCAGGGCCACGAGCGTGTGGGCCGTGAGCGGAACTGCTTTCGGAGCGTTCATCGGCTCACCCCGAACGGGCGTGCCGGCCGCGCCCCGACCTCGCACCTCACGATGACGCGCGCACCGCCATGTGCACGGATGAATCGACAGATCATTCGTGGCATGTCAGCCATTCCCAGCATACGTCCTGGCACGCTTCGGCAGGCTATTGAAACACGAGCGCGCGGCAGACGAATTCACACTTTAAAGGACCGGCTGGCGGCCGTGAAGATCCGCGAAGTCGCGCAGCTCCTGATACGTCCATCGCGATACGGTCTCCGTCGCGGTCTGTCTGCTTGCTCACAACTGCGCCGTCACGTCCGCCAGCCGCTCCGCCATCACCGTGCCGAGGTTGCGGTAGAGCACGCTCGCGATGCGCGGGTAGCGGGTCGCGATGCGGTCGAGGGCGGCCTGGTCGAAGCGTATCAGGCGGACGTCGCTGACGGCGTCGACGTTGGCTGTACGCGTGCCGGCGAACAGTGCGACCTCGCCGATGAGGTCGCCGCGGCCCATGTGACGTAGCAGCACGTCGCGGTCGTCGCGTGGCACGCTGGCGGCGAGTTCACCATCGATGACGATGTGCACGTCGTGCCCGCGTTCGCCGAGCGTGATGACGCGCGTACCGGCGGGATACTCGACGACCTGGCCCAGGATCGCCGCGATGCGAGCCTGGCGGTGGGTGAGCCCGCGGAACAACGGGATCGTTTCGTGGGGCGCGGCACCGAGGTCGGCAGTGAGCGTTTCCCACAAGGTCACGAAGCGCAGGCGGGTTGCGATCGCGGGCGTGAAGGTGAGGTCGAGCACCCAGGCGAGGAAGAGCACGACGGCGGCGAGGGCGCCGAACTCAACCTGGCTCGTCAACTCGCCGGTCGTGAGCGTGGCGAAGCCGGCGCACAGCGCCATCGTGGTGAAGGTGACCGGTCGAATTACGGCGCCGAGCGCGCGTTCGATGCCGACATCCTCGCGCCCGCTGCGTCGTGCCTCGGCGTTGAATCGCGAGAGGAAGTGGATACTGTCGTCGACCGCGATGCCGAGGACGACCGAGGCGACCAGGCTCGTCGCGAGGTTGAGCGTGACCCCGGTCGCGCCGAGTACGCCGAAGAAGGCCACGATGGGCAGGGCGTTCGGCAGCAGCGCGATGGCTGCGACGCGTGCCGAGCCGAACAAGAGGTAAAGAATGCCGTAAATGACCAGCAGCGCGCCGCCGAGGCTCACGAGCTGGCCACGCACGATGTCGTCGAGCGTGCGTGCGATGAGCGCCGTGCCGCCGGTGACCTCGCCGTGCAGGTGCGGCGGCAGGGCGGCTAGCGCGCCCTCGATGTCCGCGATAACCCGCGCCAGGTCGCGCGTCGCGACGGCAGGCGTGGTGACGTGCAGGACGGTCGTCGAAAAGCGCCGGTCGACGAAGCGGTCGCGCGCCTCGCCCGCGCCCAGCTCCATGATGTCCTCGATGGCCTCGCGCGAGTCGGGTACACGGCGCGTGGTCGGGGCCTCCGGCGCGAATGCGCGGCGGACGGTCTCGATGAAATCGACCACGCTGGTGACGTTGCTGATGCCTGGGTTCCGTTCGAGCGTCTGTTCG
>JAPOKK010000345.1 GCA_029977665.1 Pseudomonadota bacterium | reverse complement strand
TCGAGTTCTTCGTCGATTCCCTGTCGGATTATCGTGCCGACTTCGTGGTCTTGCCCGAATTCTTCTCGATGCCGCTGATGGGCGTCGGGCGCAACGAGGACAAGGCGGCCGAGGCGATGCGCAGCCTGGCCGATTACACCCCGGCTATCGTCAGTGCCCTGAGCGATTTCGCCATCAGCTACAACGTCAACATCGTCGGCGGCAGCATGCCGCTGCGCGACGGCGACGATCTCTACAACGTGGCCTACCTGTGCCATCGCAGCGGCCGGGTGGACAGCCAGTACAAGATCCACATCACACCGGACGAGCGCACGTTCTGGATGATCCGTGGCGGTGACGGCCTGCGCACCTTCGACACCGACGCAGGTCGGGTGGGCATCCTGGTCTGTTATGACGTCGAGTTCCCGGAACTCGCGCGCCTGCAGGCGCTCGCAGGCCTCGATATCCTGTTCGTGCCGATCTGGACCGATACCAAGAACGCCTTCCTGCGCGTGCAGCGCTGCGCCCAGGCGCGTGCGATCGAGAACGAGTGCTACGTCGTCGTCGCGGGCAGCGTCGGCCACCTGCCGCAGGTCGATCATCTCGATCTCCAGTACGCCCAGTCGGCGGTCTACTCGCCGTCGGATTTCGCGTTTCCGCACGACGCCATCATTGCCGAAACGACGCCGAATACCGAGCAGCTGCTGGTCGTCGATCTGGATCTCGGCAAGCTCTCGGAACTGCGCAAGGAGGGATCGGTGATGAATCTTGCCGACCGTCGCGGCGATCTCTACGAACTCGGCTGGCGCGGGCGGCGCGATTGAGTGGCGGAGGAGGACATCTGATGCACTTGGGCTTCATCGGGACCGGGCGCCTTGCCGCGCCGATGATCGAGAACCTGCTGGCCGACGGCCACCGGGTTACGGTGTGGAACCGCAATCGTGACAGGACCGCGCCGCTCGAGCGGGCCGGTGCCCGCGTCGCGCCGAGTGCGGCAGCGGCCTGCCAGCCGGGTGGGATCGTGTTCAGCTGTCTCGCCGACGACGCCGCCCTCGATGCCGTTCTCGCCGACGGCGAGGTCGTCGCCGCGCTCGGCCTGGCCGGTGTGCACGTCTCCACGAGCACGATCTCGGCTGGCTGTGCCGAACGCCTCGCGCGTGAGCACGAGGCGGCGGGCGCACATTACGTGGCGGCACCGGTCCTCGGCCGGCCGGACGCGGTGTCCGCGCGCGCGCAATCCTGGTTGGTCGCCGGTCCGTCCGCCGCAAAGGCACGCGTGCACGATGTGCTCGCCGCACTCGGACGCCGGGTGTTCGACTTCGGCGAGAAGCCGGCGGCGGCGAACCTGGCCAAGATCAACTTCAATTTCCTCATCGCCTCGGCGATCGAGGCCATGGCGGAGTCGTTCGGCGTCGTCGAGAAGGCCGGGCTCGACCCGCGCGCATTCTTCGAGATGGTCGTCGGCAGCGCGTTCGCTTGTCCGCTCTACCAGAACTACGGTCGCATCCTGGTCGAACGCGATTGGGACGAGGCAGCGTTCCGCCTCGCGCTCGGCCTCAAGGACGTGCGTCTTGCGACGAGCACGGCGGCCGAGCAGGGCGCCCGCATGCGCCTCGGCGAACTGCTGGAAGAGCGCTTCGCCAATGCCGTGGAAAACGGATACGGCGAGAAGGACTGGACCGCCATCGCCCTCGACGTGCGTGCCGAGAGCGGACTCGGCAATTGAGGCGCATGCGGGCGATGTCCTAGGGCCGTGCCGTGTAGGATCCTGCTCGCCGCCATTCGAGTCTCCCGTCGAGATGGCGCCTGCGGCAGGGGACGCGGGCCATGCGCGGCCGGCTCCCTTCGGTTCGTCAACCCAGGAGATTTCAGCGTTGGCTCAATTCCAAGGATTTCCGCGCGGCTGCCTGCCGTTCCTGAGGCAGCTGGCGAAGAACAACAACCGGCCATGGTTCAACGAGAACAAGCAGCGTTACGAGGACTGCGTGCGTCACCCGGCGTTGGCCTTCATCGCCGACATGGATGCCGAAATCCGCAAGCTCTCACCGAACTTCCTGGCCTTGCCGCGCAAGGTCGGCGGGTCGCTGATGCGGGTCTACCGCGACACCCGCTTCGCCAACGACAAGACGCCGTTCAAGACCAATGTCGGCATCCAGTTTCGTCACGAGTCGGGCAAGGACGTCCATGCGCCAGGCTTCTACGTGCACATCGAGCCGGGCAACTGCTTTCTCGGTGCCGGCATCTGGCGACCCGAGCGGCCGGTGCTGAACACCATTCGCGAATTCATCGCCGACAATCCCAACGCCTGGCGGCAGGCCACGCGCACGGGCGGGTTCAAGAAGCGCTGGGCGCTGGCCGGTGAGAGCCTGGTGCGGCCGCCGCGCGGGTTCGATCCCGAGCACCCGTTGCTGGACGACCTCAAACGCAAGGATTTCATCGCCCTGATGCATTTCGACGAGGCCGAGATCGGCGAGCCGGGTTTCACGCGCTTCGCCGGACGGCACTTCAAGGACGCGGCCGAGCTGATGGCCTACCTGTGCATGGCCGTGGATGTCGACTACTAGTTTCGAACCCGCGGCACCGGCCCGTGTGTCAGGTTTCCTGACCGTAGGTCCTGATATCGAGCAGCGTGGCGCTCACGTGGCCGGCCTTGAGCGTCGTGTCGTCAGTGTCCTCGGCCGGATCGATGTCGGCCGCGGCAAGGCCGAAATGGTACTGGTCGCCCTTCTGGCGAAAGCAGTCGCGGTAGGTCGTGTGGCCGAGCCGGGTGCGGCGAATGTCGGGTATGTCCGCCGGCGTGAACGGGAAATTGACGTTCCAGGTTGTTGCCTGGCCGAGGTGCGCCTCGACCAGCGAATGCCAGACCTGCGGCACGAGCGTGCTGACGAGCCGACCGAGTGCGGCGGTGGTCTCCGGCCGGAAGGCGCGGTTCTGATCCCAGTACAGGAAGTCCTCGCGCGCGAGTTCCTGTGACAGCGCCAGGCCCGGGATGCCGGCGATGTTGCCTTCGATACACGCCCCGACCGTGCCCGATGCGAAGATGAAACCGAGGCCGACGTTCTTGCCGATATTGATGCCCGAGACGACGATGTCCGGTGGCTGATCGAGCAGGTTGTAGATGGCGAGATTGACGCAGTCGGCGGGCGTGCCGGTCACCGACCAGGCCGGAAAATCGTGGATCGCGATGCGTTCAGCGTAGAGCGGTCCATAACGCGTCATCGACTTGCCCTTCCAGCTCTGTTCGGTCGCGGGGACCGCGACGTGCAGGTGGCCGAGTTCGCGCAGCGCATCGATGGCGAGGTGGAACAGGGGCGAGTCGTGGCTGTCGTCGTTGGTCAGCAGGATGCGCGGCCGGGTGGCGGTCACTGGTCTCGATTTCCTGGTGTGCGGGGGAGGAGCGACTATCCCAGTCACGGCGCGCGCTGACAAGGGCGCGCGAGCGCCCGCCCGGGCGTCAGCGCTCTTCAGCGCCGCCGCGCGAGCACGCCGCGGCTCAAAAGTGTCGGCCCCAAAATGTGAGAAACTTTTTATCTGATAAGTAATCGCTGCAGCGGGCAAAAGTGTCTGACACTTTTGAACAGTTTTTGACCATGTTCTTGGCGGCTCGCGGCGGCGCGGCTCGGGTC
>JAPOKK010000440.1 GCA_029977665.1 Pseudomonadota bacterium | reverse complement strand
ACCTATCTCCTGACCGCCGGCGCCTCGCTGTTCTTCGACGCCGAAGCGGCACATGGACCGGAGGAACTCGTCGAACTGCCGGTACGCATGATCGCGGTGCTGAGCAAGCCACGCGACGAGGATTGAGGATGCCGTCGGGGCTGCGTGGGGCGGCTCGGCGTCGCGCGCGGCTGTGCGCCCGCGGCGCGTCCCGCAGCGTGGTTGCAGCGCAAAAAAAAGGACTTGCCTCGATTTTCATCTGGGTATAATTTTGTTCTTCAGATGAAACATCGATAGGTGCCCCGCCATGTGCGGAATCGTCGGCCTGTTCGCCAAAACTCCCGGTTTCGAGGCCGAGCTCGGCCAGCATTTCGCGTTGATGCTGCGCGAAATGACCGACCGTGGCCCGGACAGCGCCGGTTTCGCGGTCTACCGCGACGCCGTGCCGTTCGGCCAGATCAAGCTCACCCTGCTCGCGCCCGAACGCTTTTTCTGGCCCGATTTCGAAGCCGCGCTGCACAGCGCCTTCGACGGCATCGAGCGCTTCTCGCTGCACGGCAATCACGCCGTGGTCGTGACCAGCGTGTGGCTCGCCGATCTTGCCGAGTGGCTGCGGGCCGGATTTCCGCAGCTGCGCGTGCTGAGTTCGGGTGGGGCGATCGAAATCTACAAGGAAAAGGGGCTGCCCGAGCGCGTCATCGAGCATTTCGACGTCGCCGCGATGAGCGCGACGCACGCGCTGGGGCATACCCGCATGGCGACCGAGTCGGCCGTCACCACCGAGCATTCGCACCCGTTCTCGACCGGTGAGGACCTGTGCCTGGTGCACAACGGTTCGCTATCCAACCACAACCGCCTGCGCCGCGACCTCGAGAAACGCGGCGTGCGCTTCGCCACCGACAACGACAGCGAAGTCGCCGCGGGCTACTTCACCTGGCGCCTGCGCGAGGGCGATACGCTGGAACAGGCGCTGTCCCGCGGCATGCGCGATCTCGACGGCTTCTATACCTTCGCCATCGGTACGCGCGACGGCTTCGCCGTGCTGCGCGACCCGATCGCCTGCAAGCCCGCGGTCATCGCCGAATGCGACGAATGGGTCGCGATGGCCTCCGAATACCGCGCCATCGCGAAGCTGCCGGGCGCCGCCAACGCGAAGTCGTGGGAACCCGAGCCCGGGCGTATCTACAGCTGGAGCCACTGATCGTGACCCAAGTCTTCGACCTCGCTCTGCACGGCACCCGCGAGCTGAACCGGACCCTGCAACGCGCCAACGGCGGCAGCGCAATCGAGCAGTGGCGCGTGATCAATCCCAACGGCGCGCACAATCTCGCGGTCGGCCTCGACGCCCCGAGTCGCATCGATATCGAGGGCCACGTCGGCTATTACTGTGCGGGCATGAACAAGTACGCGCACATCACCGTGCACGGCAACGCGGGTCCCGGGTTGGCGGAGAATATGATGTCGGGTCTCGTGCGCGTGACCGGCAGCGCCTCGCAGTACGCTGGCGCCACGGCGCACGGCGGCCTGATCGTGATCGAGGGCGATGCCAATTCGCGTTGCGTGATCTCGATGAAGGGCGTCTGAGTGTTGGTGCTGGGCGGGGTGGGTCACAGGTGTGCCTTTT
>JAPOKK010000304.1 GCA_029977665.1 Pseudomonadota bacterium | reverse complement strand
CGGCCAGGAGCACGCGGATTGCCGCGGTGCAATGCGGCACGCTGCGCATGCGCAGGATCTCGATCAGCTGCAGCATCACCGGGCTGGCCGCGAGTTCGTAGATGGCGAACTGGAAGTCGCTGTTGCCGGCGAGCACGCCGTGGAGGCCGGCGCGGCGCGCCGCCGTTTCGACCGCCGCGGCGAGCTGGCCGATGTGCCGCGCCTGCGCCGGCGTGGCGTGGCGCGCGGCGCGCGCGCAGGCTTCGCCTTCGAGCTTGATGCGCAGGTCCCAGATGTCCTCGGCATCGTCGTCGCCGAGTTCCGGTACGACGATGCCACGGTTGGGCAGCACGGCGAGCGCCTGCTCGGCCGAGAGGCGGGTGATGGCCTCGCGGACCGGCATCATGCTGGTGCCGAGCTGATCGGCGAGCTGGCGCAGGGTCAGCGTGGTGCCCGGCTCGAGGCGGCCGGCGAGCAAGGCCTGCTTGAGGCCTTCGTAGGCCTTCTCGTTGAGGGTTACCCGCGCGATGCGCGGCAGGGTGAGAGCCGGGGTGGACATGTTGCTTTCCCGTCAGCCGGAAGACGCAGCCAGTGCCTGCCGAGTGACTCGTTTGACATCTGTGATCACAGATAACTATAGTCGAGCCTGAGGTGGCGGTCACGAGCGAGGGCGGGCGATGGCGGCAAACCGGCAGGCACAGGGTTGGCGGATCAGTGTCGATACCGGCGGCACGTTCACCGATGTCGTCGTCGCCGACGACGCCGGGCATTTCACCATCGGCAAGGCGCTGACCACGCCGGGGCGCATCTACCACGGGCTCGAAGCGGCGCTCGAGACGGCGGCGGCGAATCTCGGCCTGGCGCTCGATGAGTTGCTCGCGCGCGCCGACCTGTTCATCTACGGCACGACGCGTGCGACCAACGCCATCGTCACCGGCAACATCGCGCGCACCGCGTTCCTCACCACGTACGGTTTTCCCGACATTCTCGTGCTGCGCGAGGGCGGCAAGTTCAACCCGCACGATTTCTCCACCCCTTACCCGCGGCCCTACGTGCCGCGGCGGCACACCTTCGAGATCACCGAGCGCATCGATGCCGGCGGGCAGGTCGTCACGCCGCTGGACGAGGCGCAGGCGCGCGAGGTCATCGCGACGCTCGGCGAGCGCGGCTTCGAGGCCTGCGCGGTGTCGCTGTTGTGGGCGACCGCCAACCCGGAGCACGAGCAACGGCTCGGGGCGTTGCTGGAGGAACTGCTGCCGGGTGTGCCCTATACCCTGAGCCATGCACTCAACCCGATCCTGCGCGAGTACCGGCGCGCGTCGTCGACGGCAATCGATGCGTCGATCAAACCCCTCATGCAGAGCCACCTGCGCGACCTGCAGGCCGACCTGCGCGCGGCCGGCTACGCCGGCGAACTGCTCGTCAGCACCACCATCGGCGGCTGCATCGACGTCGAGAGCGTGATTGCAAAGCCGATTCACACCGTGCGGTCCGGGCCGGCGATGGGGCCGGTAGCCGGGCGGCGCTATGCCGAGCTCGAAGCGCGCTCGGAGCCGGTGCTGGTGGTCGATACCGGCGGCACCACCTTCGATGTCTCGCTGGTCCGTGACGGCGCCATCGGCATCACCCAGGAAACCTGGCTCGGCGAGCGCTTCACCGGGCACATGCTGGGCGTGCCGGCGGTGGATGCACGCAGCGTCGGATCCGGCGGCGGCTCGATTGCCTGGCTCGACGCGGCGAACCTGCTGCACGTCGGGCCGCAAAGCGCGGGCGCCGAGCCCGGCCCGGCCTGCTACGCGCGCGGCGGCAGCGCGCCGACGGTGACCGACGCGGCTCTCGTGCTCGGCTACCTCGATCCCGCATTCTTCCTCGGCGGCCGCATGCCGCTCGACGTCGCCGCTGCCCGCAGCGCCATCGAGCGCATTGCGCTACCGCTCGGGATCAGCATCGAGGAAGCGGCGTTCTCCATCTTCGCGGTATCCAACGAGACGATGATCAACGCGATCAAGGACATCACGGTCGCCGAAGGCGTCGATCCCACGGAGGCCGTGATCGTCGCCGGCGGCGGCGCGGCGGGCCTCAACATCGTGCCGATCGCCATCGAACTCGGTGCCCGCGGCGTCGTCGTGCCGCGTACTGCGAGCGTGTTGTCGGCCTGCGGCATGCAGTTCTCCGACATCCAGGCCGAGCACAGCGCGGCGGTGCCGGTACGCTCCGACGCCTTCGACCGCGAGGCCGTGAACCGCGCGCTCGCGGCCATTGACGCACAGCTCGATACTTTCGCCGCCAAGCTCGCCGCGCGCGGCTTCACGCAGACTACGCGCCACTACCGCGTCGATGCCCACTATGCCGCACAGGTCTGGGACATCAGCGTCGATCTGCCCGGCACGCGTATCGCGTCGCCCGATGACGAGGCGGCGCTGGCCGAAGCCTTCCACGGCGCGCACGCACGCATCTTCCAGGTCGACGACCGCGCGAGTGCCATCGAGTACCTGAGCTGGACCGGGCGGCTGTCGGTCAGCCTGCCGCAGGCGACGGTCCGCGCCAGCGGCGGCGGTGACGCGGCCGCGGCCGGCACGCGCGAGGTCTTGTTCGACCTCGGGCACCATCACCAGGCCGCGGTCGTGCGCGGCGACGCCGTTGCTGTCGGCGACGTCATCGACGGCCCGGCCATCGTCGAGGAAGCAACCACCACCCTGGTGCTACCGCCGGGTGCGCGCGCGACGCTCAGCCCGGCCGACAGCTATGTCGTCGAGCTGGCTGCCGCGAGCGCGCCGGCATAGTGAAGGCAGATGAACGGACGCCGGCGGGGCAGCGGAGCATGACCGGCAACGCCGTTGCCTGCGCGCTCTGCCGGAGCGGGCGCAGTCCGCGGGGACAACGCCGCGCGAGCGGCACGAGGAGCGAGTATGGAAGCCCAGGCCAGTAACGACAACGGCGCGCTGTCACCGATGCTGCTCGCGGTACTCGCCAACCGCTTCGACGGCGTCGTGCGCGAGATGACCAACACCATGCTGCGCACCGGCCGCTCGGCGGTGATCAATTCGGCGCGCGACTTCTCCTGCGGCATCACCACCGCCGATAACCAGCTGTTCGCGACCGCCGAGGGGCTGCCCGCGCACACCTACGGTCTCAACCTGCAGACGGCGGCGATGTGCGCGTTCCACGATGACATCCGCGAAGGCGACGCCTACCTGCACAACGACCCCTACAGCGGCAACTCGCATCCGGCGGACCACACGCTGATCGTGCCGGTCTTCTGGCAGGGTCGGCACGTGTTCAACGTCTGCGCCAAGGCGCACCAGGCCGACATCGGCAACAGCCTGCCGACGACCTATCATGCCGCGGCGCGCGACGTCTACGAGGAAGGCGCGCTGATTTTCCCCGCGGTGCGCGTGCAGCGCGATCGCCGCAACGTCGACGACATCATCCGCATGTGCCAGCGGCGTATCCGGGTGGCGGACTACTGGTACGGCGACTTTCTCGCCATGCTCGCCTCGGTGCGCACCGGCGAGAAGCGCCTGCACGAAATCTTCGATAAGTACGGCGCCGAGACGATCGCGAACTTCGTCGACGACTGGTTCGATTACAGCGAGGCGCGCATGCGCCAGGCCATCAAGGCCTTGCCGCGGGCGACGGTCGAACGACGCAGCGCGCACGATCCGCTGCCGCCGATGATGCCGGATGGTATCCCGGTTCACGTGCGCGTGAGCGTCGACCCGGACGCCGGTGCGGTCGAGATCGACCTGAGGAACAACATCGACAACATGGACAACGGCCTGAACCTGTCGCAGGCCTGCTCGATCAGCAATGCCGTCGGCGGCCTGTTCAATTGCCTCGCACCCGATATTCCGCGCAACGGCGGTTCCTACCGCTGCGTCGACGTGAAGTTGCGCGAAGGCGCGGCGATCGGCATTCCGCGCTTCCCGCACAGCTGCTCGGTGGCGACGACGAACGTCTCCGACCGCCTGATCAACACCGTGCAGGCGGCGCTGGCTGACCTCGGCGAGGGCTACGGTCTGGCCGAGGGCGGCGTTGGCATGGGCGCGGGGTTCAGTGTCATCTCGGGGCGCGACGCGCGTCACGACGATCATCCCTACGTCAATCAGCTCATCATCGGCAGCAACGGCGGCCCCGGTGGTCCGCACTGCGACGGCTGGGTGACCTACGGCATCCCCGTCGTCGCCGGCCTCATGTACCGCGACAGCGTCGAGATCAGCGAACTCAGCTATCCCATCCGTTACCGCGAGATTCGGCTCACGCAGGACACCATGGGGCCCGGGCGGCATCGCGGTGCGCCCGGGGTGCGCATCGCCTATGGTCCCAGCCACCATCCGATGACCGTCGTCTTCGCCGCCGACGGGCAGGTCAACCCGGCGCGCGGCGTGCGCGGCGGCGGCGCCGGCAACGTCGGCGAGATGCGCGTCGTCGCGGCCGACGGCAGCGTGACGACGGCGCCGAGCGTCGGTCAGATCGAGCTCGCGCCGGGGGCGATACTCGCCGGCGTCGAACTCGCCGGGGGCGGCTACGGGGACGCGCTCGAACGCGATCCGGAGCTGGTGCGCGAGGACGTGCTCGAAGGCTATGCCAGCATCGAACATGCACGCGACGTCTACGGCGTGG
>JAPOKK010000100.1 GCA_029977665.1 Pseudomonadota bacterium | reverse complement strand
GCGCACTGAGCGCTGTCGATGCGTTGATCTCGCGCATGGTGACCATTCGGGCGACGTGATACCGTCGCGTCCGGCCGCGCGCCGGGTACGGCTGAGCAAGGACTGTTGAGCGAGGGTAAATCGTTGGCTGGCGAGGGTGCGCCATCACTGGTCGGATACAAGGTCGTCATGTCTGCCGACATCGTCGGCAGCACGGCGCTCTACGAAAGTCTCGGTGACGCCGAGGCGCGCGAAATGATCGCCGGAATTCTCGACGCGGCACGCCGTACCTGCCTGGAGCATCATGGCGAGGTGCTGGCCGAGGTCGGCGATCAACTGCTGGTGTCGTTCGATCGGCCGACCGATGCCGCGGCGGCTGCGAGTGGTATCCACGAGTACCTGCACGCCCAGCCGCCACGCGGGGGACGCGAGATGCGCATGCGCATCGGTCTGCACTGCGGTGCACTACCGGGCGGCGAGGACGCCCTCGCCAGCACTACGGGGAAGATCGCGGACTGGGCCGGGCATAACGCCAAGCCCGAGCAGACGCTCGCCACCCGGGCGGTCATCGACGAGCTGCCGCGGATCTTCCGCGCCGTGTCCCGCTACGTCGACGACGAGACCTGGAACGCGGTCTCGCTGGAACACGTCGAGCTCTACGAGATCATCTGGAATGTCGAGACGATCACAGCCTACGCCGGCGAGCAGACCGTGCCGCGCGACGCGCAGCGCTATACGCGCGTCGTTTTCACCTACGGCGGTGACAGCCTGAACGTGGACGCTGCGCGGCCGGTCGTCTCGATCGGGCGCGGCGAACACAACGATCTCGTCGTGCGCAAGGATCTCGTCTCGCGCCAGCATCTCTCCGCCCAGTTCAGCCGTGGCCGCTGCACGATCACCGACAACAGTACCAACGGCTCGGTGGTGATCATGGACGATGGCACGCGCTACCCGCTCAAGCGCGAGTCCCTGCGCCTCGCCGGCAGCGGCATCATCATTCCCGGTCAGCCGCCGGGCAACGAAGACGAGTTCGCGATCAGATACCGCTGCGAGTAAGTGCCTCGAGGCGGGCGGTGCGAATCGCCTCGCCCAATGCGGGTCCGCTGACGCCGCTCGCGGCGATGGCCCGTGCATCGACAGCGCTGGCGACGTCCGCCGCCCGGCGCAGGCGTTCGGCCTGCGGGTAGGGGCGCTCGCTGAAGCCGGCGCGCCCGGTCGCATCGATGGCGCAGGCCATGAGCAGCAGCTCGAAACGCTCGCGCCGCCGCCACGCATCGGCCTGTTCGAGCAGGCGCAGCAGCGCGGGCGGCTTGAGTTCGAGTACGCGGTGGGCGCGGATGTGCAGGCGCGACACCAGGCACGCCAGGTCGCGGTGTTCGCGCGGCACGCGGATACGTTCGCACAGGTCCTCGATCAGCGCCACGCCGCGCACGTCGTGCCCGTGGTGCGAGGGTAGTTTGTCGACTGGCGTCGTGCCCTTGCCGAGATCGTGCACCAGCACGGCAAAGCGTACCGTCTGCGGTGCCCGCCAGCGCGCGGCCTGGGCGAGCGCGAGCAGCACGTGCTCGCCGGTATCGATCTCGGGATGGTGGCGTGCCGGTTGCGGCACGCCGAACAGGCAGTCGATCTCGGGGAACAGCGCGGCCAGCGCGCCGCACTCGCGCAGCACGACGACGAAGCGTTCCGGGTGGGCTTCGTCGAGCGCGCGCGCGAGTTCCTGCCAGACGCGCTCGGGTGCGAGCGTAGCGAGTTCACCCGCGGCCGCCATGCGGCGCATCAGGGCCATCGTCTCCGGCGCGATGGTGAAACCGAAACGTGCAGCAAAGCGCGCACCGCGCAGGACGCGCAGCGGATCCTCGGCAAAGGCCTCGGTGACGTGGCGCAGGACGCCGGCCGCGAGGTCGCGCTGCCCGCCGTAGGGATCGACGAGTCGGCCGTCGGCGTCGCGTGCCATGGCATTGATGGTGAAGTCACGCCGTGCAAGGTCTTCTTCCAGGGTGACGCCTTCGGCGTCGGTCACGAAGCCCTTGTAGCCGTGCCCGGCCTTGCGTTCGGTGCGGGCGAGGGCGTACTCCTCGTGCGTGTCCGGATGCAGGAAGACGGGGAAGTCGGCGCCGACCTTGCGAAAACCGCGCGCCAGCATGGCGTCCTCGTTCGCGCCGACCACGACCCAGTCGCGGTCCTCGACCGGACGGCCGAGCAGACCATCGCGCACGGCCCCGCCGACTTCGTAGATCTCCATGCCGGCCGGGTCAGGCCGCCGCGGCGGGTAGGTCGGGAGCGCCGCGATGCAATCGGCCGCACGCGCCGGGCGACGGCGACGCGTGTCTCGTCTCAGTCGCGCCGCGCGGTGGTGCGATAGTCATAATAACGATGACGCGTACCGCTGTGGGCGAGGTAATCCGGCAGGATGACCCGCATCGGCGTGGGTACGATGCCGAGCGCGTCGAGGCCGTTGCCCTGGGTCAGTACCGAATCCTCTTGCAGTGAGCGCAGGTTGTCGCGCGAAAACGGCTTGCCGGGCACGTGTTCGAGGATGTTCGCTTGCAGTTTCGACAACGCGTTGCCGAGCGGGATCACGCGCACCGGGTGGCCGATGAGCTCGCCGATGTAGCGCACCAGCTCGCCCAAGGTGACGACGTCCGGACCGGCCAGCTCGTAGCGCTGGCCGCCGAGGGCGCGGTCCGCGATCACGCGTACGATGGCGTCGGCGACGTCACCGACATAGACCGGTTGCAGGCGCGCCTCGGCACAGGCCAGCGGGAACACGCCCGGGCTCAACCGGACCAGGCGCGCGAAGCGGTTGGTGAAATCGTCGTGCGCACCGAAGATCACCGAGGGCCGCATGATCGTCACCTGGAGCACGCGCCCGTTCTCCTCGGCCAGCAGCTTTTCTGCTTCGCCCTTGCTGCGCAGGTAGTGGCTGGCGGCGAAACTGTCGGCATTGAGTGCGCTCAGGTGCACGAGCTGCGGCACATCGGCGTGCTTGCAGGCCTTGGCGGCGCGCGCCGCGACATCGACGTGGGCGCGGCGGAAGCCGGCACCGTTGTCGCCGCGCTCGTTGAGGATGCCGACCAGGTTGACCACGGCGGCGCAACCTTCGAAGGCATCGTTGAGTTGTTCCTGCTCGGTGCTGTCGACCTCGACGACGTCGGTATCGGGTAACAGCCACGACTCGCGTGCGTGGGCGCGGGCGCGGGTGAAGATGCGTACCGCGTAGCCGGCTGTGACCAGCCGATTGGCGAGCACGCCGCCGACGAAGCCGCTGCCGCCGAGTAGTCCGATGGTGGTTCTGTTCATGTCCTGCAATCCGAAATGTCGTTCGAGCGCGCCGCGGGAATCGGGGGCATGACGCTGGACAGCGGCGTGATGTCGCGGCCCAGCCGCCACTCGTAGACCGCGGCGTAGAAAAAGGCGCGCCTGACGTAACGGCGGGTCTCGGTGAACGGGATCGTGTCGATCCAGATTTCGGCCGCCGTGCAGGTGCCGCCCTGCCACTGTCGTACACGGTGCGGACCGGCATTATACGCCGCTGCGGCCATCGCGAAGTTGCCGTCGTAGCGCGCCAGCATGCGCTCCATGTAGGCGGTGCCGAGGGCGATGTTGACGGCCGGCTCGTAGAGCCGCTCTAGCCGCTCGAGACGCAGGCCGGTGCGGCGCGCCATTTCCCGCGCCGTGGCCGGCATCAGCTGCATCAGGCCGAGGGCGCCCGCGGGCGAGCGGGCATCGACCACGAAAGCACTCTCGGAGCGGATCAGGGCCATCACCCGGGCCGGGTCGAGCTGGCGCTGAACGGCATACTTCTCGGCCAGTTCGGCGTGGATGACCGGGAAACGCAGCTCCAGGTCGTCGTAGGAGCCCGCCCGGCCGAGGGCGAAGATGGCCTGGTTGCGCCAGCCCCATGCCGTGGCGAGCGCCGCCGCGACTTCGAGTTCGCGGCGTTCGAGGCGCGACATCTCGTGGAACCATTCGCGGCGCGCGGGGTAGCGGCGGTCGAGCCGGTAGAGTTCGCGCGCGCGGGCGATGCCGGGCCGCGCCTGGATTGCAGCGAGTTCGGCATCGCTCGCGGCGACCGGGCGGTGGCCGAAATCGTAGCGCTGGCCGAGACGGTCGGCGGCGAGGAAGCCGTAGTAGTCGCGTTCGCCGGCGAGATCAGCGAACAGGACGTGCGCGGCTTCCGCCGCGCCGGTCTGCGTCAGCGCCACGGCGCGCCAGTAGCGCCAGCGCAGCGCATTGACCTCGCCCGTCGGCGGGTGCTCGGTCCAGCGCACCAGTTCCGGCCAGGCGCGGGTGAGGATGCCTTCGCGGATGCGGTAGCGTTCGACGGCATCGTCGACGCTGGCCGGTGGCACGGCGTCGAGGAGTGCGATGCGGCGCGGGTGATCGTCGGCGGCAGCCGCCAGCGCCAGCGCGCGCGCGGCCTCGCCGCTCTCGGCGGCGCTCCAGGCGTGACGCTCGCGCAGCCGTTCCCAGGCGCGTTCGGCGGCTTCGAGATCGCCGCGCGCGAGTCGGGCCAGGGCATGCAACAGGATCGTGCGCGTCACGCTATCGTCGTCCAGCCCGCCGCGGGCGAGCACCGCGTGCGGTTGTCGGTGGGCCTCGTCCCAAAGCGCGTGCAGGCGCTGCAGGCGCGGGTCCTCGAGCCGCCGCGAGAGGTAGCTCGCCAGCCCGCGATTGCCGGCCTTCATGGCCAGGGCGATACGTTGCCAGACCAGGTCGTCGGTCATCAGCTCGCTCGTGTACAGCCGTGCGAAGGCCGGGTCGCACGCGTCGGGCAGCGACTCGCCGCTCAGCCATGTCGCCCGCGTATCGGCCAGTGCGCCTTCGAGCTGGCCGCTCTCGAAGCGCGCGACGAGCTGGTGGCAGCGCAGCGTGGCGTCGTCGCCGACCTGGTAGAAATCGAGGTAGTCGCGCCAGCGTTTGCCGCGGGCGAGTTGCGTGAGCCAGCTCGCGCGCAGTCGCGTGGCGAGCAGCGAACCGGGGTAGGCACTGAGGAAACGGGCGACCTCGTTCGACGGGTACTCGTGCAGGCGCCGCCGCAGGTCCTCGTAGAGGTAGTACGGGTAGAGCGGGTAGTCCTCGAGGCCGTGCACCAGCGTCGCCGCTTGCGCGTGTCGGCCGGCCGCCTGGGCCGTGAGCACCTTGGCGAAACGTTCCCGCTGTGCCGCGTAGGGGTCGGCCTGCGCGATGGCCGTGACCGGTGAGGCAGTGGCGGCGAGACAGAGCAGGAACAGCGCTGAGCGCGCGAAGGCAGACAATCGTCGTGACATGGTTGCGTGGCGGCGGAAACGGGTCGCTCGGGGGAAGGCCGGGGCCGTGGCAGCAGCGTCGGGCATCGACGCGACGCGCCGGACCGCGGCCGAGGTCTGATGCCGGCAGTGCGTGCAAGCGCGCCGCGGGCCTCGCCGCCGGACAGGTTCGCATCATTGCTGCGCAGGGTCCCTTATACTGGTCCGCACGGCGTGACATCAAGGGCCCGCAGGGCCTCGTCGAGATGCGCGCATCCCTTGCAGTCCGGCGCTTCACGACATGCTCGACGCTTTCGACAACCAGCGGCACGAATGGTTTGACGCCGTGGCCGCGGATGGCACCGAGATCGATGACGATGCCGGCCGCGTCCGCCTGCGCTGCGCGGCCTGCGGCCACCTGCTGACGTCTGCCTCACAGGCCGTCGAGATCGCCGGGCGCTTGCACCACCACGCGACCAACCCGGCCGGTTTCTCGTTCCGCTTCCAGACGTTCGCCGCCGCTCCGGGTTGCGATGTCGTCGGTACAGCGCACGCCGAGCACAGCTGGTTTCCGCCCGCACGCTGGCAACTCGCGCAATGCGGCGCTTGTGCCGTCCATTGCGGCTGGCGCTTCAGTGCACCGGCGGCGGGCGGCTTCTTCGCGCTCATCGAGCAATGCCTGGTCGAGGACGACGAATCATGAGTGAGACGGCTTTCGACGCAGCGGCGCATGCTGCCGTCGCGCGCGTGCTGCGCGAACGCCGCACCGTGCACGACTTCCTGCCCGAGCCGGTGCCTCCCGAACTCGTCGAACGCGCGCTCGAACTCGCCTGCTGGGCGCCCAATCATCACCGTACTGAGCCGTGGCGCTTCTACCTGCTCGGTGAGCAGGCGCGCGAGGCGGTGGCGGTACTCAATGCGGAGATGGTCGCGGCAAAGAGCAACGAGCGTGCGGCGGAGGTCAAGCTGCGGCGCTGGCGCGCGATGCCCGGTTGGCTGGTGCTGACCTCGGCGCGCAGCGAGGATCGCTTGCGCGAGCGCGAAGACTACGCGGCCTGTTGCTGTGCGGCGCAGAATTTCATGTTGGCATTGTGGGCCGACGGCGTCGGCACGAAGTGGACCACGGGCGGCGTCGTGCGCAACGCGCGATTCGCCGACATCGTCGGCTTCGACGACGGGGCGGAGCAGGTGGTGGGCCTGTTCTGGTACGGCTGGCCGGCAACGGTGACGAACCAGATGCGGCGTCCGCTCGAGCGCTTCGTGGTCCACGTCGCCTGAGCGTACGGCCATGATGCACTGCGCCGACATCAGCTGCGCGACGCGTGGACGCGGTTGCTACGAGCTGAGCGCCGAACTCGACGACGTGGTGCGGGCGAGCGGCATCGAGAATGGCCTGTGCTCGGTCTTCATTCGTCACACGAGTGCGTCACTCATGGTGTGCGAGAACGCCGATGGCGAAGTGCTGCGCGATCTCGAGCGCTTCATGTCGCGCCTCGTCGCCGATGGCGACCCGGTGTTCCGACACACTGCCGAAGGACCCGACGACATGCCCGCGCACGTGCGCAGCGTGCTGACCCAGACCGAACTCACGCTGCCGGTGCGCAACGGTCGGCTCGCACTCGGCACCTGGCAGGGCGTGTACCTGTGGGAGCATCGCACGCGGGGGCATGAGCGGTATATCGCGGTGACGGTACTCGGCTAGCGAAGCGCCGCCAGCGCGGCTGCGCTGTCCGCTGGCGGCGTTGCGCGCGCTTCTGCGGTGCTCATTTATCAGGCATAAACTGCGCTCCTCGAAGCACGCGCGCCTTGCCACCGGGCATGCTCGCTCGCGCTGGCGGCGCTTCCCTGCAAGCGCGGGATAGCGCGGCTGCGCTGCCCGCTGGCGGCGTTGCGTGCGCTTCTGCGGTGCTCATTTATCAGGAATGAACTGCGCGCCTCGAAGCACGCGCACCTTGCCACCGGGCATGCTCGCTCGCGCTGGCGGCGCTTCCCTGCAAGCGCGGGATAACGCGGCTGCGCTGCCCGCTGGCCGCGTCCCCTGCGGTGATTCAGTTGCCGCCGAGGGCGTGGGCGCGGGCGGCCGCTGCCTGGCGCGTGGGCGCGGTGTCGGCGTCGCCACGCGCGTTCGCGAGCCAGTTGCCGAGGTGATCTTCGATGATGCCGCCGAGCGCCTCGACGTGCGCGGCGCTGTCGTTCAGTGCGGGCACGTAACGCAGCGTGCCGCCGCCGGCGGCGCTGAATGTCGCCGCGTTCTGCATCGCGATTTCCTCGAGCGTCTCCAGGCAGTCGATGGCGAAACCCGGACACATGACGTCGATGTCGCCGACGCCGGCGCTACCCCATGCTTCGAGGGTCTTGTCCGTGTAGGGTTCGAGCCAGCGCTTGGGCCCGACGCGCGACTGGAAGGTGACGTGCACCTCCTCTTCGGTGAGACCGAGCTCGGTGCCGAGCAGGCGCGCGCTTGCCTGGCACTGGCAAAAGTAGGGGTCGCCGGCGAGGAAGGTGTCGTGGGGGATGCCATGAAACGACAGCAGCAGCCGCTCGCCGCGGGGCGCGCCGGCATGGTGCGCGCGCAGGCTGTCGGCCAGTGCGCCGATGTAACGCGCATCGTCGTGGTAGCTCGCGACGTAGCGCAGCTCGGGCATCCAGCGCAGCGTGCCGAGGTGGGCGAACACGGCGTCCATAACCGAGGCGGTCGTGGCCGAGGCGTATTGGGGGTAGAGCGGCACGACCAGCAGCTGGCGTACCTCGCGCGCGAGGAGGTCGTCGATCGCGCTCGCGATCGAGGGCTCACCGTAGCGCATGCCCAGGGCCACTTCCACGACTTCGCCGTGGCGCGTGCGCAGGTGTTCGCCCAGGCGGTCGCGCAGCCGCTCCGAGCCGCGCAGCAGCGGCGATCCGTCGGCGCCCCAGATCGCGGCGTAGGCGTGGGCCGAACGCCGCGGCCGGGTGTTCAATATGACGCCGTGCAGGATCGGCAGCCACAGCCAGCGTGGCAGCTCGACGACGCGCGGATCGGCGAGAAACTCGGCGAGATAGCGTCGCACCGCGCGTGGCGTCGGCGCCTCGGGCGTGCCGAGGTTGCAGAGCAGGACGCCGACGCGCGTGGCGCGCCCGTGGGTGAAATCGGCGCGGCCGGTGAATCGTGTCACGGCGCGTCTCCGACGCTTGCCCGCGGTATGCTGCGTGGCTGTTCGAATCGAGAGGAAAGCGCGGCCGGCATGTTCACCAAGTCCCTGTCCGATTGTGTGTCGCTGATTGCCAACGACGGTTGTCGCGTGTGGGAGATCCTGCATCCGAAAAACGATGCGCTGGACCTGCCCTACTCGTTCGCGCTCGCCGAGGTTGCAGTGGGCGAACACAGCTACCGCCATCGCCTCGCGCAGACCGAAGTCTACTATGTCATCGCCGGCCATGGCTTGATGCACGTCGACGACGCGACCCGCATGCTCACGGTCGGTGATGCGGTGGTGATCCCGGGTGGCGCAGTGCAGTGGATCGAGAACCACGGCGACGAACCGTTGCGCTTCATCGCCGTGGTCAGCCCGCCGTGGACGGAAGCCGACGACGAGCGTTTGTAGCCGCGCCGGCGCGCGCGTGCCGGTGTCCCGGGAGTTCGACGCGCCGATCGCGGCATGTTGCCAGCGCAGCGGCGCGCCCCGAGCCTGCTCAGGCGCTCGCGCGCAGACTGGCGACGACCGATTGGCGGTGCGTGCGCTGCGCGACGGCGACGCCGAGGACGCCGACCGCGAGCATACCGCCGAGGATGCCGGACAGCGGGATGCGCCAGTCCGGCAGGTAGGGCATGTCGAACACGCGCTCGGCGAGCAGCCAGCCGGTGGCGACCGCGCCGCTGCTGCCGAGCAGACCGGCGATTAGGCCGATCAGCGTGAACTCGGTCAGCGTCGCCAGCGTGACGAAGCGGCGCGAGGCGCCGAGCGTCTTCAGCAGCACGACGTCGAGCACGCGCTCGCGCTGACTTGCCTGGACCGCCGCGAGCAGGACCAGTGCGCCGGCGGCGAGCGCGAAACCGAACACCCACGTGAGTGCCGCGGCGACACGCCCCATGACCTGGCGCACCTGGCGCATCAGGGCGTCGACGTCGATCACCGTGACGCTCGGGAAGCGCTCGACCAGGCGCGCCATCAGGCCGACGTTATCGCGCGGCAGGTGAAAACTCGTTATCCAGGTCGCAGGCGTCCCGGCGAGCAGTTCGGGCGTCGTGACGACGAAGAAGTTGACCTCGAAATTGTCCCATTCGACTTCGCGCAGACTCGTCACGCGGCCGCGCACGCGCTGCTCGGCGACGCTGAATTCGAGGGTGTCACCGAGGTCGATGCCGAGGCGCTCCGCAATGCCTTGTTCGACGGACATCTCGCCCACCGCGTCGGCCGCCCACCACTGCCCGGCAACAAGGCGGTTGTCGGCCTTCATGTGCGTTGCCCATGACAGGTTGAACTCGCGGTCGGCGAGCCGGCGCGAGCGCGGATCGGCGTAGGCATCCGGGTCGACCGGCGCCGCCCCGATGGCGCGCAAGCGTCCGCGCACCATCGGGTAGAAGGCGGCCTCGACGCCGGCTTCGTCGCGCAGGAACGCGCGCATCGCGTCGACCTCGTTACCTTGTATGTTGATCAGGAACTGGTTCGGCGCATCGGCGGGCAGGCGTGCCTGCCACTGGCCGAGAAGATCGCCGCGGACCAGCGCCAACAACAGGATCACGGCGATGCCGAGACCGATGGCGGTGGTCTGCACCACGCTCAGGCGTGCGCGGCGCGCAACGCTGGCGAGACCGAAGCGCCAGGTCATGCGGGTTCGCGTACGTAGCCGGCCGAGTGCCCGCACCAGCACGAGCGCGGCCGCGGCGAGCACCAGCGCCGCGCACATCATGCCGGCGAAGGCGAGCGCGACCAGTCGCGCGTCGTCGACGTGCCACGGTGCGATGAGTGCGGTGGCGAGGATCATGGCGAGTGCGGCACGCATGCCCTGCGCGGGCAGCGCGGCGCGATCGCGATTGAGCACGGCGACGACCGGCAGACGGGTGAGCCGCATCAGCGCCGGCAGGGCGAAGCCCGCCAGCACGACCAGCGCGACCCACGCGCCGTGCAGCAGCGCGGACCCCGGCGGGGCGGCCAGCGGCGCGGCGCTGGCGGGCAGCAGGTGTTCGAGCAACACGCTGTGCACGAGCCACGCAAGAGCGCTGCCGAGTGCGGCGGCAAGCACCGCGAGCAGAACGATCTCGGCACCGAGCAGCAGCCGTGTCTCACGGCCGGTCAGGCCGAGTGTGCGCACGATCGCGATGGTCTGCTCATGATGCTCGGCGTAGGCACTGGCCGCGAGGGCGATGCCGATGGTCGCGAGCAGCACGCCGGCGAAGGCGGCGAGGGCGAGGAAGCGCCCCGCCTGCGTGAACGCGGCGCGCATTTCGGGACGTGCCTCGCTCGGATCGGTGACACTCACCCCGGGCGGCACGTCGAGCGCCCGGCGAAAGGCGTCGAGCGCCGCGGGCGGGCCGCTCAGCAGCAACTGGTAGCTCGCGCGCGTCCCCGGCAGGACGAGGCCGGTCGAATCGAGATCGGCGAGGTTGATCATCACCCGCGGCGCGAGCGTGAACACGTCACCGCCGCGGTCGGGTTCGAGCACCACCACGCGGGTCAGCGGGAAACTGCGCTCGCCGACGGTGATGCTATCGCCGGGCGCGAGGTCGAGCAGCTGGAACAGGCGCGCGTCGGCCCAGGCTTCGCCCGGTGGCGGGCCGCTGCGTTCGAAACGTACCGGGCCGAGGACGCGCGGCGCGAGCTGGAGTTCGCCGCGCAGGGGATAGGCATCGTCGACGGCCTTGAGCCGCACGAGCTGGAGGGCTTCGCCAGCGGCAACGACGCTGCGCATGCTGACCGTGTGCGCGGTGTCCAGACCGGCGGCGCGCGCGAGTTCGGCGTAGCGCGGTGGCGTAGGGTCGCGTGTCCCGATCGCGAGATCGCCCGCGAGCAAGGCGCTAGATTCTGCCAGCATGGCGCGCTCGACGCGCGTGACGAGCAGGTTGATCGACGTCGTGCTCGCGACCGCCACGATGGCCGCGAGCAGCATGACGACCAGGCGCCCGCTCGCGAGATCGCGCCGCAGCAGGCGCGCGGCCAGCAGCAGCAGGCGGGTCCGCGCCGTGCCCTCAGGCAACGAGACGCCCTCCGGCCAGCGCGATGCGGCGGGGGCAGGCCGTGGCCAGGCGCTCGTCGTGCGTGACGATGACGAGCGTGGTGCCGAATGCCTCGTTGAGTTCGAACAGCAGTTCGGCCACGGCTTCGGCGTTGGCCGCGTCGAGATTGCCGGTCGGCTCGTCGGCGTAGAGGATCTCGGGGGAGGTGCAGAACGCGCGCGCCAGCGCGACGCGCTGCTGCTCGCCGCCCGAGAGCTGGCGCGGGAAATGACCAAGGCGTGCGCCCAGGCCGACGCGCTCGAGCATGTCGCGCGCAATCGCCTCGGCGTTGCCGCCGCCCTTGAGTTCCAACGGCAGCATCACGTTCTCGAGCGCCGTGAAGCTCGCCACGAGGTGAAAGGCCTGGAAGACGAAGCCGACGTGCTCGCGCCGCAGGCGTGCCCGCGCGTCTTCGTCGAGCTGAGCGAGATCCTGCCCGAGCACGCTGATGCGCCCGCTGGTGACGGTATCGAGTCCGGCCAGCAGGCCTAACAACGTCGATTTGCCGGAGCCGGACACGCCGGTGACGGCGAGGCGGTCACGAGGTGCAAGGGCAAAATTGATATCATCGAGGATTAGCAACTCGCCCTGGGGGCCGGTGACCGACTTGCTCACACGTTCGACTTCGATGATGGCGTTCTGGCGGGTTTCGATCGTCGGCTTGGCACTCATGTTCTTTCTGGCGGGGGCGGCATCCGTCGCCATCGCGGCGGCATCCGGTCCGGTCCTGATCGTGGGGGACAGCCTCAGTGCCGGGTACGGCATCGATAGCGCGGCGGCCTGGCCGCGCCTGCTCGCAGCGAAGCTGTCCGATGAAGGCTATCGGCAATCCGTGGTCAACGCCAGCATCAGCGGCGAGACCTCTTCCGGCGGTGCGCGGCGGCTGCCCGCGCTGTTGCGTGAACATCAGCCGGCCGTCGTCGTCGTCGCGCTCGGTAGTAACGACGGGCTGCGCGGCATGGACGTGGCCGAGACACGCCGCAAGCTCGGCGCCATGGTCGCGGCCGCACGGAGTGCCGGCGCCCGCGTGGTGCTGGTACGCATGCGCATTCCGCCGAACTACGGTCCCCGGTACACTGCCGCGTTCGAAGGCGTTTACGACGATGTCGCGCAGGCTGCGGACGTCATCCTAGCGCCGTTCATGCTCGAGCGCTTCGCTACCGACTGGCAGGCGTTCCAGGACGACGGCCTGCATCCCACGGCGGCGGCGCAGGTCGACATCCTGGCGACGCTGTGGCCATCGATACGTGCCGCGCTCGATGCTGTACAGGAGAGCCCCTCACCTTGAAATTCTGCAGCCGTTGCGGCTCCGAGCACATGGTCTGGCGGACGCCCGAGGGCGATACGCGGCCGCGCCACGTCTGCGACAGCTGCGGCGAGATCTTCTACCAGAACCCCAACATCGTCGCCGGCAGCATCCCCGTGTGGGGCGAGCAGGTCCTGCTGTGCAAGCGTGCCATCGAGCCGCGCTTCGGCTATTGGACGCTGCCGGCCGGTTTCATGGAGAACGCCGAGACGACGGCTGAGGCGGCGGCGCGCGAAACGCTCGAGGAAGCCTGCGCGCGAGTCGACGTCGGTGAACTCTACGCGGTGTTCAACCTGCCGCAGATCAACCAGGTCTACATGATGTTCCTGGCCGATTTACCCGTGCTCGACTTCGCACCCGGCAGCGAGAGCCTCGAGTGCCGGCTGTATCACGAGCATGAAATCCCCTGGTCGGAACTCGCTTTCCCGACCATCACGCACACGCTGAAATTCTTTTTCGAGGATCGCCGCCAGGGCCGCTTTCGCCTGCACTTCGGCGACATCATTCGCGAGAACGGCGAGGCGGTGCTGCTCGAGCGCCGCACCCCCGTGGCCGAAGGCGCGAGCTGACACCCGGCGCCGTCTGCGTAAGGAGCATCCGGACCATGAGCGAGAAAACCCTGTTCGAGAAGATCGTCGATCGCGAAATCCCGGCGGACATCGTCTACGAGGACGACGACGTCATCGCCATTCGCGACATCAACCCGCAGGCGCCGATGCACGTCCTGGTCTGCCCCAAGAAGCCGATCACGATGGTGTCGAGCGCGCAGCCGGAGGATGCGGCGCTGCTCGGTACGCTGCTGCTGAAAGCGGGCGAGATCGCGACGGCGGAAGGCTACGGCGATCGTTTCAGACTGGTCGTGAACAACGGCGCGGCGGTCGGCCAGACCGTTTTCCACCTGCACGTGCACGTGCTCGGCGGACGCTCCTTCACCTGGCCGCCGGGCTGAAGCCGGCGGCGGAACCGCGCGCGATCAGCGCTTCATGGCGTCGAAGAACTCGGCATTGTTCTTCGTCGCCTTGAGACGCTCGAGCAGGAATTCGATGGCGGCGATCTCGTCCATCGGGTGCAGCAGCTTGCGCAGGATCCACATCTTCTGCAGTTCGTCCGGCTTGGTCAGTATCTCTTCGCGCCGCGTACCCGAGCGGTTGATGTTGACCGCGGGGAAGATGCGCTTCTCGGCAATCTTGCGGTCGAGATGCACTTCCATGTTGCCGGTGCCCTTGACCTCCTCGTAGATGACATCGTCCATGCGCGAGCCGGTATCGATCAGCGCGGTCGCGATGATCGTCAGGCTGCCACCTTCTTCGATGTTGCGCGCCGCACCGAAGAAG
>JAPOKK010000302.1 GCA_029977665.1 Pseudomonadota bacterium | reverse complement strand
CGTGACGATAGAGCACGCGCCCTTCGAGAAGATAGACGAACTCGACGCCGGCGTGCTGGAACAGGGGGAACACTTCCGACTCGTCGGTCAGCGTGATCAGGTAGGGCTCGACATTGACGCGGCTGCGGATGTTATGGCCGAGCAGGCGGTATTCGTGACCGGCGCGCGTGCCGACCCGCTCGATCAACAGGCCCTCGCCACCGCGTACGTAGGAGCAGTCGCGCTGCTCTTCGTATTTGCGGAAGAACGCCGTCACCGGCACGTTGAGCGCGGCGGCGATGGCAGCGAGCGTCGCCAGCGACGGCGAGCTCATGCCGCGTTCGATCTTGGACATCATGCCGGACGACAGTCCTGCCAGGCTCGCGACCTCGGCGATGGTCATGCGCAGCTCGCTGCGGAAATGACGGATCTGCTGGCCGATGGCTTCGGCGAGCCGCGCCTCGTCGTGGCGGATCCGCTCCGAGAGCGCGGCCGGACGTTCGCGCGCGGCCATCAGGCGGGCCCCGCATCGGTGCGCGCGACCGCGGCGAGCGTCGCCTCGCCGAGCGCGGCGAGGTCGCCGAACGCGAGCTCGATGGTCAACGTGCGCAAGCCGCCGCCGACGCGCACGCGGCGCTTCGGCGCACTGCCCGCGTCGAGTACCACCTCGGCCCCGGGGGCGACGCGGAACGGCCCCACGCCACCGATCTCGAAGCCGAGTTCGTCCGCGACACGCTCTGGCGGGACCAGGCGCAATGCGCGGCGCGAACAGCCGGCCGCCGCCGCGACGCCGCGATAATCGACTCGTGCCGCGCAGTCGACCGCGACGAGCAGGCGGCGTGCACTGCCCGCGATCTCGAACACCACCGTCTTCAGCAGATCCTCGGTGAGATGCGGCACGCGCGCGCGCGCCTCGTCGATGGTCGCCACGGCGACGTGGCGATGCACGGTATGCGGGATCCCCCGCTCGGCCAGCTGCGCGGCGATCACGGCCGCTGCGCCGCCGGGTCCGGGCGCAGCACTCGGCGCGCTCATCGCGACGCCGCTCAGCGGAACAGGAACCAACCGATCAAGGCCACGATGACGAGCATCACGATCGCGATCAGCGTACCGCGCGAGCCGCTCGCCGGTGCGGGCGCGGGTGCCGCGACAGCCGGGCGCGGCGGCGTGCTCCTGGCGCTGGCCGGCTTGTCCGCTGCGGGTTTCTCACCTGCCGCTTGTTCGACCGGCGCAGCATCCGCCGCGCCGCCGGTGATGTCGAAGTCGACCCCCGAGGCGCTCCCATGGCCGCCCCCCAGGTCGAGATCGACACCGTCCGACACCGCCGCGGTCTCGCCTTCGCCGGTCAGGTCGAAATCGAGTTGCCGCGCCGCCGGCGGCACTTCGCCCTCGCCGGTGATGTCGAAATCGACCTTGCCCGGCGCCTTGCGGGCCGGCTTGAGCAGGACCTCGTGCGCCTTCTCGTCCCGCGCACCGCGTGCCGGGCCACTGCCGCCGGAGAGGAAAATCTGCGTCTTCTCGTTGTCGCCGTCCTGCTCGGTCATGCCTGCACGCCTCGTTTTGACCTGGTCACCACGTCGCCTGAGCGACGAGTTCGATTATAGACATGGCGCCGGGTCCGGTCGCGAACCCGGTCGCGAACCCGATCACGGGCGCACGGCTCACACCCGCGACGGCGACGTCGTTGTCCGTTGCCGCGGCACTTCGCCTACACTACGCCGGCCGCCCGTCGTCCGGCCGCGTCCGCCAGCTGACGCCGACGCGGGATGCAACGCCGCCACGGAACACGCCCATGCAAGGTCCCCTGCACAAGCTCCGCGCCACGCTCGGCGACGAAGTCGCCTACGAACTCGTCGCCGGCGACGCGCGCCTGTCCTTGAACGGCCTGATCGGCAGCCAGATTTCTTTGACCGCGACGGGTCGTATCCTGTGCGACGCCTGCGGTCGCGAGACGCCGAAGAGCTACGCGCAGGGGCATTGCTACCCGTGCATGCAGCGTCTGGCGCGCTGCGACCTGTGCGTGCTCAAGCCCGAGACCTGCCATTACGCCGCCGGCACCTGTCGCGAACCGGCCTGGGGCGAGACACATTGCATGACCGGTCACGTGGTCTACCTCGCCAACACCTCCGCGCTGAAAGTCGGCATCACGCGCGCGAGCCAGGTACCGACGCGCTGGCTCGACCAGGGCGCGACGCAGGCGCGGCCGCTGCTCGACGCCGCCACGCGCCACGTCGCCGGCCTGGTCGAGGTCGCTATCGCGCGCCGCGTCGCCGACAAGACGAACTGGCGCGCGATGCTGCGCGGCGACGGCGAACCGCTCGATCTTGCCGCCGCCGCGGCCACCGTGCTCGACGATGCCCGCGACGACATCGCGGCGATCCGCGCAGAGCACGGCGCCGACACGGTACGTATGCTCGACGCGGAGGCCGTCACCATCCGTTATCCCGTGACGCGATACCCACAGAAAATCGTCTCGCACAACTTCGACAAGCAGGCACGGGTCAGCGGCACGCTCGAAGGCATCAAGGGCCAGTACCTGCTGTTCGACAGCGGCGTGCTGAACGTGCGCAAGTTCACCGGCTACGAGGTCAGCGTCGAGACCGCGGCAGCTTGAATACCACGCTAAGGAGATCGTCGCGCCGCCGTCGATGACGAAGTTCTGCCGGGTCGTGAAGCTGCCGGCCGGCGAAGCGAGGTAGACCGCGATCCCGGCGACCTCCTCCGGCTCGCCGATGCGGCGCAGCGGATCGTGCTCGACGCGGCGCGCGAGGATCTCCGGGTTCTCCCACAGGGCACGTGCGAAATCGGTGCGTATCAGCCCGGGGGAAATGGCGTTGACGCGGATGTTGTGCGGCCCGTTCTCGACCGCGAGATTGCGCACGAGCTGCAGGTCGGCGGCCTTGGAGATGCAATAGGCGCCGAGACGATCGTTGCCACGCAGGCCGCCGATCGACGAGACCACGATGACGACACCGTCGCGACGCTCGATCATCTCCGGCAGCACCATCTGGATGAGCCAGTGGTTGGCCATGATGTTGACGCCGAGAATCTTCTCGAACGCCGAGTCCGGCAGCTCGCTCATTGGTCCGTAGCTCGGGTTGACAGCCGCATTGCAGACGACGATGTCGATCGCGCCGAGCTGGCGGCGGGTTTCGGCGACGAGCGCTTCGAGCGCCTCGCGCGTACTGATATTGGCGGGGATGGCGACCGCGCCGCCGGGTGCGTCGGCCAGTTCGGCGTTGATCGCGGCAGCCACCTCTTCGCAGATCTCGCCCTTGCGGCTGGAGATGACGACACGCGCGCCATGACGCGCGAGCTCGGTCGCGATGGCGCGGCCGATACCCTTGCTGGAACCGGTGATGAGAGCGACCTTACCGGTCAGGTCGAACAGCTTGCTGGACATGGTGATGGGAACTTCCTCGGGCAGATATGGATCGTTCACGGCGCGCCCAAAGGCGCGGTGGAGCTACCGCCGCACAGCGTGAACAGGGTCGGTGCGCCGCGCGTCGATACACGACGCCGACTGTGCGCGTGACAGGCCACATCGACGAGGCGTGCGGCGTGCGCCACCCCGGCAGTGTAACGCCGCGCGCGCCATCATGGCGCGCTCAGGGCAGGTAGGCGGCCATGCCGGTCAGCGTGAACAGTCGCGGGTAGTCGGCCTCGGGGATGTCGATGCCGGTCGCCTCGTGCAGACCGACGACGACGTTGAGGAAATCCATCGAGTCGAGGTCGAGCGCCTGCCGCAGATCCTCGTCCTCGCCGACCTCGGCGAGTTCCGCCTCGGGGGCGATGTCGGCCAGGATGCGTGCAAGCAGCGCGCGCGTGTCGTTGATGTCCATCGTGCGGTTTCCTTCTGGCGTTGTCGGATGTGGGCCGCGGGGCCACCTCGTCGCGGCCGGTGCTACAACCGCTCCGGCTCACCGAGGCGGGTAGCGATGTCCTCCAGCAGCAGGCTGCCGACGTGGCCATCGCTGACGCGATGGTCGGCGGCCAGGCTCAGCGTGACGACCGGCAGCGCCGCGAGTCGGCCCTCGGTCGCCCAGGGTCGCGTGACGACGGCGCCGAAGCCGAGCATGGCGACCTGCGGCGGATGGATGACCGGCCACACCGCTTCCGCGCCGCGTTCGCCGAGGCTGGTCACCGTGGCGGTGGCGCTCGACAGTTCCGAGGCGCGCAGGCCGCCACCGCGCGCACGCTTGACGAGGTCGCGCAGCGCCGCCATCAGTGCATCGAGATCGTGCGTTTCGGCGGCCCGGATCGCCGGCGCCACCAGCCCGCCCCCGCGCAGCGCGATGGCCCAGCCCAGGTTGACCTGCGAGGCAGGCGTGTAGCGCTCGTCCTCGTAATGGCCGTTGAACTGCGGAAACGCCGCCAGCGCGAGCGCGCTTGCGCGCAGCAGCAATACCGCCGGCAGCAGCCGGTCGGCGACGCCGCGCGCCGCGTTGGCTTCCTCGAGCCAGCGCAGCGCCGGCGCGAGACAGACCTGGCGGCTGAGGTAATAGTGTGGGATCTCGCGCTTCGACCGGCTCATTGCCGCACCGATCGCACGCCGCATCGCCGTGCTGTCGAAACCGCGCCGCGCGGTACGCTGCACCGCCTCGCCTGCGGCAATGTCGGCCGCGATCACCGCGCCGCCGGGGCCGCTGCCGCGCAGGGTCGCGAGGTCGATGCCGCGCTGGCCGGCGAGACGTCGCGCGCGCGGGCTCGCACGCACCGCGCCGGTCGCCGGAGCTCGCGTGGCAGGT
>JAPOKK010000330.1 GCA_029977665.1 Pseudomonadota bacterium | reverse complement strand
TGCTCGCCGCCGGTGACAAGGCCGCCGCCGGTGCGCTGCTCGAAGTATTGATCGCCGGCGATCCGGGGCCGGCGATGATGCGCTGGGCAGCACGCACGGCCGAGGCGCATGCGCTCGATGCAATCGCGCGCCGTGCCTGGGAAGCGCTCGTGGCGCTGCGGCCGCACGACACCACGGCGTTGCGCGCGCTGGGCCTTGCGGCTTTCGATGCCGGCCATCGCGGCCAGGCAGAACGTCATCTGAAAACCTACCTGGCGCGGATCGACGACGACGTCGAGGCACACTTCTTCTACGCCGAAATCTTGAGCGAGCGCGGTTTCGGCAATCGCGCCGCGCCGCATTACCAGCGCGTGCTGGCGCTGGTCGATGACATGCCGATGCCGGCCTTCCGTCTGCGCGCGGTACGTGCCCAGGCGCATTACCGCCTCGGCCACGAGAGCGCCGCGCGCGCCGAGTTCGAAGCCCTGCTGGCCGAGCGCCCGGGTGCCGGCCACCTGCGCGCCGACTACGTTACGATGCTGCTCGAGAATCGTCGCCTGGGACGTGCGCGCGAGGTCATCGGCACACGCGAGGTGACCTTGTGAGGCTGCGGGTGTGCGCCGCGGCGCTGTTGTCACTGGCCGCCCTGCTGCTGCTCGGCGCGGGCGCGAACGCGGCGCCGGCCGCGCCTGCGGCGGCGCCGAGTCTGGGCAAGGCAGTTGGCGCAGGCACGCTGAGCGCAAGCCGCGAAGGCAGCACACTCGTGCTGAGCCTGCCGCGCGCGGGCACCACGCTCGCGCGCGACGGCCGCGGCGTCGCGGTGCACTACGAAAGCGCCATCGATGCCGCGGCGATGAGTGCGCTGGCGCGCCAGCATGCCGCGTGGATCCACGATCTGCGTTACGGCTACGACAGCTTCTATCTCGAACCTGCGGCCGACATCGTCGTCGAACTCGCCGACCACGACGACACCCACGAGATTCGCCTCGTGCCCGCGCCGGTCCCGCAGATGGCTGCCGACCGTGAAGCGGCGGCAGACGATGACGGCTCGGCACGCCGCCTCGATCGGCTGGGCGCGGCCTTGCGCGGGCGTGGCGGCGACCATACCGGCGCACGCGCGGCCCTGCGCGCGATGATCGAACAGCATGAGGACGACGTGCCGACCATCGTCGAGCTGATCGAGCAGGAACGCGAACTCGGTCGCTGGCGCGACGCGCTTGCGCTCTATGATCGCGCGCTCGCGCTCGACAACGACGCGGCTTACCTGATCAGCGGCAAGGCGGCGCTGCTGAGCGAGCACGGCTCGCGCGTACGCGCGAGTTTCGAGTTGTCGGATGTCGAAGACGAGGACCGCCAGCTGATCTGGGTACTCGAGAACCGCGTGCACGTCGATACGCGTACCGTGGCCGGGCTGCGCCTCGAGTACCGCGATGTCGACGATCCCACCGTGCAGCATCCGCGCGGCGCGGTCGAACGTTTCGACGGCCGCCGCGCGCTCGGCAGCGTCTACGTCGAGCACGCGGGGCCCGGCCCGGGCGACATGCACGTCGAGGTGCACGGTGCCGATGCCGGCCCCGGGGTCACCTTCGGTTATCGTCTCGGCTGGAATCCCGGCGAGACGCGGCTGCAGCTCGACCTGTGGCGTCCCTACTGGGATTTCGTCGAGGGCATTGCCCACGGTGGTTATCGCCACCGCGCGCGTGTGCAGCATCGACTGCGCACGCCGGGACGCTTCAACGCCGAAGTCGCCGCGCACGCCAGCCGCTACGGCTTGGACGGCGCGCCGCGCATAGCCGATGCCCTCGGCGCACAGCTCGCTGCGAGCTACCGCCTCGTCGGTGACGAGCCCAGCGTCGACCTCGAGTACTACTTCGACACCGAGTACTACGGAGACGTGCGCGAGGGGCGGACCGCTGACGGCACGCGCTACCAGCCGGTCGCGTTCACCAATCGCGAAATCCATCAATTGCACCTGGTCTGGAACGAGCAGCTCACCGACTACATCCGCGTCGGCGCGCGCGGCGGCTATACCTGGGACCGCCTCAACGGCGAGGGGCGCAATCTCGGCGCCGAGCTCGTCTACGCGCCGTTGCCGGATCTCGAGGTGGGTTTGCGCTTCTACCAGAGCATCACCGCGGCGCGAGGCGGCGCGAACACCTTGAACAGCTTCGGCGGTTTCGTGCTGCTGCGCCTGTGAGACGCGTGCGCGCGGTGACTTTGACGTTACAATCTGCGCGCGCGTGCGCGCGCCAAACGAGCTTGGGGGTGAGAATGCGCAGGAGGCGGGCCGTGATCAGGGAAGAAGCCGCGGGCGATTGTGGCGCGGTCGGTGCAACGCCGGCCTGGCATGCGGTCCTTCTGGCCGGCCTGCTCGTGCTGCTCGCGGGCTGTGCCGACACGCGTTACGCGGCACACCACGCGCGCGAGCCTGCCGCGCTCGATGCGAAGCTCGACGTCGCCGTGGTGCCGCTCGAGAACCTCACCAACTATCCCAAGGCCGGTCTGATCGCCGCCGAGCTGGTCAGCACCGAGCTCTATCGCCGCGGCCTGTTTCGCCTCACCGAGGGCACGGCGCTGCGGCAGGCCCTGAACGCGCTCGAGATCGACGTCGCCGACCTCGCCGTGACCTATGCCGCCGCCGAGCTGGGGCGTCGCCTCGAGGTCGATGCCGTACTCGTCGGCAGCGTGTCCGAGTACGGCTACCAGCACGGCCTGCACGAGGAGCCGGTGGTGGGTCTGAACCTGCGCCTCGTTGCGGCCGCCAGCGGCGACATCCTGTGGGCGGCGAGCCATTCGACGACCGGCCGCGGCTACCTCGCACGCGACAGTGTCAACGCTGCCGCGCAGCGCCTGGTCGAAGAGATGGTAGCCACGCTCGGCTCGCACCTGCGCACGCCCTGAGCGCGCGCGCGGCGCATGAATGAACCCGATACCAGCGCCAGCGCTGCCGCCGTCCCGCCGGGTGACGCGGCGGCGACGGCTGCTGTCGGCGTGTCGGAGCGCCGCGGCGTGCGCGGCAATGCGCTGGCCGAGATCACGGTCTTCGTTGCGCTGTTCGTCGCCGTCGACCTGTTGTGGCTGGACGGCAGCGGTTACTGGGATTGGTCGCCGCACCCGTTCTGGATCATCGTCGTCTTCGTCGCGACGCAATACGGTTCGCGCGAGGGACTGATCGCGGCCGCGGTGAGCAGCCTCGCGCTGTTCGCCGGATACATCCCCGCTCAGGCGCTGAGCCAGGATTTCTACGCTTACTTGTTCATGCTCGCGCGCCTGCCGCTGTTGTGGGCGGTCACCGCGGTGCTGCTCGGCGAGCTGCGCATGCGCCACATCCGCGAACGCGACCAGTTGCGTCTCCAGGTCGAGCAGGCGCGCGAACGCGCCGGCACCATCGCCGCGGCCTACGAATCGCTGAACGAGACCAAGAGTCAGCTCGAGGTGCGCGTGGCCGGTCAGCTGCGCACCGTGGTATCGATGTACAAGGCCGCGCGCGCGGTCGAGACGATGGAACCGGCGCATGTCCTCACCGGTGCGATCGAGAACGTCAAGGTCGTCATCAACCCGCAGAAGTGCTCGATCTACCTGCTTTCGTCGGGCGAGCTGGAAGCAGCGATCCAATCCGGCTGGCATCGCCGCGACCGCTACAAGCGCCTGTTCCGCGACGACCATCCGCTGTACAAGGACGTCATCGGCCGCGCGCGCGTGGTCTGCGTGGCCGATCCGGACGACGAGGTCGTGCTCGCCGGACAGGGGCTGATCGCGGGGCCGCTGCTCAACCCGGATACGGGCGAGGTGCGTGGCATGATCAAGATCGAGGACATGGGCTTTCTCGATCTCAATCTATCGACGATCGAGATCTTCCGCGTGCTGTGCGAATGGGTCGGCGCGTTCTACGCCAACGCGCAGCGTTACCGGCGCGGCCAGCTCGAGCGCGCCGTGGACTCGGAGACGCAGCTCTACGCGGAAGGTTTCTATCCGCGCATCGAGCAGTTGCTGTGCGCCATCGCGCGTCGGGCAG
>JAPOKK010000209.1 GCA_029977665.1 Pseudomonadota bacterium | reverse complement strand
CCGCCGCGCCCGCTGCCGGCAGCGAGACCGCCGGCGACAGCGGCGCGTGAGCCAGTCGGCACGACCGACGACATCCATGCACCCAGTTCGATAGCAGAGGTTTTAGCGAGATGGCGATTACAGCCAGCATGGTCAAGGAGCTGCGCGAGCGCTCCGGGGCCGGCATGATGGAATGCAAGAAGGCGCTGGTCGAGACCGACGGCGACATCGAGGCGGCGATTGAGCACCTGCGCAAGTCCGGTGCCGCCAAGGCGGCCAAGAAGGCCGGGCGGATCGCGGCCGAAGGTGCCATAGTCATTGCCGGCAACGACGCCGGCGCGGTGATGGTGGAGATCAACAGCGAGACCGATTTCGTCGCCAACGACGACAATTTCGCGCGCTTCGCCGATGCCGTGGCCAGCGCGGCGCTGGCCGGTGACCCGGCCGACGTCGAAGCGCTGCGCGGTCTCGAGCTTGCCGGCGGCGAGACCGTCGAACAACAGCGCGCCGCGCTCGTGGCCAAGATCGGCGAGAACATCGACGTGCGCCGCTTCGTGCGCATGCCGGCGTCGCTCGGCGCGATCGAATCCTACCTGCACGGCAAGCGCATCGGCGTTCTCGTTGCGCTCGAAGGTGGTGACGCCGACCTCGCGCGCGACGTCGCGATGCACATCGCGGCGAGCAACCCGGTGTGCGTGAGCGAGTCCGAGGTGCCGGCCGACCTGCTCGACAAGGAACGCGAGATCCACCAGGCGCAGGCCGCCGAGAGCGGCAAGCCGCCCGAGATCGTCGAGAAGATGATCACCGGCAAGCTGAAGAAGTTCGTCGGCGAGATCACCCTCGAGGGCCAGCCCTTCGTCAAGGACCCGGACAAGAGCGTCGGCAAGCTGCTCAAGGAGAACGGCGCGCGCGTCGCCGCCTTCGTGCGTTTCGAGGTGGGCGAGGGCATCGAAAAGAAGGAAGAGAACTTCGCCGAAGAAGTGATGGCGCAGGCGCGCGGCGCAGGCCACGCCTGAGCATCACCGCAACCGGTCGCCAGCATCACGACAAGCCATTCCCCATGACGAGCGAATCGCCGCCACCACGATTCAAACGCGTGCTGATCAAGCTCAGCGGCGAAGCCCTCATGGGGGATGACGATTACGGCATCGACCCGGCAACACTCGACCGCGTCAGCGACGAGATTTGCAGCTTGCGCGAGCGCGGCGTCGAAGTCGCGGTCGTGATCGGGGGCGGCAACATTTTTCGTGGTGCCGGCCTGGCTGCCGCGGGCATCGACCGCGTCACCGCCGACCAGATGGGCATGCTGGCGACCGTCATCAACGCGCTCGCCATCCAGGACGCCCTCGAGCGCAAGGGCTTGTTCGCGCGCGTCATGTCGGCGATCAAGATCAACCAGGTGTGCGAGGACTACATCCGCCGGCGCGCCGTGCGGCACCTCGAGAAGGGCCGCGTGGTGGTATTTGCCGCCGGCACGGGCAATCCCTTCTTCACGACCGACTCCGCGGCCAGCCTGCGTGCAATCGAAGTCGACGCCGATCTGTTGATCAAGGCGACCAAGGTCGACGGCGTCTATTCCGCCGACCCGGCGCTCGACAAGACCGCCACGCGTTACGACGTGCTCGATTACGACGTCGTACTCGAACGCAAGCTCGGTGTGATGGACGCCACCGCCATCGTGCTGTGCCGCGAGAACCGCATGCCGTTGCGCGTCGTCGACATGACGCGTCCGGGGGCGTTCCTCGCAGCGGCGCTGGGACAGGAGGTCGGCACCCTAGTTACCGTGCAGGACAGGACATGATCGACGACATCATCGAAGACGCGCGCGAGCGCATGGGCAAGAGTGTTGAATCCTTTCGCAGCGATCTGACCCGCTTGCGTACCGGGCGTGCGCATCCGAGCCTGCTAGATCACGTCATGGTCAACTATTACGGCACGCCGACGCCGCTCAACCAGACCGCCAACGTGAGCGTCGAGGACGCGCGTACCCTGACGCTGACGGTGTGGGATCGCTCGGCCATCGAGGCGGTGGAGAAGGCGATCCACGAATCCAACCTGGGGTTGAATCCGAACACCGCGGGCGCGGTCATCCGGATCCCGCTGCCCGCGCTGACCGAGGAGCGGCGGCGCGACCTGATCAAGGTGCTCAAGGGTGAGGCGGAGCAGGCGCGCGTGGCGGTGCGCAACATCCGGCGTGACGCGCTCGGGCAGTTCAAGGAACTCGTCAAGTCCAAGGATATTTCCGAGGACGACGAGAGGCGCGCGCAGGAAGCCGCGCAGAAGATCACCGACGAGGCGGTCAAGCGCATCGACGACATCGTGGCGGACAAGGAAAAGGAAATGCTCGAGGTCTGAGCGCGCGGGTCCGACTCTCGATGGAATCCCTCATCCCACGCCACGTCGCCATCATCATGGATGGCAACGGCCGCTGGGCGCGCAAGCGCCAGTTGCCACGTATCGCCGGCCACCGCGCGGGCGTCGAGAACGTGCGCGACATCGTGCGCTACAGCGCCGAGTCCGGTATCGAAGCACTGACGCTGTTCGCGTTCAGCTCCGAGAACTGGCGCCGTCCGCCGACCGAGGTGCGGCTGCTGTTCGAGCTGTTCCTGCTGGTGCTCGAGCAAGAGGTCGAGCGTCTCGACGAAGCCGGCGTGAGGCTGCGCGTGATCGGCGATCGCACGCCATTTTCGCGCAAACTGCGCGCGGCCATCGCGCAGGCAGAGGAACGCACCCGGGACAACGGCAACCTGAACCTGGTCATCGCGGCCAACTACGGCGGGCGCTGGGACATTACCGAAGCGGCTCGCGATCTCGCCGCGTGCGCGGCGCGCGGCGAAATCAGACCAGAGGAGATCACCGCCGAGATGCTCGGCGAGCGGCTGGCGCTCGCCGACCTGCCCGAGCCGGACCTCTTCATCCGCTCGGGCGGTGAGCAGCGCATCAGCAATTACCTGCTTTGGCAGCTGGCCTACAGTGAACTCTACTTCACCGAGTGCCTGTGGCCGGATTTCGGCATCGACGAGTTCGAGCGCGCGTTGCGCAGCTACGGCGGACGCCAGCGGCGTTTCGGCATGACCGGCGAGCAGGTCGCGGGCGAACTCGACGGCGTTCTCGCTTCGGAGGCGGATTAACCTGGTGTACCGGCATCCGCCCAGGCACGCCGGTCGTGGCGCCACCAACCTCGCTGCACCCGTCGGGGCCTGATGGCGCCGCTGGCCGCACGCCTGCTCACCGGCCTGGTCCTCGCCGGCGGCGTGATCGGCGCCGTACTCAGCTTGCCGCCGCTGATGACCGTGGGCCTGTTCGCATGCGTCACCGTGCTCGGCGCACTCGAATGGAGTTCGCTCGCCGGGCTGGGCCGGCCCGGCCTGCGGCTGCTCTACGCACTCCTCACCATCACGCCGGTCGCGCTAGCCGCGAGCAGCGCTTCGCCGGCCGCGCAGCTCCTGTGGCTGGCGGCCGCCGGCTGTGCCTGGTGGGTCATTGCCGTGGCCTGGGTGCTCGCCTACCAGCGCAGCGGCGCGCCGGCGCCGCGCGGACGTCTCGTGCTGCTCGTGCTCGGCGTCGTCGTGCTGGCGCCGGGGTTTGCCGCACTGGCGTGGCTGCTGCTGCGCGATCCGGTACACGTGCTGGTGCTGTTCGCCATCGTCTGGAGCGCCGACATCCTGGCCTACGCCGGCGGGCGGCGCTGGGGCCGCCGGCGCCTGATCAGCCGCGTCAGCCCGGGCAAGACCTGGGAGGGGCTGTGGTGCGCGCTGGCCGGTACCCTGCTGCTCGCCCTTGCCATCAACGCCTGGCTGGCCGCGCTGCCGCCGCTGCAGCTGTTCGTGCTGGTGCTGGCGACGTTCGTCGCCGCGGTCTTCGGCGACCTGCTCGAGAGCCTGCTCAAACGCCTGCGCGGGGTCAAGGACAGCGGTAGGCTGTTACCTGGACATGGCGGCGTGCTCGACCGCATAGACAGCCTGCTCGCGGCCGGCCCCATCTATTCTGTTGCGCTCTACTCGTTGAAGCTATGAAAACTGCCAATCTGACCATCCTCGGCTCGACCGGCACCATCGGCGTGAACACGCTCGACGTGGTCGGCCGTCACGGCGCGCGCTACCGCGTCTACGCGCTCAGCGCCAACCGCAACGTCGATGGCCTGTTCGAGCAGTGCCGCCAATGGAACCCGTGCTACGCGGTGATGGTCGAAGAGGACGCGGCGGCGCGCCTCGATGCGCGCTGTCGCGAGGCAGGCCTCGAGGTGGAAGTGCTGGCCGGCGCGGAGGCGCTGGCCATGATCGCGAGCCACGACGAGGTCGACTACGTGATGGCCGGGATCGTCGGTGCCGCCGGACTGCTGCCCAACCTGGCCGCGGCCCGTGCCGGCAAGCGCGTGATGCTGGCGAACAAGGAATCTCTGGTGATGTCGGGGCGGCTGTTCATGGACGCCGTGCGCGACAGCGGCGCCGAACTGTTGCCGATCGACAGCGAGCACAACGCGGTGTTTCAGTGCATGCCGGCCGATTTTCGGCGCGGGCTCGAGAGCGTCGGCGTCGAGCGTATTCTGCTGACTGCCTCGGGCGGTCCGTTCCGTACCGCGGCACTGGAGACGCTCGAACGGGTCACCCCGGCCCAGGCCTGCGCGCACCCGAACTGGGTGATGGGACGCAAGATTTCGGTGGATTCGGCGACCATGATGAACAAGGGCTTGGAGGTGATCGAGGCGTGCTGGCTGTTCGATACCGCGCCGGAACAGGTCGACGTCGTCATTCATCCGCAGAGCGTGATTCACTCCATGGTGCAGTATGTCGACGGCTCGGTGCTGGCCCAGCTCGGCAACCCGGACATGCGTACGCCCATTGCTTACTCGCTCGCCTGGCCGGAGCGCTGCGCCTCGGGGGTCGACACGCTCGACTTGTTCCGCGTACGCCAGCTCGATTTCGAAGAGCCCGACTACGCGCGTTTTCCCTGCTTGCGCCTCGCCAAGGAGGCGATGTCCGCGGGCGGCACGGCGCCGGCGATCCTCAACGCTGCCAACGAAGTCGCCGTGGCGGCGTTCCTCGACGAGACGATCGGATTCACCGACATCCCGCGACTGGTCGAACGTGCGCTGTCTCGAGTAAGCGCGCGCCCTGCCGATGATCTCGAAACCATACTTGCCGACGATGCCGCTGCCCGCCGCGTGGCGGACGAGGCCATCGCGGCCGGAGCCATTTGATGGAATTGCTGCAGACGCTCGCGTCCTTCATCGTTGCACTCGGCGTGCTGGTCGCCGTGCACGAGTTCGGTCATTTCTGGGTCGCCCGGCGACTGGGCGTGAAGATCCTGCGTTTTTCGCTGGGCTTCGGTCGCCCGCTGTGGCGCCGCCAGGGCCGCGAGACCGAGTTCGTCGTTGCCGCGATCCCGCTCGGTGGCTATGTCAAGATGCTCGACGAGCGCGAGGGCGACGTGCCGGCCGAAGACCTGCCGCGCGCGTTCAACCGGCAGCCGCTGAGTACCCGGGTCGCGGTCGTGATCGCGGGCCCGCTGGCCAACTTCCTGCTTGCCTTCGGTGCCTACTGGCTGACACTCGTGCTGGGTGTGAGTGGCCCGCAACCGCTGATCGGGGCGGTCGCGCCGGATTCCGTTGCCGCGCACGGCGGGCTGCGCGCCGAGGATCGCGTGCTGGCGGTCGACGGCGTTGCCACGGCGACCTGGGACGGCGTTTTCCGGCGCGCTCTCGACGCCATTCTCGACGGTTCGCAGTTGACGCTGCGGGTGCGTGGTGCGGATGGCGGTGAGCGTTACGCCGACCTGGACTTCGGCGGTCTCGGCATCGACGACATCGGCGAAGGGGATTTCCTCGGGGCGCTGGGCATAACGCCGCTGCGACCGCAGATCCCGCCGGTCATCGAGCGGGTGGTGCCGGGACAGCCCGCCGCGCGTGCCGGGCTGCGGGCCGGCGATCGCGTGATCAGCGCCGATGGCCAGCCGCTCACGACCTGGTTCGACTGGGTGGACGTGGTGCGTGCCCACCCTGCACGCAGCCTGTCGATCGAGGTCGCGCGCAACGACGGCACGACCATCAGCCTGCAACTGACGCCGGCAGCCGAGCAGGTCGACGGTGAGACCATCGGACGCATCGGTGCCGAAGTGCGCGTGCCCGAGCACGTCGAGCCGGTACCGGTGGCGCTCGAGCGCTACGATGCGTTCGAAGCACTGGGCGGTGCGGTCGAACGCACCTGGTCGATGAGCGTGACGACGCTGCGCTTCCTAGGCAAAATGATCACGGGCGAGGCCTCGGTGCGTAACCTCAGCGGTCCCATCAGCATCGCGCAGTTTGCCGGCCAGTCGGCCAAGCTCGGTGTCGCGCGATTCCTCGAGTTTCTGGCGCTCGTCAGCGTCAGCCTGGGTGTATTGAACCTGCTGCCCATCCCGCTGCTCGATGGCGGACACCTGCTGTATTACCTGATAGAATTCGTCGCGCGCCGGCCAGTCTCGGAATCCGTGCAGATGTACGGGCAGCAGATCGGGTTGGTGGTGTTGTTGGGCCTGATGGGGCTGGCCGTCTACAACGACATCCTGCGCATGCTATGAACGCTGGTGACGTCCATAAACAAAAAACAATATCTATGTTGAGAGCCTTATTCGCAGGCTGGATACTGGTCTTGCAGATGCTGGTCGCCGGCGCGGTACACGCGGCGGAGGCCTTTATCGTCGACGATATCCGGGTCGAAGGTCTCGAGCGTATTTCGCCCGGCGCCGTCTTCAATTACCTTCCCATCAGCGTTGGCGATACCGTCGACGACGCCCGCACCCGCGACGCGGTGCGCGCCCTGTTCAAGACCGGCTATTTCAAGGACGTGCGCCTCGAGCGCGACGGCGAAGTCCTGGTCGTCATCGTCAGCGAACGCGAGACGATTTCCGAGCTCACGTTCGAAGGCAACAAGGCCATCAAGACCGAGGACCTCGTCAAGGGGCTCGAAGAGATCGGTTTTGCCAAGGGCGAGGTCTTCAACGAGGCCAAGCTCGACAAGGTT
>JAPOKK010000388.1 GCA_029977665.1 Pseudomonadota bacterium | reverse complement strand
CGTCGGCATCAGCAGCAGGTCGTAGCGCTCGAGCGCCGCGTCGTAGGCATTGCGCAGTTTCCACGCGAGGTTCTGCGCCTTGGCGTAGTAACGACCGTGGTAGGTGTCTTCCATGTACTGGCCCATGAGCATGACCAGCTTGGTCGTCTCGGAGAGGTCGTTCGGGCGGGTCAGCCGCCCGCGCGCGAAAACGTCGAGCAGGCTCGTGTTGTAGCAGCCTTTCCAGTTCGTGCCCATGCCGTTGCCCTTGATCATGAGCGCGGTGGCGCCTTCGACCGCGATGCCGTTCCAGATGTGGATGCCGTCGCGATGCAAGGGAATCGAGACTTCTTCGACAGCGACTCCGAGCAAGGCCTTGAACGACTGCGCGGCGCCGCGCACCGCCTCGTCGACGTCAGCCTCCGACTGCCCGTCCCAGGCGAAGCCCTCGGTGACGACGCCGATGCGCAGGTCGGAGACGTCGCCGGTGAGCGCCTTCGTATAGCGTTCGGCCTTGTGCCCCTGCTGCCGCGGGTCCATGCCATCGGGGCCGGCCATGACCTCGAGCATCAACGCGCAGTCCTCGACGGTGCGTGTCATGGGTCCCAGGTGATCGAGCGTGATCTCGATGGGGAAGGCGCCGGTGTAGGGCACCAGGCCATGCGTCGGCTTGAGGCCGTAGATGCCGCTCCAGCTCGCCGGCATGCGAATCGAACCGCCCTGGTCGCCGCCGACCGCCATGTCGACTTCGCCACTGGCGACGAGCGCCGCGCTGCCCGCGGAAGAACCGCCGGTGGAATGTTCGGGGTTGTGCGGATTGCGCACGGGCCCGGTGTCATTGGTATGGCTGCCACCGGAGAAGCACAGGTTCTCGCACACGGCCTTACCGACGATCTCGGCTCCGGCGTCGAGCAGGCGCGTGACCACCGTCGCATCGACATCGGGCACGTAACCTTCGAGGACCGAGGCGCCGTTCATCATCGGCACACCGGCAACGCAGACGTTGTCCTTGATCGCGACGGTGCGGCCCTTGAGCTTGCCGTTGCGCGCGCCGCTGATGGCACACTTGTAATACCAGGCGCCGAGCGGATTCTCCGCCGGTTCCGGCCGGTAGCCCGGCGTGCGCGGGTACTTCACCGCGGGTTTCGGCTCGGTGAGTTGCTCGAGGCGCTCGTAGGACGCGATGGGACCTTCCATCAGGCCCTGGAAGGACGCGAGGTCATCGACCGACAGCTCGAGGCCGAACTGGCTCGCGATCAGCTCGATGTCGTCGAGCGTGGGACGTTTGATTTTCATGCGGACTCCCCCGGAACGCCGGCCCGTCGTCGTGACGGGCGCGCGGCGGAGTCAATTTACACGATGCCCTGCGCGACACGAACCCCCGGCGCAGCGGCCGCCGGCGGAGGACGGTGCGCGGCCGCGTGGCTCAGGCAAGAATGTCGCGGGTCTGCTCGTCGACGATCACGGCATACATGAACTGTTCGAGCTCGGCGCCCATCGCGTCGCGCGAGGAGACCATGCCGATCGGCCGCCCCTGGTCGACCACGGGCACGTGCCGAAACTGGCCTACATGCATGATCTCGAGCGCGCTGCTGAACAGGCTGTCGGGATGCACGGTGGTGGGTTCGCGGGTCATGACGTCGCCGACCGTGATCGCGTTCGGATCGAGGCCGTCGGCCAGCACGCGGTAGAGCGCGTCGCGCTCGGTGAAAATACCGACGAGGTTGACGCCGTCGAGCACGAGGATCGCGCCCGCGCCCGCGGCCTTCATGGTCTGTGCCGCTTTCCTGACACTGGTCCCGACTTGCGTGGTCAATACCTGCTGGCCGTCGATGACATGCCGTATCGTGCGCTCTTCCATCATGCTTCTCCCCGTTTCCGGGTGGTCTTAATTGCATTGTCGACCCCCCGTCGCGGCCCCGCAAGGACATACCCGCGCGCATGGCTGCGTCCGGCCGCGGCGCAGCGGCCGCAGGTGCCTGATTGGCAAGGCAAAGCCGCCCGCCGCCGCGATGCGGGGGGCGCGGGTCAGTAGGAGGGGGGCGTGATGGCGTAGATGACGACAGTCTCGCCGTCGTCGAGGTTGCGGTAACCGTGCGGCTCGCTCGAGGCGAACTCGAAGCTGTCGCCCTCTTCGAGCACGAAGCAGCGCTCGCCGACGGTGACCTCGAGGCGTCCCTTGAGCACGAGGCCGGCTTCCTCACCGCGGTGGGTGTAGGGCTCGCCGGTCGTCGCACCGGGCTTGAAATGGCTGATCAGCAGCTCGATCGCGCCGTCGAGGCCGGGCGACAGGAGGTAATCGACGAAGCCGTCGCGAAAGATGATGCGGCGCCGGTTGTCGCGGCGCACCACGAAACCCTTCTCCTCGCGGGGACCGGCGGCGCCGCCGCTGAAGAACCAGCCGACCGTCACGCCGAGGGCGCGGGCGATGGCCGTCAGCGCCTTCACCGACGGCGTCGAGCGGTTGCGTTCGCCCTGGCTGAGATAGCCGACGGAGAGTCCGCTCAGGCGGGCCAACTCGGCCAGCGACAGCTGGCGCGCCTTGCGCAGGCTGCGGACTTCGGCACCGTCGAACTCGGCCGTTTCGGTCGCGCCGACGGTCGTCGCGGCCGCGTCGGTGGCACCCGTCGCTGCCGTCGAGGAACCGGGGGGAGGCGTGGAATTCATGGTTCGGGGGCGGCGCGCCGCCGCGCTCCTGCGTGAACGATGCGGGAATTATTGCCGCGATCGGGCCCGAACTCAAAAATCAGGCAGGAAATTTTCTAAGAGTGAAAATAAATCAAACAAT
>JAPOKK010000110.1 GCA_029977665.1 Pseudomonadota bacterium | reverse complement strand
ATGGCAAGCAGGAAACCCTTCGCTCGCAGCCGGGTCAGCAGGTCGAGCGAGGCCACCGGGTCGGCCATCGTCGCCGTCTCGGTGAGTTCGAGGATGACGCGTGCGGGTGCGATGCCGTGCGCCGCGCAGCGCGCCTCGATCTCTTCGACCAGCCCGGCGTTGCCCAGGGAACGCGCCGAGACGTTGATCGACAGCGTGAGCTGGTTCGCCGCACGCGACACGTTCGCGTCGATACCGTCGGCGTCGTGCCAGCCTGCCAGCCAGCCCAGCCCGAGGTCGACCACGCGCATGGTCAGCGCATCGATCAAGCCGCTTTCCTCGGCCAGCGGGATGAAACGGTCCGGCATGACCACGCCATGGTCGGGGTGCTGCCAGCGCACCAGGGCCTCGAATCCGGCCAGCGTGCGCGTGCGGCATTCGACCTTTGGCTGGACGGCGAGGAACAGTTCCTCGCGTTCGAGCGCGCGCCCGATCTGGGCACCGGTAAGCGTGACCGCCGCCGCCCGCCGGGTACCGACTGCGGGCGCGAGCGGCACGCTGAGCGCCGCATCGCTTTCCAGCAGGTGTTCGAAGTCTTCGAGCAGGAACGGCTTGTCGAGTACGCCGATGACGCGCAGGCCGCGCGCTGCCGCGGTCCGCGCCGCGGCATCGATGACGCGTCGGCCGACCCCGCTGACGACGATGATGCCGGCCTCGATCTCGCGGCTGGCGAGCTCGGCCATGACCTGCATGCCGTCGAGATTCGGCATGTTCAGGTCGAGCAGGATGTGGGTAGGCTGCCAGGATTCGAGCGTCGCGAAAAAGCTCTCCGGCTCGGTGGTCGCACGGGCCTGCGCGCCGACGCCCTGGGACATGGCGTGCAACGCCGTGGCGACCATTTCGTCGTCGTCGAGAATGAGAACCCTTGCGTCGTTCACGACTCAGGAAACCTCCGTGTCGGTCTGGTCGGACCAGCGGGTGTGCGCACCGTTCGCGTTCGACGCGCGAATCGCAAACGACAGCCTGCCATTGCGAAGACGTGCAACACCGAACTCGGGCAACGCGGTAGCGAGATGCCGGGTCATGGCTTACTCCGAGGCTCCCTCGACGGATCTTCTCTCGCGGCCGGCTTGTCGAGCGCCTCGCGCACACGTGCGGCCAGCGCATCGAGCTCGTAGGGCTTACTCAGGAGCATTGCTCCCTCCGTACTGCCGGTCATGATGCTCTCGCTGTAGCCGGACGCGTAGAGCACACGCAACTCCGGACGTACGCGCAGCGCTTCGGCGGCGAGCTCACGCCCGTTCATCCCGCCCGGCATGATGATATCGGTGAACAGCAGGTCGATGTCATCGTGCGCGGACAGCACGCCCAGCGCCTGCGGGCCGTCACCCGCTTCGAGCACGCGATAACCAAGATAGCCCAGCTGCTCGACGGCGCACTCTCGTACCAGGGCATCGTCCTCGACGACGAGCACGGTGCGTCGCTCGCGACCGTCGGCGAGCAATGACGGCGGCAGTTCGCGCTCGCGCGCCGCCGTCGCCGCACCGGCGCGCGGCAGCCACAGGCGCACCGTCGTACCCTGCCCCACCGTGGAGGCGATCGCAACGTCGCCGCCGGACTGTCGCGCGAAGCCGTACACGCTGGCCAGCCCGAGTCCGGTGCCCTTGGTTGATGTCTTGGTGCTGAAGAACGGTTCGAACACGTGTTCGAGTTCCCGCGGCGGGATGCCCTCACCGGCGTCGCTGACGACGATCTCGACGTAGTCGCCCGGCGCGAGATCGCCTTCGCCGACGCCGACGCTGGCGCTGGCCGCGACGACACGGTTGGCGGCGGTGATACGGATCGCGCCACCGTCGTGCATCGCGTCGCGTGCGTTGAAACACAGGTTCAACACGCTGGCCTCGAGCTGCCCCGGATCGACCAACGCGGGCCACAATCCGTCCTCGCAGGCCAGCACGATGGGAAAATTCTCGCCCAGCGATCCCCGCAGCAGGAACTGCATCTCGCCGAGCAGGGCGCTGACGTCGACGTTCTGCGGGTCGAGCGGTTGGCGCCGCGCGAACGCGAGCAGCTTGCCTGTGAGATCCGCGCCACGTTTCGCCGCGGCGGCGATCATCTCGCTTGCCGCGACCACCCGCGCGGGCTCGCCGGCGCGGCGCGCGAGCAGCCGCGCATTGGCCAGGATCACCGTGAGCAGATTGTTGAAATCGTGCGCGACCCCGCCGGTCAGCCGGCCCACCGCCTCCATGCGCTCGGCCTGGTGCAGGCGTTCGGCGAGACGGGTTTCCTGGGTCACGTCGTTGATGCCGCCGACGACGCGCAGCGCACGCCCTTCGCCATCGCGCGTGACGAAACCGCGCGCGACCACCAGCACATCGCTGCCGTCCTTGCGGCGCAGGCGGCAGCGCTGCTCCCAGTCGTTGCGCTCGCTCGCGAGCAGTGTCGTGAACGACGCGACCACGCCGGGACTGTCGTCGGGGTGCACGCAATCGCGCCACAAGGCCAGCATGCTGGCGACGTCGGTAGTGTCGTAACCGAAGACCGTGTGCAGACCTTCGCTCCACCACAGTGCGTCGGTGGTGCAATCCCAGTCCCAGGCCGCGTCCAGCGTCGTCTGCGTAAGATGCCGGAAGCGCTGCTCGCTCTCGCGCAACGCCGCCTCGGAGCGCACCTGCTCGGTGACGTCCCAGGCGGCAACGACACGTGCCGGCTGCCCGTCCATCTCGGTACCGTGACTGCTGATACGCACGTGCTTGAGCGTGCCATCGCGCGTACGGTGGCGCCAGATCTCCGGTTTGCGCAGGCCGTCGTTCAGACGCGACACCTCCGCCCGGACCAGTGGCACGTCCTCGCGCGGTCGGATGTCCGCGATGGTCATGCCGAGAAATTCGTCGCGCGAGTACCCGTAGTCGGCGATCGCGGCATCGTTGATCGCGAGAAAAGCGAGGTCCTCGCGCCGGTAGATCCACATCGGCACCGGGTTGTGCTCGAACAGGTGACGAAAACGCCGCTCGTCGTCGCTGACCCGTTCGAGGGCCGCGACCTCGCGCGAGATGTCACGCACGACGACGATGTCGAGCGCTGCGCGGGTCGGATCGGCACGCGTCGCGCGCGTGATGATGACATCCGCGGTCACCGCGGCACCGTCGCGCCGGCGCAATACGGCGCGCAGGGTCACGCTGTCACCGTCTGCGATGGCGCCATGCCGCGCGCGGTCGAACGCGGCCTGTTCCGCCGCGCCACCGAAGAGCTTGTCGACGGTGTCACCGAGGAGCTCATGCGGCGCGTAGTCGAACAGCTGCTCGGTGGCGCGATTCACGCTGACGATGCGGCCGTCACCGGGGTCGAGCGCGATCACCGCTTCGCCGACCGCGTCGAGCACGCGCTCGTGGAGTTCGCGCAGCGCCATCAGCTCGCGGCGCTCGAACGCGCTGGCGACGCTCTTCAGCGCCTCGCGGGCCAGCCAGTAGACCAGTGCCCCGCTGAGCGCGATGTAGGTCAGCCCCTTGATCGTCTGTGCCATCGCCAGCGTCGTGAGATCGCCGAACAGCCAGTTGGCGAGAGAATCCGAAGCAACGATCCACAGACCGCCCACCAGCACGTAGCACAGCGTCACGCGCAACGGCCAGGAACGTCCGATCGGGCCGCGCGCACCGGCCGCGCCGATGACACCGGGGCCAGCATGAAGTGCCATGGGGGTTCTCCGACTCATCCTACGTTAGCGGTTCCATCGCATTCCATCTTAACGAAATCGGCTCCCTCCGGTCCTCGGGCAGGTTTCAGTCGGCGGCGAAGTCTCCCGCTTCCAGGCGTGCGAAGTAATCGCGCATCGCGCCCAGCACGCGCGGCGCGAGCAGCACCGTCGCGAGCAGGTTCGGCACCACCATGAGGGCATAGGCGGTATCGATCATGTTGACGGTCATCGCCGGGCTCGACACCGCGGCGAGCGGGATGCTCGCGAGGTAAATCCACACGAAACGCCCGCCTATTCGCTCGCCGAGCAGGTAGCGCGCGCACTTGAGGCTGTAATAGGCGTAGGTGATCATCGTCGTGAGCGCGAAAGCAGCGAAGATGATCGCGAGGAAGTCGCCCCCCATGCCGGGCATGCTCGACTCGAATGCCGCCGCGGTCATGACCACGCCCGGGGTGCCGTCGGTGACGCCCGCGGTCAACAGCACCAGGGCGGTCAACGTGCACACGAGGTGCGTGTCGATGAACGGCCCGAGCATCGCGACCAGCCCTTCGCGCACCGGCTCCGCGGTGCGCGCCGCGCCGTGCGCCATCGCCTCGGTGCCGATGCCCGCCTCGTTCGAGAACACCGCGCGGCGCACGCCGTTGACCAGCACTTCCTTGAACGTCAGCCCGGCGGCACCGCCGAGACCGGCCTCGGGCGTGAAGGCCCCGCGGATGATCGCGTCGAGCACACGCGGCACGCGTTCCGCGTGGTCGATGACGACGAGCAGCGCACCGCCGAGATACGCCAGGCACATCAGGGGCACCAGCAGGCCGGCAACGCGCCCGACGCGCAGCGTGCCGCCGAGCACCACGTAGCCCACCGCGAGCATCGCGGCGAGGCCGGTCAGCCAGGTCGGCAACGACCATTGCGCGCTGGCCAGGCTGGCGAGCTGGTTGGACTGGAAGACACCCAGGCAGCCGATCATGCCGCAGGCGGCGAACAGCATCGCAAGCGGTTTGAAGCGCGGCCCCAGCCCGACCTCGATGTAATACATCGGTCCGCCCTGCATCACGCCCGCGCTGTCCGGCTTGCGATACATGCACGAGAGGGTGCAGGTGAAGAACTTCGTCGCCATACCGAACGCGCCGGCGATCCACATCCAGAACACTGCGCCCGAACCGCCGGTCGCGATGGCGATGGCGACGCCGGCGATGTTGCCCATGCCGATGGTGCCGGACAGTGCGGCGGACAGTGCCCGGAAATGACTGATCTCGCCGGGCGCCGCACCGCGGTCGTAGCGCCCGCCGAGCAGGGCGAACGCGTGGCCGGCGTGACGCAGCGGCGCGAAGCGGCTGACCAGCGTGAAATAGAGCCCGGCGAGACCGAGCGCCGCGACCAGCGGCAGGCCCCAGACGAGCCCGACGGCGTCGGCCCAGAACTGCTCGATCACGCTCATCGTGGTTCCTCCCCCGGAGCGCACGGGTAGCGAGCCGCGAGCAAAGCCGCGACCACGGGGCCGGCCGGCTCGGCGGAGGCGGCAGGGAGCGCCGGGAGGTATTCGAACAGGAGGTCCGCCCGCGCACGCGTGTCGAGGTCGGCCGGCGCGCAGTCCTGCACCGGCGCCTCGCTGACCGTGCACGCGCCGCACGGTTCGAGGTACCACGCACAGGCCGCGGCGCTGACGCCGCGCAAGCCACCGGCGAACGCCTCGCGGCAGCTCGCGGCGAGTTCACCGGCAGTCGGTTCGGCGGCAGCCGGCGCAACGAGCCATGCACCTGCCAGCAGCAGCATGCGCCTGGCGGTCACATCCCGGGGCTTGACGATACGGCTTCTCCTGCGAGGATCACGGGGCGCGTCGGCGTCCACGGGGACGTCGCCGTCACGCACAGGGGAGGAATTGTAGTGCACTCAGCCCGGCAGGCACTCGAACTCGGCTTGTTCATGCCGAACTGTTCGAACATGTCGTCGATCTCGACCTATCGCGTCGTCGCCGACGAATGGCCGTTCGAGACCAATCGCCAGATCGCACAGGCGGCCGAGGCGGTCGGCTTCGACCTGCTGTTTCCGGTCAGCCGCTGGCGCGGCTTCGGTGGCGAGACCGACTATCTCGGCACCTCGCTCGAGACCCTGACCTGGGCCTCGGCGCTGCTCGCGCAGACCACGCGCATCCGCATTTTCTCGACGGTTCACGTGCCCCTGTTCCACCCGGTCGTGGTGGCCAAGATGGGCGCGACGCTCGATCACCTGAGCGGCGGCCGCTGGGGCATCAACCTGGTCAGCGGCTGGAGCGCCGAAGAGTTCGCGATGATGGGCATGGAGCTTCTGCCCCACGCCGAACGCTACCAGCGCACGGCCGCGTTCATCGAGATCCTGCGCGGGCTGTGGACCGCGCCACCCGGCACGTTCGACCACGTCTCGCCGTGGTACCGGGTCGAGAACGGCGTGTCGCTGCCGCAACCGCCGCGGCCGCCGCCGATCGCCAACGCCGGCACCTCCGAGGACGCCAAGGCGATGACCGCGCAACTATGCGACTGGGCGTTCATCTCGACGCCCTCGATCGACGCCGCCGCACCCATCGTCGCCGACATCCGCGCCCGTGCCGCGGCGTGCGGGCGTCAAGTGCGCAGCGCGGCCTTTCCGTTCGTGCTGTGGCGAGATTCCGCCGACGAGGCCGAGGCGGAGATCGCACGCATCGTCGCGCACAAGGACACGGTCGCCGCGCAGAACTGGCTCGACGGCCTGAATCTCGGCAGCGGCTCGTTCGACAGTTTCACACTCGACATGCTCACGGTAGGCGCCGGTGCGGTGCACGTCACGGGCACGGCGCGCGACGTCGCCGAGAAGCTGGCCGCGCTGCACGCCGGCGGCATCGATGCCGTGCTGATGGTGTTTCAGGCGTATCATGCCGACACGCTGCGTTTCGCGCGCGAAGTGATGCCGTTGCTGCGCGAGATGGGCGTGATCGCGCCCGGCGCAAGCGCGCCGGCGCGCTGAACCCGCACGCGGCACGGGCGCGGCGCACGCGGACATCGCTGCCGCGGCGCCTGGCCGTCGCGGACATTCAGGGGAGCTCGGGACACATGAACCAGGGACGCTATACGCCGCCACCGGCCCAGCAGGTGGTCTACGGTCAGCCGGTCGCCACGGCGCTCGGCGCGGAACTCGAGAGCCGTGGCGCGAGGCGCGTGGTCTTCGTCACCAATACCAGCCTCGCCGCGCCCGGCCGTCTCGGCGACGGCGTGCGTGCCGCGCTGGGGACGGCCCTGGTCGGCGAACTCACCGGCATCGCCGCTCACTCGCCGCGCAGCGACGTCATCCGCCTCGCCGCGGCGCTGCGCGCGCACGATGCCGACCTCGTCGTCGCGCTCGGCGGCGGCTCGGTGTGCGACGCCGTGAAGGCAGCGACTTTGTGCCTGGCCAACGATATCGAACGCGAACAGGACATCGACGCGCTCGCCCCCGGGCGCGAGATGCGCGCGCCGACACTGCCCTGGATTGCCGTTCCGACCACCCTCTCGGCCGGCGAATTCACCGCGTTTGCCGGTGTCACCGACGAACGCGTGCCGCGCAAGGAAGTCCTCTACCAGCCCGGCATGGCGCCACCCGTGGTCGTGCTGGATGCGGCGATGACGACAGCGACCCCGCCGCGCCTGTGGTTCGGCACCGGCATCCGCGCCGTCGACCACGCCGTCGAGACCTACTGTTCAATCAACGTCACGCCGATGGCCGAAGCGCTCGCGCTGCATGCCCTGTCGCTGCTACCGCGCGCCCTCGCCCGCGTCGCGGCCGCGCCAGACGATCTCGCCGCGCGCCTCGATTGCCAGGTCGGCGCGTGGCTGTCGGTACAGGGCGTCGCCGCGGGCGTCGACCTCGGGGCCAGCCATGGTATCGGTCACGTCCTCGGCGGCACGGCGGGCATGCCGCACGGCGAGACATCCTGCGTGATGCTGCCGCACGTGCTGCGTTACAACCATGCGGTCAACGGCGCACGCCAGGCGGCGCTCGCCGCCGCCATGGGCGATACCGCGACCCCGCTCGCCGAGCAGGTCGCGGCGCTCGTCGCGAGTCTCGCCCTGCCCGCCCGGCTGCGCGATGCCGAGGGACCGAAATCGCTGCTGCCGACAATCGCCGAAGAATCGCTGCTCGATCTGTGGGTGAAGACGAATCCGCGACCGCTGGACAGCGCCGCGGCCGTACTGCCGCTGCTCGAAGCGGCCTGGTAGCCGGCACGCGGCACGCCGGGCGAGTGGGGGCGGCGCCTCAATTCTTCGCGCGGATGGCCGCTACCTGCGAGTGAACGCGCTGTGCGCAGAACGCGCGCCCGGCGTGACGCCTCGCAACCACACCACGGATAACGCACTTTGTTCAATATCAGACGCGACAAGCAACGCGCGGCCGAGCTCGCGCAGACCCTGGCCCGAAGCCACGACGAGCATGCCGGCGCCCTGGCCCGCAAGGACGCCGAGATCGGGCGCCTCAGCGCCGCGCTGGCCGCATGCGAAGGCGAACGCGACCTGCTGCGCGAACAACTCGGCCTGCAGCTGCGTGGCCGTGACATGCTCGATGGCATTCGTAACGGACTCGCCGGCGCTGCCGGCGAACTCGAAGAGGAGAACAGCGGCCTGCGCGCCGCCGACGCGCTGTTCCAGCAGGCCGCCGAGGCGGTCGGCCGGCTCGCCGAGCGTGCGCAGAACATCAACGAACATGCCCAGGAGAGTCAGTCCTCGGTGGGGCTGCTGGGCGACACGGCCAAGGGCATCACGCGTCTGGTCTCGACGATTCAGGAAATCTCCGATCAGACCAACCTGCTGGCCCTGAATGCGGCCATCGAGGCCGCGCGCGCCGGCGAGGCCGGGCGCGGCTTCGCGGTCGTTGCCGACGAGGTGCGGACCCTGGCGAGCAAGGCCAGCGAGGCCAGCGGTGACATCCACGCACTGGTCAGCAAGGTTCTGGAACAGACGGACGGTATCAGTGCCATGTCCGGACACACGGTGGCCAGCGCCGAGGACGTCGCCGTCTCCTCCGAGCAGATCGGGCAGGTGGTACGCGACGTGCTCGCGAAGTCGCGCCAGATGCAGCGTATCGTCGACCGCTCGGCCGCTGCCGCCTTCCTGCACACGGTGAAGATGGACCACGCGGTGTGGAAAGCGGATCTCTACGCCCTGCTACGCGACGAAGCCCATGGCGAATCCGTCAGTACGCATACCGAGTGCCGCCTGGGACGCTGGTACTTCGAGGGCGAAGGCGCGGCGCGTTACGCGGAGCGTGCCGGGTTCCGCGCGCTCGACGAGCCCCACCAGCTGGTGCACCGGAGCGGACGGGCCGCACTCGACGCGGCCCGCGCCGGCGATCGCGAAGCCGTCGTGCGACACCTCGCGGACATGGAACGCAGCGCGGACGCGGTGAGCGCCGCCATCGATCAGATCATCGCGGAGTTGTAATCCAAGTCGCGTTGCGCGGCTCGCGCGTATGGGCCAGCGTGTGCGACGGCGTCGTGAACGGGTCCCGGGCGACGGCGCGCCGCTACCTTGCGTAGCGCCACTGCAGCAGCGTATAGGCCGGATCGGCGTCGGCGTGGTGCTCGAACACGCCCTGCACTTCGGCGCCGATGACGAGATCCTGCAACGGGTCCCCGAGCAGGTTGCCGACGACGCGCACCTCGTCGGCGTGCGCGATGGTCACCAGCACGATGACGTAGGGCCCCTGCTCGCGGAGGGCCGGGTGGACCGGGTGCCACACGCGTTGGTGCGAGTAGATGAACCCGCGCGGCTCCACTTCCGTCCATCCGAGGTCGACGTTCAGGCAGCGGTGACAGATCCATTCCGGTCCCCACTGGAAGCGCGCACAACGCTTGCAGCGCTGAATCAGCAGGCGTTCGTCGCGCAGGCCTTCCCAGTAGGGTCGATCGAGGTCGCTCGGCAGCGGAGCCGGCAGTCCCGGCCGCAGGTAGGGACTCGTCATAGCGTCGCCTCGCTGCCGAAGATGCAGCTCGACACCGGTGTGACCATGGGGCCGGAGATGACCATCGACACCTCGGCACGCGGCACCTGCGCGGTGGAAGTTCGCCGGATCTGCCGCACCGCTTCCAGGTTGAGTCCGAGACCGTGCATGTAGCACTCGGCGAGGTTGCCGCCGCTGGTGTTCAAGGGAAGTTGTCCGTCCGGCGCGAGCAGGTTGTCGAGCACGAAGAAATCGTTGACCTCCGCCGCTGAACAGAAGCCGTGCTCGACGATGCTCATGAGCACACCGCCGGTGAAGTTCTCGTAGCTCTGCAGCACGTCGATATCGGCCGGCCCCATGCGTGCCATCGCGTACAAGCGCGGAGCGAGGGTCTTGAAGCTCGCGGTCGCGTAATCGGGCGTGTTGTGCACCGGCGCGCCCGCACGGTATTGGCTGCCGGCGACCGCGGCCAAGAGGTAACATGCCGGGTGGGGAAAATCCCGCGCACGCTCGCCCGCGACCAGCACCATCGCGGCGGCGCCGTCGTTCTCCAGGCAGCAGTCATACAGATGCCAGGGTTCGACGATCCAGCGTGAATCGTCGTAGGTCTTCTCGTCGAGCGGACGGCCGTGCATGACCGCGCGCGGATTCTCCTGCGCGTGGGCGTAGCTCGCCATCGCGATCGCGCGCAGCGCCTCCTGGCGCACGCCGTGCTCGTGCATGAAACGCCGGTACTTCATGACGAACATGTGCGCGGGCGAGAGCAGGCCGTAGGGCACGGTATGCGCGGCATGGCCGTCGACGTCCGGCACGGCCGTACCCTGCCCGTAGCGCCCGTGCTGGCCCTGCGCGAGCGCGCGAAAGACGACCACGCACTCGGCCATGCCGCTCATGATCGCGGCGGCGGCGTTGCCGATCGCCGCTGAGCCGCCACCGCCACCGCCGCCCCACTGCATGTTGGCGAAACGCAGTTCCTTGCAGCCGAGTGCGGCGGCGATGCGCGAGGGATCGGAGCGGTCGTTGCTGTAGGACGCGAAGCCGTCGATATCGCGCGGATGGATGCCGGCGTCGGCACAGGCATTGACGATGGCCTCGAGCGCGAGCTTGAACTCGGCGTGCGGCGCCTGGCCGCGCTTGTAGTAGTCGGTCTCACCGATACCGACAATCGCGGCGCGGCCGCGCAGGGAACGTGGGGTCATGCGTGGGAGGCCACCTCGGCGGCGTCGGCGAAGTCACGGTAGCGGGCCGGAACCTCGAATTTGAAGATGCGCGCGGCATTGAGTCCGAGCACGGCGGCGCGCTCGCTATCGGCTAGCTGTCCCATGGTGCGCTCGATGGCCGCCGCCGAATGCGGCCAGGTGCCTTCATGGTGGGGAAAATCGTTGGCCCAGAGGAAATTCGCGCCGAGACCGTACTCTCGCATGAGATCGAGCCCGGGCGGATCCTCGCCGAAACTCGCGAACCCGTTGCTGCGGAAATACTCGCTCGGCAGGCGCTCGAGCTTGGGCCGCACCCACATGTGGTGCTTGCGATAGGCCTCGTCCATCGCCGTCAGCATCCACGGCACCCAGCCGATCCCGGCCTCGATGGAGCCGAAGCGCAGGCGCGGGAAACGCTCGATCACGCCCGACGCGCAGAGGTTGACGAGCGGTTCCATGGTCGGCGCGAGCGAATGCACGGCATAGTTGATTACCGCGCCACCGTTGCCACGCGCGGTACGCGGATCGCGACCGGTCGACACGTGGAACGTCAGCGGCAGATCGGCGTCCTGGGCTGCTGCCCACAGTGGATCGAACTCGGGCAGGTTGTAATTGGGGTGCTCATGGTCCGGCGCGCCCCATACCGGCTTGCAGGGTAGCGCGAGACCGCGAAAGCCGCGCCGCGCGGCGCGTTCTATCTCGCGTACGCTGCCGGCCACGTCACCGGCCGCGATGCAGGCCATGGGCGCGAGCCGGTCGTTGTAGGGCCCGAAGGTCTCCCAGGCCCAATCGTTCCAGGCCCGGCACATGGCCTGGCTGAACAAGAGGTCCGGCGTCGCCCACACGGTGAGTCCCTTGTTGGGGAAGATGATCTCGCAGTCGATGCCGTCGCGCTCCAGCGCCGCGAGGCGCGCCTCGGGCGTATAGCCGGCTTCGGCGCGTTCGCGATCCTCGCCCTCGAACTTCAGCGCGTTGAGACGGATCGGCCGGAAACCCTCGGTCTTCTGGTACTTCGTACCGTCGCCGCCGAGCACGATGCCGGGCAAGCGCTCACGGTATGCCGCCGGCATGCGCGCAGCGAGGAAATCAGCGGGTTCCTGCGCGTGGCAGTCGGCGGAGACGATGAAGAACTTGTTGGCTGCATCGGCCCGCGGCGAGCGCGGCCAGCCGGCGCTGCCTGGGCTGCGCTGGCGCCACAGATTGGGATCCTGGGCCTGGCCCATGACGACGGCTCCGGGTTGGGAACGATGCGTATCGTCGTACGGACGCCGCGGCAGTGCAAACGCTGGTCGCGGCCGCTGACACGCGCGGCGCGTCGCTCAGCCGATGCCGTACTCGGCGAGCTTGCGATACAGCGTGCTGCGGCTGATGCCGAGCGCGCGGGCGACCCGCGAGCGGTTGCCATCACAGGCCTCGAGATGCGCGAGTATGGCGTCGCGCTCGAGATTGGCCATGGTCTTCAATGGTGGCGGCGCGGGCGCTCGCGGGGCGCTGACGCCATCGTCGGCGAGGAACTCGTCGGGCAGATCCGCAAGGCTCAGGCGGTCGCCTTCGGCCATCACGTACATGCTCTCGACCACCGCGTGCAGCTGGCGCACGTTGCCGGGCCAGGGCTGCTGTTCGAAGAACTCGACGAGGTCGGGCGCGAGCCGCTTGGGACCGAAGCCGTAGCGTTCGTTGAGCGCGGCGATCGCCGCTTCGGCGAGCAGCGCGACGTCGCCGCTGCGCGCACGCAGCGGCGGCAGCTCGAGCGCAAGCACGCGCAGGCGGAAATAGAGATCCTCGCGAAATTCGCCGGCCGCGACGGCGGCCTCGAGGTCGCGGTTGGTCGCCGCGACCACGCGCACGTCCACTGCACGCTCGCGGTGCCCGCCGACGCGCACGACGATGTTGTCCTGCAGGACGCGCAGCAGGTTGACCTGCACGTCCGCCGGTAGCTCGCCGACTTCGTCGAGAAACAGCGTGCCGCCGTCGGCCTGCTCGAACTTGCCGGCGGCGCCACGCGGGGCGGCGCCGGTGAACGCGCCCGGCTCGTAACCGAGCAGTTGACTGGCAGCGAGCTCCGGCGTGAGCGCACCACAGTTGATTGCGACGAACGGGCCCGCAGCCTGCGGCGAAGCGGCATGTACCGCGCGTGCGACGAGTTCCTTGCCGGTTCCGGTCTCGCCGAGGATCAACACCGGCGCCGTGCTGCGCGCCATGCGCGCGGCGCGTGCCTTGAGCTTGCCGATGCCGGGACTGGCACCAATGATGCCGCGAAACGCCGCGTGGCCCTCTTGCGTCTTCGCCGCCCGCGGCAGCGCGCGTCCTTGCTGCGTGCCGACCGAGCGTACCGCGTCGAGTACCAGGATGCCGCCTTCGAAATCGCCGGGACGGCCGTAGGTCTCGAGCGCGTGGGCACGCAGCTCGTGTGGCAAAGCGGCGAGCTGATCGTCGATGCTGCGTGCATCGTCGACGTTCAACAACGAGGCCCCGCGCACCATGCGTTCGACGAGCTGCCGATCGCGGAACAGGGATTGTGCGTGGTTGTTGCTGGTGACGATACGGCCCTTGCGATCGAGCAGCAGCAGTGCATGGTT
>JAPOKK010000161.1 GCA_029977665.1 Pseudomonadota bacterium | reverse complement strand
CGGGGTCGCCGTCGAGGCGCAACGATCGTGCGCCGCTGATGACCAGCGCCGGATCGTCGGTCAGGACGGCGTTGGGCGCGATGATTTCTATCGTGTTCCCGAGCGTATCCGAATCTTCGAAATCGTTGGTATAGATCTCGGCATGCGTCATCTCGTAGCGGTTGAGCGCGGTCTGCTCGCCGAATTCCGGCGCGCCTGCATGCACCGTGGATACAGTCCCGCCGAATCCCAGGCTGCTGCCGAGCAGCGCGGCGGCCAGGGCACGGGGCCAGCGTGAGGGGGAGCGGTCGCGGGCGGGCATGGAGAGTATCCTCATGGCGTCGTAGCGGCCGGAACGGTGTCCGGCGTGTAGGGGCGGTCGAAGAAGCTGCGCCACGTCGTCAGCGCAGGCTTCTCGCTGAGGTCCTGGCGGTACAGCCCGGCGGAGGCCCAGGTCTGCTCGATAGCGCCGGTGCCGTAGAAATCGCCGTAGTCGATGGCGACGAAGTTGCTGACCAGCTGGGCCTGTTCGACCGTTGCGAAGTCGAGCACGTAGCGGAGAAAGTTCTGCTGGGTCTGTTCATCGGACTCGACGGTATCCCCGCCCGCCGTCGTCAGGGGTTCGGAGATGTAACCCGTCTGCTCGAACATCAGCGGCAGGTCGGATCCATCGCGCAAGTCGAGTGCGCTGTCGAAGTAACTCGCGAGGACGACGTTGTCGTCGCCGCTGAGTCCGACGTTGTCGACGATCATGTAGGGGTAGGTGCTGATGGCGACGGCGTCGGAATGGGCGAGCAGGGCGCGGCTTTCTTCGAGCAGCACGTTGGGGTAGGTATCGGCGAGTTGTTCGGCGAGCGCGCGCGACTCGATGTGCAGACCGAGCATGTGCTCATACTGGATGGGCGAGAAAAAGCTGATATCCGGGTAGCGCGCTTTCATCGCGTCGTAGACAGTGGCGTTGAAGCGTTTGAACTGCTCCCACTCGAGCGGCCGCTTGGCAAGAAAGATGTTGGCTTCCACGTTGATCGCGACGAAGCGCGGCTGGAATTTCTCGATCAGCGCCGTGAGGTAATTGATGAACGCCTGCTCGACGTCCGGGTGGTCGAAGGCATAGGTATCCCACGGCGGCGGGAGCGGCATGTTCGACGTCTCGCCCCAGTAGGGCGCCTTGCGGTCGTAGCGGACATCGATCGGGTTCACCATGAGATAGACGTCATGCCCTGGCGTGTAGGTCGTGGTCAGGTAGTGCTGCCATTCGACGAGTTGACGCACGCTCGCCGGGTAGTCGGCGAGATTGTCGGAGAGCAACGCTTCGTTCCACGGCACGCCTTCTTGGAAGCTCTGCACGATGACGTCGGTATCGGTGGCGAGTCGCGTGAACAGCTCGCCCCAGCCCTCGTTGGTGTTCGGCGGCAGCGCGGTCGAGCCCATGCGGAAGCTACGGGTGGCGGGCGCGGCGCGGAAACGCGCGACAAAGCCGCCTCCAGGCAGCAGATCGATCGCGAGCGGTGCAGCGGCGGCACTGACGCCGGAGCGTTCGCTGCGCGCAAAGCTAGTCGGAGTGTCGTCGGCGGCCAGCACCGCATCGTGGCGCGCCGCACCCAGGAAGCCGAGATCGACCTCGAACTGGCGCCCGGCGGTCTCGTCGCCGTTGAGCGCGAACAGCCACCAGTCCGTGCCGTCACGTCGCGCCATGACGACCAGTTCGCCGATCGCGCTCGGTGCGAGCACGCGGGTCTCGTCCCAGGTGGTCGGCATGGCCGCGAGCAGGTCCTGCACGTTGTCCGGCTGCCGCAGGAAATCCGGGTCGTCGGCGTAGTGCATGACGGGCGAGGCGAACACGCCGGCAGTGGCGAGTTGGTGGGCGAACGTGGTGCCGCCCGTCTTGCGGGCGTCGAACGTCACCGGCGTGTAGTCGCCCGGGCCGAGCACGAAGCGGGTGAACGGCAACGTGGTGTTGTGCGAGGCCGGGGCGAACAGCCCTTCGTCCCAGACCAGGCCATTGACCTCGAGGCCGGCGAAGCCTTCCTCGGTGACCTGGTTGGGCCACGTCCGCGAGAGGCCCGCTGGCTGCGGCATGCCGTGGAAGTTGATCATCAGGCCGCGTTCGGCAGCGTCGCGCAGCAGGGCTTCGCGTACGCTGCGGCTCGCCGCGGCGTTGCTGCCCTGGCCGAGTACGTTGTCGATTTTCACGCCCACCGCCCCGGCGCTGGCGACCGCGTCGAAGAACGCACGGCGCGGCGCGTCCTCGAGCAGCTCGAACCAGTTCTTCCACACCCAGAGATCGACGTTGCGGCCGTCAGCGTGCGCGTAGTCGACCAGCGTCGCGAGCCGTGCGAAAGCGTCCTGCCCCTCGCTGGCAAAGCCGAGTTCCCACCAGGCGTCGATGACGACGTAGTCGAGGCCCATGGCGTGCGCCTCGTCGACGTAGCGCTGCTGCACGTCGTAGCGGTAGCCGGAGAACTCGTCGCTCCACCAGGACCACAGTGCCTTGCCCGGTCGGATCCAGGCGCTCGCCGGTCCGTGCGGGAACAGCGCGGGGTCGGGCGGCGGGCTGAGTCGATCGAGCAGGTCGGCGTTGACCAGCGCATCGAGATCCGCGGCGACGGCGGCAAAGCGCCACGGGCCGACGCTGCCGCCCGCGACCGCCCAGTCCGTGTCATCGGGGAAGCGTGCGGCGAGCGTGCGGTTGCCGAGTTCCGCTCGCAGCGTCATGCCGCTCCATCCGGCGGCGCCGGCCGCGGACAAGAGCACGAAGGGGCCGTCGCCCGTCCGCGCGGTGAGCGGAAAGCCGATGTCGTCGCCGATCTCGCCGGCGCGGCCGCGGAAATAGAACGATTCGTAGTTGGTCGTGTTGGTCTGGAACCAGACCGTGCTGTCGGCCGGCAGGCGCCATGCGGTCGCTTCGCCGCCGATGACCCGCGCGCCGCTACCGGGAACGCGGTAGCGGAAGGCGACGCCGTCATCGAAGACCCGCACCTCGATTTCGAAGAGGCCCGCCCCGGGGCCGTTGCGGCTCACGCGGACGATGCTCTCGCGGTAGTGATCGCGGCTCGTACTGCGACTGCCGCGCGTGGTGAAGGTCGCGTCGACCTCGATCGGCAGGGAGTGCGAGACGGTGTCGGCGGCGCTGCCGAGATCGACGCCGTCGACGACCAGGCCGAGCGGCGCTGCCTCGAGTACGACGGCACCGTCGCGCGTGACCGCATGGCTGAGATGGCCGCCCGCGTCGATGGCGAAGCGCGCGTTGATGCGGCCGTCAGGGCTGCTGATCTCGATCTGCCCGCTGTCCGTGCCGGTGGTCCCGGTGTAGGTCAGCGCGCGCGTCTGGCTGAACACGCTGGCCGCGGGCAGCGGGTTGCCGAGCGGGTCGGCGAGGCCGATGAACTCGAAATACTGGTAGAAGTCGACCAGCGCGGCGCTCTCGAGCGGCGGGTCGGCTGCCGCGCGTTCGCGCAGGCGGTCCATGTACGGGGTAATGTCGCGGGCGACGAAGTTGGTGATGAAATCGAGCCGATCGAAGCGTGTCGCGGCCGAGAACAGCAGCTCGAAGTAACGCTGCTGGCGCGCCGGGCTGCCGCGGATGACGAGATCGCCGACGCTGAACGTGCGCGAGGGGAATCCGGTCTCGGTGATGGCGAAACGCTTGTCGGTGCGCGCGCCGAGCCGCGCGTAGAGCTGCTCGAAGAAATAGGCCGGCAGGCGGTCGGCCCCGTAACGGGTCTTGACCGGGTAGACGGACAGGCCGACGACATCGATCCATGGCTCGACGGCATCGAACGCGGCGAAGTGCGCGGCCTCGAGTCCCGGCTCGTTGAGGTTGTCGATCAGCATCGGCACGCCGAGCGCGTCGTCGAGGAAGAACTCGGCGGCGAAGGAGGCGACGATCGGCACGTCGGCGTACGCGGGGTCAGCTTTCAGTGTCTCGTAGACGTGCCGTTGCAGCGCGACGTACGCGTCCATCGCGCTGGTGTCGCCGGTGGTGGCGAGAAGGTTCACCTCGAGCCCGGTGACGACGTAGTCCGGCTGGAAATAGTCGATCACGCGCTTGACGTAATTCGTATAAGCGGTCTTGACCGCCGCCGAGTCGAGCGCGAGCGTGTCGAAGGGTGGCGGAAGCAGGCGTTCGACGTAGTCCTCGATGATGCCCGTGCCGACCGGCTCGCCCGCTGCATCGAGATAGAAGCCCTCGCCGCTGCCCCAGTAGGGTGCGAGGCGGTCGCGTGGTACGCCGAGCGGGTTGACCGCGACGGCGACGGCGTGACCCGCCGGCTGACGGGCGCGTAGCCTGGCCCAGGTGTCGAGCAGGTGGGCGCTGTAGGGCGGCGTGGCGCTGGTGAAGTCGTCGGCGAGGGCTTCGCTCCACGGCACGCCGCGATCGAAGTGATGCACGACCATGTCGGCGCGCGCCTCGATGTCCGCGTAGACCTCGTCGAGCACGGCGTCGTCGAGGGGGGCGTCGGGCAGCTGGTCGTGGGCGAACGAACCGATGGCGAGGCGGTAGCTGCGCGAGCCGGGCGCGATGTACGCGTCCCAGCCGCGCGCGAACAGCTCCGTACGCAACACCTGGTAGGCGGACTTGGCGCTGCCGTCATCGTAGCGGCGCAGGCCGGGCGAGCGCAGCCACGCCGCGGCGCGCGCCTCGTCGCCGACGGCGACGTCGTAGAGCCCCGAAGCCAGCGCCGCATCGACCTGCGCCGGCGCGCGGTCGAACAGGCGGTAGAGACCGACATAGCCGAGCTGCCCGGCGTGCGCGTCCCAGAAGTCGAACAGGGCGACGAGAAACTGGCTCTGACGCGTCTGTGAACTTGCCGTCGCCGGAGCCGACGGAAAGCTCACCGCTGGCATCGCCAGTGCGCGTCCGGGGTAGCGCGCCACCACTGCGCCGAGGTCGTCGGCGAGCGCGGTCGCCGCGGGGACTTCATAGTCCGCGCCGCGCGGCGCATAGGTGAAACTGACGAGGTCGGTATGCGTGTTGAGCTGATCGAGGATGGGACCCGTCACGGGGTCGAGGAGCCCCGTCGCACTCGCGGTCAGCCCGATGGGCAGGTTCGCGCCCCACAGTCCGCGTGCGCGGCTTGCCGCGGCGTCGATGAAGCGCCCGAAGTCGTCCCACAGCGAGGCCACCGGTGCGTCGGCAATGAGTTGGTCGACGTCGTAACCGAGTTGCAGCGAGGTCAGTTCGACATCGCCGAGTCGGGCATGCACGGCGTCGAGTAACGCCTCGTAGCGTTCGATCATCGACGCGTCGTCGAGCCGGCGCGCACCGGCGTAGAAGTCCTGGGCGAGGTCCGGCGGCAGTACGAGGCCGTAGGGCGAGGGCACGGCGATGGTGAGGTTGATGCGCAGGCCGGCGGCGCGCGCGACGTCGCGCACGACGTCGAGCATGGCCATCTCCGGGCCGTCGAAAACGCCGGGCGCCGATTCGAGCAGCAGCCAGTGCGCGTTGACCGCGAGCGCCTGTACGCCGAGTTCGTCGACGTAGGGCAGCACCGGTGTGCCGCTGGCATCGCTGTCGAAGAAGTCGAGGCCGAAAACGCGCTCACCGCGTGGCACCATTTCCGTGAGCACGCCCGCGTCGCCGTCATCGGCATCGCCGTGCCACAGCACGCTGCCGGGGAAGGGCACCGTGCTGCACAGATCGGCCGGGTCGCCGAGTGCGCCCTGCTGGTCGCCGTCGCGGTCGAAATAGTAACGATGGATCGTGGCCAGGGAAGCATCCCCGGGCGCGCAATCGGCGGCGTCGTCGACGCCGTCGCCGTCGCTGTCGGCGGCGCCAGCGATCGGCAGGACGAGGCACAACACGAACAGCGTGACGAGCCAACGCACGCCGTGCGCGATGAGGGGACGGGTATTCACGCGCTTACGGTAGCAAGGCCCCGCCGCGCGCGGAACCGGCGCGGCGTGACGGCTACGGTGATTGCGTGCTGATTTGCAAAAATTTTCCGATCTGCCGGCCCCGGCCGACTCAGGCGAGCGCTAAGGCCTGCTGGTAGGCATGCACGGTGGCGGCGGCGGTGGCCTGCCAGGTGAACGCGCGGGCGCGTGCATGGCCGCGCTCGCGCAGCGCCGTCCGCAGGGCGTCGTCGGAGCAGGCGCGGCGCAGCGCCGCGGCCATGGCATCGATGTCGAGCGGGTCGAACTCGAGCGCGGCGCCGCCTGCGATCTCGGGCAGGCAGGAGGCGTTCGAAGTCACCACCGGCGTACCGCAGGCCATTGCTTCGATCAGGGGCAGCCCGAAGCCCTCCCACAGCGACGGAAAGACCAGCACTTCGGCGGCCCGGTAGAGGTCGACGACGAGCGTATCGGGCACGTAGCCGGTTTCGAGTACGGCGCCGTCGAGACCCAGGCGAGCGATGCGCTGGTCGATGTCCTGCATGCCCCAGTGGCGCCGACCGGCAAGGACCAGGGTGAGGTCGCGATGACCGTCTGCACGCAGCGCGGCGAATGCTTCGAGCAGGCGCGCGATGTTCTTGCGCGCCTCGATCTTGCCGAGAAACAGCACGTAGCGCCCGCGCAGGCCGAATGCGTCTTCGAGCCGTGTCCGGGCGGCTGCGACGTCGCCCGGGCAGAAGCGCGGATCGACCCCGTGGTAAGCCACCGCGAGGCGCTCGGCGCCGACGCCGAACTGCTCGACGACATGTGCGCGCGTCGTCTCGGAGATGCACAGGACTACGCGGGCACCGGCGATCCCGCGCCGGATGAGGTAGCTGAGGCGGCGGCGCAGGTGTGGTTTGTAGAATTCGGGCTGCAGGATGGGCGAGAGGTCGTGCACCGTGAAGACGTAATCGAGCGGCAGCCACGGCGCCGGAACGAAGGTCGCGTGGGCCAGGTCGAGGCGGTGGCGGCGCATCGCCCACGGCATGCCGAGCACGACGCTGGGCAGGCGCAGACGCGGCTGCCAGCAATGGCGCGCGATGTTGGGAGCCTCGGCCGGTAGCAGCGGTGCGCCCTCGCGGCTGCACCACACGTGCAGTTCGCTCTCCGGCATGGCGCCCGCGAGGTGGCGGATAAGCTGCTCTTCGTAGGTGCCGGGGCCGCCGGAGTCACGTCCCAGCATCGGCGCGAAGATGCCGAGCTTCATCGCGCGAGCAATTCGGCGTAGGTATCGAACAGCTGACGCATCGCGGCCTCCATCGAGTATTCCTCGCGCATGAAGCGGCGGGCCGCATCGCCGAGCCGTGCGCGGGTCTCGGGTTCGCGCACGAGGCGCTCGGTCGCGGCGGTGAACGCACGCCGGAAGTCGGGATTGTCGGCGCCGGGAACGAGCAGACCGTTGACATCGTCGTCGATCATCTCGGGGATGCCGCCCACTGACGAGGCGACCAGCGGCAGGCCCGCGGCCATGCCCGAGCACACCGCGAGAGGCACACCCTCGGCGTAGGATGGGTGCAACTGGGCGTCGGCGAGCTGCAGCTGGGTGTCGATGTCCGGGGCGAAGCCGACGAACTCGACCGCCTCGTCCAGACCCAGTGAGCGCGCCTGCGCCTTGAGGTCGTCCTCGAGCGGCCCGGTGCCGAACAGCCACAGGTGCGCGCGCGGCTCGCGCGCGGCGACCTCGGCAAAAGTCTCGAGCAGCAGGTCCTGGGCTTTCTCGGGATAGCAGCGTGCGACGTTGGCGAACAGCACCGTGTCTTCGGCGATGCCGTGTGCGGCGCGCCCGGCAGCGCGCGCCGGCGGGTCGAGCGTCGCGGCCTCGACCTCGAAGCCGGAGATGACCACGCGTGAGGTCGCCTCCGACAGGCCGCGGCGGATGAGTTCCTGGCGCGTCGCTTCGCACTGCGCGATGACGCAGTCGAACAGCTTGAGCGCGTACTTGTTGATCGCCTGCAGCACGTTGCGCTTCCAGCCGAAGTCCGACCACACGTACACGCTGGACACCAGTGCCAGCCGGCGCCCGGGTTTGCATGCGAGTGCCACGAGATCCGCGTAGGTGTTGTGGGTGTGCAGGATCTCCGCGCGGTGTTCATCGAGGATGCGGCCGAGGGCACGCGCGGCCTTGAACACGGGCTTGCGACGCGACCAGGGAATGGTATCGACCGCGATGCCTTCGCGCGCGCAGGCGTCGAGGAAGGCTTGTTCGGACCCGTCGGGATTGGTGAAGCAGACCAGCCGCACGTCGATACGCGAGCCGCGCAGCTCCTCCATCCAGTTGACCAGGATCGTTTCTACCCCACCGTGAGCCATGGTGTGGATCAGGTGTACGACGCGGATGGGTTCTTGCTGAAAATCGCGTGGCAAAACTGGGCCTCTGCAGGTGGTGTCCGTGGCGCCCGCGGCGCGTGCCGCGCTGCCCCGGGCCGCCGTCAACCGCGACCGGCCTCGGGGTGCGTGACGATGACGCCGAGTAGGGTGGCGCGCACCTGCGTCATCAAATCGCTGAACTGCTGTACTTCGGAGACGCGCTGCTGGCCGGCGGCGACCACGCTGATCACGCCGTCGACGCGTTGCGCGAGGAGTGACGCCTCGGGAAAATCGGGCAGGGCGGGGCAGTCGAGCAGGATCAGCCGGTACTTCTCGCTCAGATGGCGTAGCGCGACGATGCCGTGCTCCACCATGACACGGTTGGTCAGGCCGGCTTCCGCCGCGCCCGACGGCAACACCGCGAGTCCGGCGATCGCGGTGTCCTGGACGACCTCTGCCAGTGGCGCATCCTTCGTGAGGTATTCACCGAGGCCCGGGGCCTGGGGTAGGGAGAAGCTGCGGTGCAGGCCGGGAGTCGCCTGGTTCGCATCGACCAGCAGCACCGGCGCGTGATCCATCAGGGCGAGGGCCGTGCCGAGCTGCGCGACGACCGTGGTGGTGCCGGCACCGCGCGCAAACGCGGTTGCGAGCACGATGCGCGGTGCTTCGTCGAGCAGCACGGCGAGCCGCGCGGCAAGTTCGATGGCGTCTTCGTGCAGCGATGCCAGGCTGCCGGGGGCACGTCCGAGCAGTTCGCCGAGCTGGGCCGCCGAGATCATGCCCTGTTCGAGCAGATGAATGCCCAGGGGCATGCGTGCGCCGCCGGCGCGGCGCAGGCGCTCCTGTTCGGTGAGCGCCTGATCGAGCTGGGCCTGGGAAAGAAAGCCGAGACGGACGGCGCGGTCGCCGATGCGCTCTTTGGTGTTCGCTTGCATGAAGTTGGTCGACTGTTGCGAATTCGTCCGGATCACGGTCGGCGTCGCGCCATGGCTGGGGCGCCCACGCGCCCCCACGCGTCCTCGCCCCCCCGCCACTCCAGGCACTTTATCCTGCTCCTGCACCTGCACTTG
>JAPOKK010000361.1 GCA_029977665.1 Pseudomonadota bacterium | reverse complement strand
CGGCCTCGATGACGGCATCGAGCCGCGTCGTGAGCGCACGGTTGCGCTCGCGCAGTACCGCCACCTGCCGCTCTACCAGCGACACCGCGCCGCCGGTTGGATGCGGCACGTCGAGCGCCTCGAACACCTGCGGGTGGCTTTCGAGAAAGTCCGGATTCAGCAGCAGGAACGCTGCAACCTGATCGGCGTCGGCGGCGGATTTGGCGGTCGGCTTGCTCATGCGGGAAGTGTGCCCTCGAAAACGGTAACGGCGGGTCCGATCATGAACACGGGTTCGCCCGGTCCGGCCCAGGCAAGGTCGAGCGCGCCGCCCGGCAAATGCAGGCGCGCCTCGGTGTCGAACAGCCCCCAGCGCACGCCGGCCACGTACGCCGCACAGGCGCCCGTGCCGCAGGCCAGCGTTTCGCCGGCGCCGCGCTCGTAGACGCGAAGGCGGCCCTCGCGGCGATTCAGGATTTGCAGGAAACCCACGTTGACGCGGCGCGGAAAACGCGGATGCGCTTCGATGATGGGACCGAGCACGGCGACAGCGGCGTGTTCCACGTCATCGACGCGCAGCACGGCGTGCGGATTGCCGATGGCGAGCACCGCGACGGTTAGCGTTTGGCCATTCGCTTCGAGCGGGTAATCGTTTGCCTCAGCCATCGCCTCGAACGGCACGCGCGCCGGATCGAATGTCGGCACGCCCATGTCGACCTCGACCAGGCCGTTTGCCAGCAGCCGTGGTCGTACCGGACCCCCGAGCGTGTCAAAGGTCAGGGTCGCCTTGTCCGAGAGGCCCTGCGCGTGCACGAAGCGCGCTGCACAGCGCGCGCCGTTGCCGCAGTGCTCCACCTCACCGCCGTCGGCGTTGAAGATGCGATACGTGAAATCCGCCCCCGGCGTGCGCGGCGGTTCAAGCAGCAGGACCTGATCGCATCCGACACCGAAATGTCGATCCGCCAGCGCGCGAATGGCATCCGTGGATAGCGACACTGCCTGCCGGACGCCGTCGACGACGACGAAGTCGTTGCCGAGCCCGTGCATCTTGGTGAAGCGCAGAGCCGAGTTCATGTCGCGTCGCCCAGGGCGAGTCGGCCGGCATAGTCGCGCGCGAACTGGTATGCCGCGCGACCGCTGCGGCTGCCGCGCGTCAGCGCCCAGCGCAGCGCGTCCTCGCGCCAGTCGGCGAGCGCACGCTCGCAGCCGAGTTGCCGCAGCCAGTGCGCGGCGATGTCGAGATAGCGTTCCTGATCGAAGGCGTGAAACGACAGCCACAGCCCGAAACGTTCGGACAGGGAAATCTTCTCCTCGACGGCTTCCGCGAAGTGGATTTCCTCGCCCACGTGCCGCGTCAGCGCGTTTTCCTCCTGATACTCGGGCAGCAGGTGGCGGCGATTGGAAGTCGCGTAGATCAGCAGATGCTCGCGACCGCCGGCGATCGAGCCGTCGAGCGCCACCTTGAGCGCCTTGTACGCCGGGTCGTCGCCGCCGAAGGACAGGTCGTCGCAAAACACCACAAAGCGGTACGGCAGGCCGGCCGTGCCGGCGGCGATGTCCGGCAGGTCCGCCAGATGGTCGCGGTCGACTTCGATAAGCCGCAGCCCGGCGCTGGCGTAGCGGCCGAGCAGTGCCTTCACCAGCGATGACTTGCCGGTTCCGCGACTGCCCCACAGCAAGGCGTCGTTGGCCGGCGCGCGGGCGAGGAACTGCCGCGTGTTGCGATCGAGCGCAGCCTTGGCGCGATCAACGCCGAGCAGGTCGTCGAGATCGAGCGTTTGCGGGTGCGTTACCGCGACCAGGGCCCCGCGCCCGCGCTGCACCACCCAACGCGCGGCCAGACTTTGCGTCCAGTCGATGGCCTCAGACTCGGTCGGCAGAAGGGTTTCGAGGCGCGCGAGGAGGCTTTCGGCGCGGGTGATCAGCGGGGCGATGTCGGCGGCATTCATGGCCGCCGCATTCTACCGACTCGGCCGACGGGTAGCCGCCGGCTTCGCTTACAGCGACGGCTGCAGAAATGCGGCCTGAAGGTCCCGATCGAAATACGACAGCGCCTTGCCGAGTTGCGACTCGGTCCAGCGCACGGGCTCGAACTCCGGGTGCACCTCGGTCAACCGTCCGCCAGCGCACAGTTCGAGACGCACGCCGAACGGATCGTGGAAGTGCAGCGAGAAGGTCTTGCCGTAGGACTGACGGGTCGGCCCGTAGATGTCGATGTTGACGCCGGCCTCGCGCAGGTACTGCCCGTCGATCAGGATGTCGTTCGGGTCTTCCTTGGTGAACGCGATGTGGTGCAAGCGCCCGGCAGGGCCGGGGAAGATGGCCAATTCCTGGCCGCCGGCTTCCTTTTGCATGCGGAACACCAGCGCCGACAGCAGACGCTCGCCATCGTCGCTGTCTATGCGTTCCGCCACCACGAAGCCGAGCGCTTGGGTGAGGAAATCCACCGCTGCCTTCGGGTCCGGCACGGTGATGCCAGCATGATTCAAAAAGAACGGGGCAGGGGTACCGCGCAGCGCGCGCGGCGTGACCCAGTCCGGGGAATCGAATCCGGTCATGTAACCGATCTGCGGCAGCTCCGCGAACAGGCGCAGCGTCGGACCGCCGGGGATATTGAAGGTGATCGATTCGCCCATGCCGGACAGCGCGCCTGCCGGGTGATTCGAAACTTTCACGCCCGTCTTCAACACATTGTTTTCAAGTTGCTTTAGGTCCGAGGCATCGCGTACCTGGAAGCCAATCTCGACCAGGCGATTCTCGGGACCTTCGTCGACCACCAGCGAGTAGGGGAAGGCCTCGTGCCAGCAGCGCAGGTACAGGCGATCCGGCTCGCGGTAGGTTTCCACCAGGCCCAGCGATTCGCAGTAGAAGAACTGCGCCTGGCGCAGGCGCGAGTCGTGCAGCGCGAGGCGGACGTACGCGATCCGAATGATGCCGCCGTGCTTGAGGGCCATGCGAGGTCTCCTGCCTCTGAGCGAGTTCGAGTTTTATTGAAGTAAGCGGCCGGACGTTCAGGTGACTTCCGCAAAAAAAGCTTCCGGCACGGCGTTCTCGTAATAGAAGGCACCGCGCGGGAAATGCTCGGCCTGCCAGACGATGGGCGGCACCCAGCCCGGCGCGCCAGGGGCCAGATACGCCCCGTTGTAGAACTCGTTGCGGTTGCCGGATGGGTCGTGGAAGGAGATGGTGGTGACGACCGAGATGCCGTGACGGGTGATGCCGAATTCGAGTGCCGGCGTGGCATTTTCCTTGAGCAAGTCAACGCCGTGGATTACCTCGGTGCGGCTGTCCATGCCGAAT
>JAPOKK010000072.1 GCA_029977665.1 Pseudomonadota bacterium | reverse complement strand
TGGAGTACCAGCAGGCGGGCCGCCTCGAGCTCGGTCATGGTGTCGGCGAGTTGGAACTGGATACCCTGGAAGTCGGCGATTTTCTGGCCGAACTGCTCGCGCTCGGTGATGTAACGGCGCGCGACATCGATGGCCGCCGAGCCGATGCCGAGCGCCAGCGAAGCGATGCCGATGCGTCCCCCGGTGAGTTCGCCGACGGCGATGCGGAAACCGGCGTCCTCGGCGCCGAGCATGGCGTCGGCGCCGACGCGGCAGTCTTCGAAGCTGACCGGGTTGGTGCTCGACGCGCGCTGCCCCATCTTGTGCTCGGCGCGCCCGACCGTCACGCCCGGGTTGTCGGCGTCGACCAGGAAGCAGGAGATGCCCTTGCCGGCCGGCGCGCTGGCGTCAGTCACCGCCCACACGACGAAGAAGCCGGCGTACTCGGCGCTCGAAATCCACATCTTGGTGCCGTTGATGATCCAGCCGTCGCCGTCGCGCACCGCGCGCGTCTTCATGCGCGAGGGGTCGGAGCCGGCGCCGGCCTCGGACAGGCAGAACGAGCCGCAGGGATACTCACCCGAGCAGACCCGCGAGATGTAGCGCTCTTTCTGCGCCTCGGAGCCGATCGACTGCACCACTTCGCAGACCAGGTTGTTGACCGACATCGCCACACCGGTCGAGGCGCAGGCGCGGGAGATCTCGGTCATGGCGAGGCTGAAGGCGACGACGCCGGCGCCCGTGCCGCCGTACTGCGGAGAGACGTTGAGGCCCATGAAGCCGAGCTCGGCGAGCTGCTTGAGCACGGCGAGGTAGCGCGGACGTGCTTGCGGATCTTCGAGATCGCCGGCGATCGGGGCGAGTTCGGTGGCGGCGAAGCGGCGCGCGCTTTCCTGGATCAGAGCCTGTTCTTCGGTCGGTGCAAAATTCATGGATTCCCCTGGTCGGGCAGCAACTCGGAGCGCAATCGTGCCGCAGCGCGCGGTGAAAGGCCACCGCGCGGCGCACCAGTGCGTGCGAATCAGGTATCGATGGCGTCTAGGATCGGGCGCAGCGTGGCGAGGTCCCAGTAATCCACCCAGCGCGTGATGACGTCGTCCGCAACGACGAACAGCCCGGCGACCGGCAGCATCACGCGGATGTCTCCGCGTACCCACAGCTCTTCGCGCGCGTTCATCACCGTCGTGCCTTCGCAGACCTGGTGCAGGATGCGCATCTCGGCGAGTCGGCAGTGCGTGCCGTCAACGAAGGGCTGCAGAAAGGCGCAGGCCGCCGCAGCGCCGGTGATCGGCTCCCATGGCTGGTTGTGGTAGTACACGTCGTCGTGCAGGAAGCGGCGCGAGCGCGTCATGTCGCCCTGCGCCAGGCTCTGGCAGAATTCACGCACGAGTTCGGAATGCGTCGCGACCATCGACGGACCCTCGGAGTTGAACCTGGCGCAGTCTGGCGCCGGCGCCGCCCCGCGGTCAATCGTCCGGCCGATCGCGCGGCGTCTTAGTAAAGTAAGCCCTGAACAAGTCATGAACCCACATCTCGCGCCCGCGCTGCCCGATTTCCGCGTTGCGCCGCTTCGCCAGGGCCGGCCATGACGCGCGTCGCGCCTTCAACGCGAACAGCGCGAACACGGCCTGCTTGGCCCGGACTTGTTCAGAGGTTCCTGAAGGGGAGAAGGATGAGCGGAATCAAACACTGCGCGAACGGCGCAGGCCGCGCCGAGGTCGGTTACCGCTGGCCCGAGGAGACGGTGATGGTCACGCGTGCCGAGCAGGAGCGCCTGCATCGCTGGTGCGCCATCGAACCGCAGGTCTTCGGTGACATCGCCGATCCGGCGCTGGTGGCACGGCCGCCGATCCTGCACAACACGGCCGCCATACGCGCCAGTCGTCCCGGCTGGGGGCCGGTGCACGTCATCCAGCGTGTCGAGCAGCGGCGCGCCATCGCACTCGACGAGCCCCTGGTGCTCCGCGGCGAGGTTACCGCGCTCAGCCCGCATGCGCGCGGCGTGATGCTGGTCAGCCGTTGGTCCTATCGCGACGCTGACGGTGCCGAGGTCTTCGTCGTCACGCCGGACGTACTGATGCTCGACCCGGAGCCGCCCGCGGGCGAGGCGCGCGAGGCGCGCGGGGCGGTCTCCGCTGGCGGCGCCACCGAACCCGCCGAGACGCTGGCGCATCACCAGTGCACGCCAAGTTCGACGCTCGGCTACTGCGAGGGCAGCGAGAACCTGATTCACCTCGACTCGGACTACGCACGCGGTTTCGGCCTGCGCGCGCCCATTATCGCCGGGGTGCAGACGATCAACTTCCTCGTCGCGCCGCTTTACCGCGAGCGGCGCCGGGACGCGCTGGCCTTCAGCGTGTGCTTTCGGCGCCCGGTGTTCTGGGACGAGGCGCTCGAGATCCGCGGACGGCGCGACGCCGCGGGCGGCCTGGCCGCGACCTGGGCGGTCAACGAGACCGGGCGCGTCGTCGCCGATCTCGAGCTCGTGGCGCCCGCGGGCGCGTCGCCGGAGGGTGCGCGGTGAACTGCGACGAAGCTTTCCGCCACGCCATCATGGCGCGACTCGCGGAGTTCGCGCTGCTCGAGGCGGAGATCGGTGAGGCGCGCGCGGCGGCGGTCGCGGTGACGGTGGTCGATGCGGGCCTCGGCGCCGGCTGCAATGGTCTGCCCGAACACGGCGAGTGGCAGTCACATGCGGCGCTCGTGCTGACCCGGCGTTCCTCGCGCCTGCGCAACCACGCCGGTCAGTGGGCGTTCCCCGGCGGGCGCGTCGATGCCGGCGAAACGCCCGAGCAGACCGCGCTTCGCGAGATGCACGAGGAAATCGGGCTGGAGCTCGATCCCGGGCAGATCCTGGGACGCCTCGATGACTTCGTGACGCGCTCCGGGTTCGTCATGACGCCGGTCGTCATCTGGGGCGGTAGCCAGGCGCGGTTTCATCCCAACCCCGACGAAGTCGACTCGGTGCACCGTATCCCGGTCGCCGAGCTGCTGCGCGAGGACGCTCCGCTGCTCGACCACGTCGCCCACGGTGAAGCGCCGGTACTGCGCATGCCGATCGGCGCGGACTGGATCGCGGCGCCGACGGCCGCGATCCTCTACCAGTTCCGCGAAGTGTGCATGCTTGGACGCGCGACCCGCGTCGCGCATTACGACCAGCCGCGCTTCGCCTGGCGTTGAGTGGCGCGGGCACCGTCAGGGCGCCGCGCCGCTGGCGTCAACGCTCGGGTATGGGGCCGACCGAGCCTTGCAGGACGTAGGTGCCCGAGAGCGAGAACGCCGGCCCGATGGCCTCGTCGGTGCGCGCCTGGTAGGCACCGACGACACCGTTGGGAGCACTCGTACCGATCAGGTCGAAGTGCGTGTGGCCGCTGATGTAGCAGCCGTCGCTGCAGTCGATGTTGGACTTCTGCGGATTGCTGATGCGCGAGCTGAGCACCTGGCCGGCGAGATCCAGCGAGTGGATCGGTTGGTTGCGCACGAAGCAGCCGGCGCTGCCCGGGCAGGTGCCGACCGGCGCGCCGGTCAGGTTCCACAGCGCCGTGCCGGCGCCGTCGGGGAAGCTGCCGGCGAAGCTCGCGTTGACGTCACCGGTGCTGAAGTTGATGCCGATCTGCGCGGACGTGAGCTGGCCCACGGGCTCGCCGGATGGCTGACCGTTGGTCTCGAACAGGACGGTCGGGCGCGTGCCGCCGCGCAGCATGTTGTAGGCGCCGTACTGGCCACTGCCGAGTGCGGGAATCGCGGCGACGGAAGTCGGTATGTCGGCCTTAATCACGTGCGCGGAGGCGAGTGGCCTGCTGACGTCGGTGTGCTCGACGTCATAGCCTGGTGAGAACCGCGCCCAGCTCACGCCGAGCGTCGGCAGCGAGGTGGCGCCGTTGGGGCCGGTGCCGTCGAGGACGACCGCGGCCTGGTCGGCTTCGAAGGAGCAGTCCGGGTCGCAGATCGGGTGCGCCAGGGTGAGGAAGTCGACGACCACGCCGTTCCGCTGGAACGCCAGGTTGTCGGTACCGTCGACGATGAAGTCGAAGGCCTGGCTGTTGAGATCGTCGAAGGTATCCTCGAAACTGTGCGCGAAGGCGACGTAGGCGCCGTTCGGTACCGGCTGGAAGGGGTTGGCAACGAACTTGTCGAGACCGAAGCCGGCCACGCCGAGGATGTTGACCGGTGTCCCGATGGCGTAGGAGAGGCCGGCGGCGCGCGGCGCCTGCTGACCGTTGGGGCCGGCGAGGAAGCCTTCGATATCGACGTCGTAGACGATTCCGCCCTGGAGCGCCTGGACCTCGTCGTCGCGGTAAGTGCGCGTGCTCTGGAATTCGAGGGTGCCGAGCACGTCATAGATGCGCGCGGCGTGCCTTACACGCATCTGCAGGGCGCCGTTCCGCGCGGCGAAATCGAAGACCAGGTTGCCATCGAGCACGCCGGCGCCGATGGTGCGGCCGTCGGAGCTGGTCGAGCGGGTACCGCCGGTAAAATTATAGGTGGCCCGGCCGCCTGACGGCACGAAGCCCGGGTCAGGGCCAAAGATGAAGTGAGTGCTGCGGAAGCCGTCCAGCTCGGTCAGCACGAGGTCATCGATGCCGGTGACCGGGTTGGCTTCGACTTCGAGCAGCCAGCCGTCCTGCCAGCGGCCCTTGAGCAGCAGGCCGTCGCTGGTCAGGCCGAAGTCCTCGGCCGCGACGCTCGCCGGGTTGCTCGCGAGGGTCTCGAGCGCGCTGGCCGGAATGGCGTCGAGCAACTCGGTGAGTCCCTCGCGCAGGCCGGGCTCGTTGATACCGCTCACGGCGGTGCGTACCGAGGCGATGTCGGTCGTGCCGATGAAGACTGCGGGCACGCCGTCGGGACGGTCTTCGATATCGACCACGGCGACCGGCTCGCCGTTACGCAGAACCACGCCGAGGTTTTCGTCGGAGCCGGTATCGCCGTCGCGGCGCGAATCGTTCAAGGCCACGGCGCCGACCTGGCCGGTCGCGACGAGGATATTGGCCTGGGCGCATTGGCCGAACACGCAAGGCCCTTCCTCGCCGACCTGCACGCCTGCCTGGAAGGCCGGCTCGTTGTCGCCGGCCGCGCCGCCGCTGCCGGTACCGTCGTCTTCGTCGCCGCTGCTGGCCAGGGTGCCGCCGTCGTCGCCGCCAGCGTCACTGCGCTGGCCGAAGCCGGGGATGTCGAAGCAGCTCGCGCCGTTACAGAACTTCGCCTGGCCCGGTTTGACCGGGCCGCTGAACGAGCCCGAGTTAAGATCCCATTCGCCGCCGTAACCGGCGAGGCTGGTGCCCGGGCCGCGCTCGCCGCAGTTGGCCTCGCAATGCGTGATCTTGCCCGAGGTGCCGCGAATGCCGATGGTGGCGACGGCGGTGCGCAGGCGGAAGTTCTGCTTGTTGGCGCGGCCGATGAGCCCCGTGACGAGCCGCACGCTGCCCCGAATCAGGTTCAGGAAGCTGCGCTCGTTGCCATCCGCCTCGCCTTCGAAGTGGTAGTCTTCGATACGGTACTCGGTGTTCGGCTGCAGCGCTGCGAAACCGCCGTCGGAGAAGCGTAGCTGCGCGCGGCCGCGCTTGGTGACGATGGTGTCGCCGGCGTCGAAGGTGGCGCCGCGGGACAGCGCACGGCTATCGCCATCGGCATCGACGGCGCTCACGTTGCCGAAGGCGTAGACGACTTTGCCGGCCTGGCTGGCGGCACTGGCGGGCACGACGACCAGGCCGAGCAGGATGGCGAGGACAATGAAGGGGAGCGGGCGGGGGCTGGGCATGATGGCGAACCTCCGAGCGCTAGAAGTCGTTGCGCAGCGTGAGCAGGACTTCGAAGCGATCGTATTCGTTGATGACGATGTTCGAGCTGTTATCGGAATAGCGGAGCGTCGGGCTCAGGCTCCAGTTCTCATCGTACTGAAAGCGATAGCCGGCCTCGATGTCGAAGAACTCGTCATCGCGGCGCTTGGCGAAGAACGGGTCGCGCTCGCCGTAGTCGCTCTGCTGCCAGGTCAGCGTCGTGTAGACCTGGTGTCGTTCGCGCGGCTGGTAGCTGGCGCCGACGCGCGCGCCGTAGAAATCGCGCCCGAAATGGCCGCCGCTGGCTTCGCTCTGCTCGTCGTCGAAGCCGCCGAAAATCGAGCCGTACAGGATGGGAGTCCCCGCAATGTCGGCGAATGCGTGGCCCCAGCCGAGGCCGCCGGTGAAGCGGTTGACGTCGCGCACGCGCTGGTCGGGGTAACGCACCAGCGCGAACTGCGCGAAAGCCGTCATCTGGTCCCGATCGGTCGGCGCGTACTGGTACTGGGTCGAGATGCCGGCGGTTTCGCGATCGCCGCTGACGCGCCCGATGCCGTCGATCTTGACGATGTCGGCCTCGGCGGCGAGACGGAACTGGTGACGGTCACGGCGCAGGTTGATACCCAGCGCGCCGGCCGCGGCGGAGGTCGAGAAGTCCGCTTCGTCGACGGTCAGGCGATGATCGAGGCCGATGCGCCCGAACAGGCTGAGACCGCGCTCGACATCCAGCGGGGTGGTGAAGCGGGTGCCCGCACCGAGCGTCCACAACGGGCTGTTCTCGGTGCCGCCGAGCAGCGCCGGTTGGGTCGCCGAGATGTTGGGCACGATCACACTCTTCGCGTCGGTCGCGCCGTTGACGTTGGTGTCGTAGCCGAGTCCGACCAGTACCCAGGGCCGAAAGCGCGTGCGCGTGCGGTCGTGGAACAGCTCGATGCCGGTCATGTAGCGGTCGATGGTCTGGCGCGCCTCGGGCGGCAGGTCCATCTCCTGCACCTTCTCGAACTCGGCGCGGGCGTCGTCGGTCTCGCCGAGCGCGAGGTAGGCGCGCGCGAGCTCGGCACGCGCCGGGCCGTGGTCGGGCTTGGTGTCGACCACGCGTTCGAGCGCGAAGACCGCGCGCAGCGCCTGCCCCGAGTCGAGCGCGGCCACCCCGTAGAGGTAGTCGAACGCCGGCTCGCCGGCGTAGCTCGCCTCGAGCGGTTCGAGCAGGACGTACGCCTCGGCCGGCTTGCCGGCCTCGATCAGGGCCTGCGCGCGGGCCAGTGGATCATCGTCTGCGTCGGCGGCAGAGGCGGCGACGAGCATGGAGAGTAGAAGCAGTGTTCTTAGCATCGTTCCTGTCACCCGCGAACGCCGCCGTCGCCGCATTCACGACCCTTTGATAAAAAACTGCCCGGATTTTCGCACGGGCGGGCGCGAGTCGCCAGAAACCCTTCAAATATCTACAATCTAGCCCCGAAATGTGCGAATATCGATGAAAAACGGAAGCGACTTCACAAGGGGCCCTGGCGATACAGCCACATGAGGCCGATCTGGCCTTTGTCGGCGTCACCGTCGGCGATCAGGCGGCGGTATAGCTGTTGCACCACGGCGCTGACCGGCATGGGCGCGCCGGTGAGGCGGCCCGTGTCGAGCGCTATGTCCATGTCCTTGGCCATGATGCGGGCATCGACGTCGCCGGCATAATCGGCCGCCGCCATGCGCCGCGCGTGGTTCTGCAGCACCGTCGAGTCGGCCCAGCCGCCGGCCAGCGCATCGGGCAGGCGCGCGGCTTCGACGCCGAACGCAGCCGCGTAATTGAGCGCTTCGGCGACGACCGCGACCGCGCCACCGATCAGCATCTGGTTGACGACCTTCGCCGCCTGGCCGCTGCCGACCTCGCCGAGGTGGGTGATGCGTCTCGCATAGGCGCCGAGGAAGGGCCGCACGCGCTCGAGCTCGGTCGCTGCGCCTCCCGCCATGACCACGAGTTCGCCGGCCGTGGCGCCGGGCACGCCGCCGCTCACCGGCGCATCGACCCAGGCCATGCCGCTGGCGTTCGCCAGGCGCGCGGCCAGCTCGCGCGTGACGTGCGGATGAATCGTCGAATGGTCGACGAGCACACCGGCATGGCGGCCGGCCGCGGCGACGCCCTCGGCACCGAACACGACCTCCTCGACCGCGGCGGTATCGGTGACGCACAGCAGCACGTGCTCGCATTCGCGTGCCAGCGCTGCCGGCGAGCCCGCTTCCTGCGCGCCGTCCGCGACCAGCCCGGCCGCTGCCTCGCGGCGCCGTGCCCACACCGTAACGGCGTGGCCGGCGTGAAGCAGGCGGTGTGCCATCACGCTGCCCATGGCGCCGAGGCCGATGAATCCGATCCTGCCACCCGTCGTCATGCGCCTTTCCCCCGATCCGCGTTATGCTCCGCATTCGATTGTCGGGCGCGCCCGTTGCGGCGTGCAAGCGCAGGGGGAGACGATGCGTTTGAGCGACGAGGAGCTCGCCAGTTTCGACGAGCTCGGCTACGTGTTTCTACCGGAACGGTTCACTGCCGCCGAGGTCGCGGTGCTGCGCGAGCACGCGCACGCGATCTTCGCCATGCAGCGCGAAGAAGTGGTGCGCGAGAAGGACCAGACGACCGCGCGCACCGCGTTCGCGGCACATACCTACGACGAGGCCTACCGGCGGCTCGGACGGCATCCGCGCCTAATCGAGCCGGTCATGCAGCTGCTCGGCGGCCCCGTGTACATGCACCAGTTCAAGATCAACGCCAAGGCCGCGTTCAACGGCGACGTGTGGCAATGGCACCAGGATTACGGCACCTGGGCCCGCGATGACCTGATGCCCGAGCCGCGCGCGATGAACATCGCCCTGTTCCTCGAAGACGTCACCGAATTCAACGGTGCGCTGATGTTCATTCCGCGCAGCCACCAGGGCGGCACGCTCGAGGCCGGACACGACCTGCAGACGACGAGCTATCCGCTGTGGACCATCGACAACGCGACCATCACGCGCCTCGTCGAGGCAGGCGGACTGGTCTCGCCCAAGGGGCCGGCCGGTTCGGTCATCCTGTTTCACGGCAACCTCGTGCACGGCAGCCCCTCGAACATGTCGCCGTTCGATCGCACCATCGTGTATCTGAGCCTGTGCCACGTTGACAACCACATCCGCCAGTTCAAGCGACCGGCGTGGATCGCGCACCGCGACTTCACCCCGATCGAAGCGCTCGCCGACGACTGCCTCGCGGACCTGGCGCCGGCGCATGCCTGAACCGCGTTTATCGGAAGGCCGCGCGTGAACCTGCATGCCTTGTTGCAGGCGCGCGCCGCGGCCGGCCGACCGGTACGCGTGGCGCTGGTCGGCGCCGGCAAGTTCGGCGCGATGTTCCTCGCCCAGGCGCGCCGTACCCCCGGCCTGCATGTTCTTGGCATCGCCGATCTCGATCCGCAGCGTGCGCGCGACACCCTCGCGCGTGTCGGCTGGCCCGCGGAGGCGTTTGACGCGCGCGACGCGGCGAATGCACTCTGCCGCGGCACGACCTGGGTCGGCGACGATGCGGGCGCGCTGATCGCGGCCGACGGTGTGGACGTCGTGATCGAGGCGACCGGCAACCCGGCCGCTGGCATCCGGCATGCCCTCGCGGCGTTCGCGCACGGCCGCCACGTCGTGATGGTCAACGTCGAAGCCGATGCTCTGGTCGGTCCCTTGCTGGCGCGGCGCGCGCGTGCGGCAGGCGTCGTCTACTCGCTCGCCTGGGGCGACCAGCCTGCTCTGATCTGCGAGATGGTCGACTGGGCGCGGGCCGCCGGTTTCGAGGTCGTCGCCGCCGGCAAGGGGACCAAGTACCTGCCGGCCTACCATGCCTCCACGCCGGACACGGTGTGGGGACATTACGGGCTGAGCGCGGCCGACGCCGCTGCCGGCGGCATGAACGCGCAGATGTTCAACAGTTTTCTCGACGGCACGAAATCGGCCATCGAGATGTGCGCGGTAGCCAACGCGACCGGTCTCGCGCCGCCGGCCGACGGCCTTGCTTTCCCGCCCTGTGATGTCGACGACCTGGCCGAACGCCTCAAGCCGCGCGCCGCTGGCGGCGTACTCGACGCTGCGGGCATGGTCGAGGTCGTCTCCAGTCTCGAGCGCGACAGCGCGCCCGTGGCGCGCGATCTGCGCTGGGGCGTGTACTGCGTGTTCAAGGCGGGCGACGAGTACGTACGGCGCTGCTTTGCCGAGTATGGCCTTAAGACCGACGCCAGCGGCTGGTACGGCGCAATGTACAAGCCTTACCACCTGATCGGGCTCGAGCTCGGCATCTCGGTCGCCTCAGTCGCTTTGCGTGGCGAGCCCACCGGGCAGCCGCAGGCCTGGCACGGCGATGTCGTCGCCATGGCCAAGCGCGCGCTCGCCGCCGGCGAGACGCTCGACGGTGAAGGCGGCCATACGGTGTGGGGCAGGCTCGTGCCGGCGGCCCGTTCGTTGGCCGACGACGCGCTGCCGCTGGGGCTCGCGCACGGCTGCCGCCTGCGCCGCGCCGTCGCTTGTGGCGAGACCTTGCGCTGGGCCGATGTGGATCTCGACGCCGGCGACGCGACAGTGCGCCTGCGGCGCGAACTCGAGCGCGAATTCAACGACGACAGCGCCGCTGCTGCACGCGGATAAGCCGGCGGCGCACAGAACTGAGGAGAGATAGCGTGAGATTGCAGGGCAAGACGGCCGTGATCACGGGCGGTGCGAGTGGCATGGGACGCGCGACGGTGCTGCGGTTCCTGGACGAGGGCGCGAACGTCGTAGTTGCCGATTTCAACGCCGAGACGGGGGCGGAGACGGTCGCTCTCGCGGCCGAGCGCGGTCACGAGCAGCGCGTGCGCTTCATCCGCACCGACGTCGCCAGCGAAGCTGACGTAGAGGCCATGCTGAAGCTTGCCGTCGACGATTTCGGACGCCTCGACGTGGTCTTCAACAACGCCGGCGTGGGCGGCGCGATTGGGCCGCTCACCGAGACCACTGTCGAGGCCTGGGACTACACCTTCGACGTGCTCGGCAAGGGCGTGTTCCTCGGCATGAAGCACGCCGCGCGAATCTTCATCGCACAGGGTGGGGGTGGTGCGATCATCAACACCGCTTCGATTGCCGGGCTCTCCGGCGATGCCGGGCCGATGGTCTACTCGGCGGCGAAGGCCGCGGTGATCAGCCTGACCAAGTCGGGCGCGGTCGAACTCGCACCGCACTTCGTGCGCGTCAACGCGATCCTGCCGGGCTTCATCTCGACCCCGCTCGCGCACGGTGGCAAGGTCGAGAAGGTCGAGCCGATGTTCGCGAAATCGCAGCCCTGGCCGGAAGCCGGGCAGGGCGAGCACATCGCCGGCGCGGCGCTGTTTCTCGCCACGGACGACGCTCGCTTCGTCACCGGTGAGTCGCTGGTCGTCGACGGTGGTCTGACCGCTGCCGGGCCGGAACTGTCGAAGCGCTTCGCGCAGATCTCCGCGCGCGGCGCCGGCGTGGTCGGCGTGACCAAGGGTTCGACCGGCGCGGCGCCGGAGCTGCGCAAGCTATGACGCGGCAGGCCCGCTCGCGCAGAGCGCGCCCTACTTGCCGCTGAAGCGGGCCTTGCGTTTCTCGACGAACGCGCTGACGCCCTCGCGGAAGTCGGCGCGCGAGGCGCAGTCCGCGAACGTCTCGGCCTCGAGCTGCAGCTGCGCTTCGAACTCGTTCTCGAGCGAGCGGTAGAGCAGGCGCTTGGTGTTGCCATAGACGTGCGTGGGGCCGTTGGCGAGACGCGTCGCCAGCGCGCGGGTTTCCGCTTCGAGCTGGCCGCTCGCGGCGACGAAATTGATCATGCCGATGTCGCGCGCGCTCGCGGCATCGAAACGGTCGCCGAGCAGCGCGATCTCCATCGCCTTCTTGATGCCCACTGCGCGCGGCAGGTGGAAGGACGCCGAACCGTCGGGACTCGTGCCGATGTGCACGTAGGCCAGGGTGAAGAAGGCATTCTCGTCGGCGATCACGAGGTCGGCGGCGAGCGCCATGCTGACGCCGGCGCCGGCTGCGGCACCGGCCACGCTCGCGACGACCGGCTTGGGCATGCGCCGCATCGCGTACATGATCGGATGCAGGTCGTGGATGCGGTTGACGAAGGTGTTGCGGATCTCGGCCGGCGGCGCGTCGATCATGCCGGCCATCGACTTGACGTCACCGCCCGCCATGAAGTGCTCGCCGGCACCGCGCATGACGACGCAGCGAATATCGTCGTCGGTTTCGATCTCGTGCAGCTTCTCGCGCAGCAGGGCGCGCATCTCGAGGCTCAGCGCGTTGCGCGCGTCGGGGCGGTTGAACGTGAGCGTGGCGACGTGGTCGCTGACGTCTACGAGCAGGTCTGGCATGGGACTCCTCCGCAATCGGAGCGGCATTGTCGCCAGTGCCCGCGACCGCGTCCAGCGCACGGCGATCGCGGCCCGAAGCCCGATGGTCTCGAACTCCCGACGGCGGGCAATGGCAGCGGCGGCCATCGCCGCCGCGTGCATCCGTGTTCAGCGTTCCTGCAAGGTCCGCAGCCAGGTCAGCAGCGCGTCGATGCGCTCCTGCACGCGACGCTCACCGTAGGCGCCGCGGCTGACCTTGAACGCTTTGCCCCAGATCGGCATTTCGCGCGTGCCATGGGCCAGCGGCACGTCGCGTCCATCAATGAAAGCGCGCACGCGGTCGGCCGGGAACTCGCCGCCGTTGGCAAGCGCCAGACGACGCAGGTTGGTCGGGCGCACCGTCAGGCCGCTCGCCAGCGGGCCGTCGCCGCGTGCTTCCGAGCCATGGCAGACCGCGCAGTAGGCGACGTAGAGGCTGGCGCCTGCCGCACTCGGATGCAGGCGCGTCTGTGCAGGCGGTGGTGCATCCGCGGCACCGGCATTGCCACCTAGCAATGCGCCGACGAGGAGCATCGCGCGCGACGCCGTCACGCGCGCGCGATTCGAATTGGGGGTGTTCATGGGCACCAGCCTAGCATTCCTTGCTGCCGCCGTGGCATGACGTCCGTCAAGCGCGGCGGGCGCGATCAAAAAGGGCCGCGTAAGCGGCCCCCGTGAGATTGGATACCGACCAACCTCGATAACCCCGTCGGATTACGCCACGGTCTCCGTGACGTGTGCGGGATCCGAATGCTGGTTCGACATCGACATGATCTCACTAGACATTGGATCACCTCCTTTTCGTTTCCCTGGAACAAGCTTCGAGTATGAACCGTGGCGCCGCGCTTGCCTAGAAGCGTTTGTCGCCGTCGGTTCCAGAGGTCCGCCGCCACGTACTACCGGGAGGCGAAGTGGGATGGCATCATGGGGCGTCCGCCGGACACGGGGTAGGCCGGCGCCAGCCAACGAGGGGAGGTTGCATGCTGCAACGCTACGAGAAGTACCGGGCGCTCGAGATCGACAGCCCGGCCGAGCGCATCCTGCGCATCACGTTCAACAAGCCCGAGACCTTGAATTCGCTCGACAAGGACGGCCACCGCGAGCTGACCTACATCTGGCGTGACATCGACGAGGACGACGCGGTCAGCGCGGTGATCCTCACCGGCAAGGGGCGCGCGTTCTCGGCCGGTGGCGATTTCGGCATGATCGAAGAGATGATCGAAGACCCGAAGACGCGCGCGCGGACCTGGAAAGAGGCCCGCGATCTGGTCTACAACATCATCAACTGCTCCAAGCCCATCGTCTCGGCGATCAACGGCGCCGCGGTCGGCGCCGGGCTCGTCGCCGGCCTGCTCGCCGACATCTCGATCGCCGCCAAGTCCGCGCGCATCGTCGACGGACACACGCGTCTCGGTGTCGCGGCAGGCGATTCCGCAGTCATCAACTGGCCGCTGCTGTGCGGCATGGCCAAGGCCAAGTACCACCTGCTGCTGTGCGAGCCGATGGACGGCGAGGAAGCCGAGCGCCTCGGCATGGTCTCGCTGTGTGTACCGGACGAGGATTTGCAGGACCGCGCGCTGGCCGTGGCCGAGCGCCTGCGCGACGGCGCGCCGGCGGCCACGCGCTGGACCAAGTACGCGCTCAACAACTGGTACCGCATGGCGGGCCCGGCATTCGATGCCTCTACCGCGCTCGAGATGCTCGGCTTCGCCTCGCCCGAGGCCGTCGAAGGGGTTCGCGCGCATCGCGAGAAGCGCCAGCCGAAGTTCGACCCGGATTCACCCGTGTGAACGCGGGCGTGCCAGGCAACGCGATTTTTTCGAGGGGAACGAGATGATGAACGATTCGCTGAGGAAGCTCTGCTCGGGCGCCGCAGTCGGCGCCGCGCTGCTGGTTGCGAGCGCGCTCGCGCCGGCCGCGGAACGCGCCCAGATCCCGCAACTCGTGGCGGTCACGCCGGAGCGGCTCGCCGCTGGCACCGACGACACGGCCGGCTGGTTGATGTACGGCGGCAATTACGAGAACTGGCGCTACAGCCCGCTCGCGGACATCAACCGCGACAACGTCGACAAGCTGGCGCCGACGTGGTTGTTCCAGACCGGCATCCCCGGCCAGCTCGCGGCGGCGCCGATCGTCGCCGATGGTGTCGTCTACCTGACCGCTGCGCACAACAACCTGTACGCACTAGACGCGCGCACCGGCGAACCGCTGTGGCATTACGAGCATCGCCTGCCGGGTGATCTGCGCATCTGCTGCGGGCCGGTCAACCGCGGCGTCGCGATCGCCGGCGGCCTGGTCTTCATAGCCACGCTCGATGCCCGCCTGGTCGCACTGGATCGCGCGACCGGCGAGGTCGCGTGGAACGTGGTCATGGGCGATCACAAGGTCGGCTACAGCGCGACCAGCGCGCCGCTCGTCGTGGGCGACATGGTCATCTCCGGTATCGCCGGCGGCGAGTACGGCGCGCGCGGCTTCATCGATGCCTACGACATCGCGACCGGCGAGCGCCGCTGGCGCCGCTGGACGGTGCCCGCGGCCGGCGAGCCCGGCGTCGAGACCTGGGCCGGTGATTCGTGGAAGACCGGCGGTGCGCCGACCTGGGTCACGGGCACCTACGACCCACAGAGCGGCCTGCTCTACTGGCCGACCGGTAACCCCTCGCCCGACTGGAACGGTGACGCGCGCAAGGGCGACAACCTCTACAGCAACTCGACCCTCGCGCTCGACCCGGCGAGCGGCGAGATGAAGTGGTACTTCCAGTACACGCCGCACGACGTGTGGGACTTCGATGCCACCAACAACCTCGTCGTCGCCGACATCGAGCTCGACGGCGAGACGGTGCGCGCGGTGCTGCAGCCGAATCGCAACGGCTACGTCTACGTGCTCGACGCGGCGAGCGGCAAGTTCCTGGCCGGTTCGCAGTACACCGATCGCATCAACTGGGCGCGCGGCCTCGACGAGAACGGCCGGCCGATCGTCGACGAGAAGTACATCCCGACACCCGGCGGCAACGCCGAGTTCGTCTGCCCGGGCAACGTTGGTGGCAACAATGGCTCCTATACCTGGGCGTTCAGCGGGCGCACGCGGCTGATGTACGTCCCTTCGATAGAGTCATGCGCGAAAATGGTCAAGGAGGACATCGAGTTCATGCAGGGCGCGCCGTTCTGGGGCGGTGGTCCGGGCGAGACCGAAGCCGAGACCGGCGCGGCTTACGGCGTGTTCCTCGCCATCGACCCGGCGACCGGTGCCATCAAGTGGAAGTACCGCGACGACTATCCGCTCGTCGGCGGCGCCATGGCAACGGCCGGCGGCGTGGTCTTCGGTGGCAACCAGCGCGGCTACGCGCTGGCCTTCGACGACACGTCGGGCGAGCTGCTGTGGAAGTTCCAGACCGGCTCGGCCGTGCGCGGTCAGCCGGTCACCTGGAAGCAGGACGGCCGCCAGTACGTGGCCTACACCAGCGGCGGCGGCGGGCTCGCCGTGAGCATCGTCGGCGAACCCGAGATCAACACGCTCGGCAGTACGCTGGTGGTGTTCGCGCTGCCCGAGTGAACCCGAGGTGCTAACGGTACGGGTCAAGCGATGTGCGGGGTGGCGCGCCGTGCTCGCGCTGCTGCTCGGCACGCTGCTGTCGGCTGCCGGCGGCGCTGCGAGCGCGGCCGAGGCCGAGGCCTTGTCAGGCGCGGGGCCCGTCGCGGCGCTGCGCGTGTGCGTGACTGACGCCAACCTGCCGTACGCGAACCGCGAAGGAGGTGTCAGCGGCTTCGACCTCGATGTCGCTGCCGCGGTCGCCGCGCTGATCGGCTACCGCGTCGAACCGGTGTGGACGGGGCGCGCCGCCAACATCCAGGAAATCGAGGAGGACCTGCCGCTCGCGCGCCTCGCGCGCGATGACTGCGACGCGATGTTCAGCGTGCCGGGGCCGCCCGGCGAGACACTGCGCGGCCACCAGGCGCTGGTGCTCGGCGAGCCCTACTACGGCGCCGCGTTCGAACTCGTCGGTTGCCGCGAGCAGGTGCCGGCCACGCTCGCCGATCTCGCGGGCCAGGCGGTCGCCATCCAGTCACAGACCGTGGCGCATTTCGCGCTGCTCGCCGCGGGTGTCGAGCCGCGCAATTATTTTTCCGTCAACGCCGCCTTCGATGCCGCGCGCACGCACGAAGCCGAAGCCGCACTGCTGTGGGGGCCCGCGATCGGCTGGCGCCTGCGCATGGCCCAGGCTACCGGGCTGCGCCTGCGTGACGAAACCTATGCCGCGTGTAACCTGGTGGCGGGCTACCAGCCGCCGGAGGCGCTGCGCTGGAACCTGCACGTCGCGACGCTGCGCGACCGCACGCGCCTGCGCGAACTCGTAGACGATGCGCTCGCGACCCTCACCGCCAACGGTCAGCTCGAACGCATCGCGCGCGGCTGGGGTATCCCGTGGCACCCGCCGTTCGCTACGACCTACACGCGCGACGCGCTCGAGGCCTTGCGCAATACCGCGCCGTGACGCGCCGCGCGCGCATCGCCGCGTGTGGCGCCCGCTTCCGCGGACGTCCGGCGCTACCTCAGTTGCAGGTCTCGGGCCAGACCACGTCCTCGCCGTTAGCCCGATACTCGGGAAAGACCGTCACGCTCACCACCTTGCCCCGCGCGACGCCGAACGTCAGGTCGAGCACCTGGTCGGTGTAATAGCTCTCCTCGGGCGTCAGTTCGACG
>JAPOKK010000360.1 GCA_029977665.1 Pseudomonadota bacterium | reverse complement strand
CCGGCTCACGCACCAACGGGGGGAACCCCTCCCCCGCAACCTCGTGTTTTTCTTCCCAAACCAGCCGCTGACCACGGCGCTGGGCAAGGCGGGTTTCGACAGCGTGACGGACTACTGCAATCCGGACCTCGCGCGGCAATGGGCCAATCAGGGCCTCATCGACATCGAGCACCTCGACTTCTTTCGCGACAAGGCAGGCAGCGAGAACCTCGCCCCGATGCTCGCCGTGCTGGCTCGCTGAGCACCGGCCGCCGCTGGCGTCCGCGCGTCAGGGGCGCCCGCGTGCCTGGGCGTGACCGGCCGGCGCGAGTTCCAAGCGGGTCGCGACGGCCTCGATGATCGGCGCCGCACCGGCGGGCGAGATGTGGTCGTCGTCGATGTAGAGCGCGGTGCCGTCGCGAGTGGCAACGCAGTAAAGCTCGTCACAGAAGAATTCCGCGGGATCGAGGAGGTCGACGCGCATTTCTTCGGCGACGGCGCGCAACATCAGCCGCGAGCGCTCCTGGCGCCGGTCGAACGTCGTTCGCGGCTGGCGCAGGGAACGTGGCTGCCCCAGCATGACGCTCGCGAAAGCGGCGCGCGGCACGTCGTATCCGCTCTCCGGCACGCTGCCAATCAGCAACACCCGCTTGCCCGCGGCCTGCAATGCGTGCACGGCGCGGCGCAGCGCGCGCGCGACGTGGGCCGGGTTGTCTCCGGGCTCACCGTGCGCGTAACGCTTGTCATCGAGTATGTAGGGCCGCCCCGGTTCATCGCCGAAGCGCGCCCCTTCGACCGACAAGGCCCAGCGCGCGTGGATGACGACGAGTTCCACGCTGTCGAGCGACAGCAGCAGGGACAACGCCGCGTCGGTATAGCGCAGGCAGGCCTCGCCGCCCGGGAAATTGGTTTTCAGGATGCCGGGCAGCGGCGGACAACCGATACGGCCGAGGAACAGGCCCTGGACGCCATGTAACATGGCCAGGTCGGCGAACTCCCCGCGCATCGCGCCGGCGTGCGAGTCTCCCCATAGCGCGACGCGCGGCGCGGCGCCGGGCCGCGAGGTATCGAACAGGCAGACGTCGCCGGCCTCGATGTCGGCCGCGTGCTGCAACAGGCACGGATCGTCGCGCAGCGCGTCCGGCTCCAACGCCAGCAGGGCGCGTGCCTCGGATGAAAGACGCGCCGGAAACCCGGCACTGTGCACCGTGGCCAGACCGCCGCCGAGCAACACGACGCTCGTCGCCGCCGCGAGGCGCCACAGCCGCACGCGCGGCACGCGTGTCCGCGCGCGGAACGGCCGCTCGACGTACCGCCACGAGACATAACCGAGCACCAGCGATGCCACCACGCCGATGCCGGCACTGCCGAGCGGCAGCTCGGTCGAAGCATGCCAGGTGCGTAAGGCGGCAAGCACCGGCCAATGCCACAGATAGACGGAATAGGAGATGAGACCGAGGCCGCGCAACGGTGCCCACGCGAGCAGGCGCGGCAGCCAGCTCCGCGGCCGGCGCAAACCGACCAGGATCGCCAACGCTGCGCCGCAGGTCGGCGCCGCGGCGGCTATCCCCGGAAAAAGCGTGTCCTCATCGAACAGGGCGAGCGGCAGGAGCAGCAGGAGTGCGGCGCACAGCGCGAGGCCGTTCAGCACTGACGGGCCCCAAGCCTCGGCGAACCGCGGCGTGGCCGCCAGCAACGCCCCGCACAACAGTTGCCAGGCGCGGAACGGCAGCAGGTAGAACGCGGCCACTTCGGCTGTCGCCGTCGTGTACACGCAGGCGGCGAGAGAGACCAGCAACAGCACCAGGCCCAGCCGCACCAGCAGCCCCCGCTGCGCGAGCAGCATGGCGAACGCCGGGAAGAGCAGGTAGAACTGTTCCTCCACGCCCAGCGACCAGGTATGCAGCAGCGGCTTGAACTCGGCGGCGGTGCTGAAGTAGTCGGTACTTGCCCAGAAATAGACGTTGGCGGCGAACAATACGGCGGCTACGGCCTGCTGCGCGGAGTCGACGAACTCGGCCGGCGTCTGCATGTGCCAGCACGCCGCCAGGGTCACTGCGATCACGGTGTAGAGGGCCGGCAGGATACGCCGCGCGCGACGTTCGTAGAAACGCAGGTAGCTGAAACGCCCCTCGGCATGCTCGGCGAGGATGATCGACGTGATCAGGTAGCCCGAGATGACGAAGAAGATGTCGACGCCGACGAAACCGCCCGGGATGCCGGGAAGGCCGGCATGGAACAACACCACCGCGAGCACGGCAATGCCACGCAGTCCATCGATGTCAGGGCGATAGGCGATCATGGCGCGAATGACTCATCTCCATCGCGGGCGCAACGTCCGCGGCCCCGGCGCCGGAGTGCCGATGATAGCCCGGCGCGGCGCAGGTCGTGGGACCGATGCCGCGCGCGTCCGCACGTGACCGTGACGTGAGCGGGCGCACGCATCGTCACCATCAACATCGGCGCGCCGCGCGACAACTTGCGCTACCCACGATGCGAAGCGGCACGCACAGGGACGCGTACTGCCGCGCGGCACGCGACGGATACGCCGTGCAGGCGCCCCCGCCGCACCGAAAACGCAGCTCCAGGCTCGCGTAGAATCGGCCCCGGGATTACTCGAAGGGAGGGGATCATCCATGTCCGTTCTCCGCCGCGTTGTCACCGGCCACGACGCCGAGGGACGCTCGATCGTCGCTCGCGACGACCAGGTGCAATCAAGCCCCGTCCCGGGCATGCCCGGCATCGAGCTGACCACTCTGTGGGGCGCCGACGAGCCGATGCGCTACCCGGACGACGGCAGCATGCCGGATTTCCGTACCTGGTTCGCGCCGCTCGGAGGCTTCCGGCTGATCGAGTTCGTGGTCGGCCCCGACCTGCCCGCAGCTGCAGACGCCGATGCGAACGTGGATCCCGACGCGGACCCGGACGCCACCCGGGCCGCGGTCGATGCGCGCTTCCCGGGCTTGATGGATACCATGGACCCGGACGCGCCCGGCATGCACCGTTCCGACACCATCGACCTGCTCTACGTCATCGCCGGGCGCATCGTGCTCGAACTCGATGACGGTTCGGCCACCGAACTGCGCGCCGGTGACGTCGCCGTGCAGAGCGGTACCATGCACGCCTGGCGCAACCCGTACGACGAGCCCTGTCGCATCATCGGCGTCATCCTCGGTGCGCACATGGCTCGCTGAGCCCGTTCAAGCGCCGAGAAAATCCAGCAACAGCGCGGTGATGCGCTGCGGCTGATCGAGCATCAGCCAATGCGTCGCGCCCTCGATCCGCTCGTAGCGCCAGGGCGCGTCGACGAACTG
>JAPOKK010000435.1 GCA_029977665.1 Pseudomonadota bacterium | reverse complement strand
TCCCCTGCGTGTTGCGGCCGATGACGGATACGCCGGCGACCGGCGTGCGCACCAAGGTACCACGATCGCTGATCAGCATGATCTCGTCGTCGTCGGTCACCGACACCGCCCCCACCACGGCCCCGTTGCGCGCATTGGCCTGGATCGCGATCACGCCCTGGCCACCGCGGCCCTTGGTCGGAAACTCCTCGAAGCGCGTGCGCTTGCCGTAACCGTGCGCGGTCGCGACGAGCACCGTACCTTCGCCTTCGATGGGGATCAGCGCGATCACCTCCTGGCCGTCACCCAGGCGGATGCCGCGCACGCCGCGCGCGGTGCGGCCCATCGGCCGCACGGTCTGCTCGGCGAACCGGATGGCCTTGCCCGAGGAACTCACCAGCATGATATCGGCGGCACCCTGGGTCAGCGCGACGCCGACGAGATGATCACCCTCGACGAGGTCGACGGCGATGATGCCGTTCGAGCGCGGTCGCGAGAAGTTGTCGAGCGAGGTCTTCTTGATGATGCCGTGGGCCGTCGCCATGAGCACGAAGAGCTCGGGATCAAACTCCTTGATCGGCAGCACCGCGGTGATGCGCTCGCCCTCGGTCAGTGGCAGCAGGTTGACCAGCGGCCGGCCGCGCGCGGTGCGCCCGGCCTGCGGCAGCTCGTAGACCTTGAGCCAGTAGAGCTTGCCGTGACTGGAGAAGCACAGCAGCGTGTCGTGGGTGTTGGCGACGAAGAGCTTGTCGACGAAATCCTCGTCGCGCGTGGTCGTCGCCGTCTTGCCCTTGCCGCCGCGGCGCTGCGAACGGTAGACCTCGAGCGGCTGCGACTTCGCGTAACCCATGTGCGACAGGGTGACGACGACATCCTCCTCGGAGATCAGGTCCTCGAGCGAGAGGTGCTTCTGGCTCTCGATGATCTCGGTGCGACGCTCGTCGCCGTACTGCTGGGCGATTTCGAGCAGCTCGTCGCGTATCACCTGCATCAGGCGCTCCGGCCGCTCGAGAATATCGAGCAGGTCGTCGATGCGCGCGAGCACTTCGCGGTATTCGTCGAGAATCTTGTCCTGCTCGAGCGCGGTGAGGCGTTGCAGGCGCATCTCGAGGATGTCCTTCGCCTGGTGCTCGGACAGGTGGTAGCCGTCATCCTTGAGCCCGAACTCGGGGGCGAGATCGAGCGGACGCGAGGCGTCTGCGCCAGTGCGCTCGAGCATCGCCAGGACCAGACCCGGTTCCCACGCCTGCCCCATCAGGGCCTCGCGCGCTTCGTTCGGCGTCGGCGAGGCTTTGATCAGCGCGATGATCGGATCGATGTTGGCCAGAGCGACGGCGAGCCCTTCGAGAATGTGCGCGCGGTTGCGCGCCTTGCGCAGCTCGAACAGGGTCCGCCGCGTGACGACCTCGCGCCGGTGGCGCAGGAAGCAGTCGAGCAGTTCGCGCAGGTTGAGGGTCTTCGGCTGGCCGTCGATGAGGGCGACGGTATTGATGCCGAACACCGACTGCATCTGGGTCTGGGCGTAGAGATTGTTGAGCACGACCTCGCCCACTTCCCCGCGGCGCAGTTCGATCACGATGCGCATGCCATCCTTGTCGGACTCGTCGCGCAGCTCGGAGATGCCTTCGATCTTCTTTTCCTTCACCAGCTCGGCAATGCGTTCGATCAGGCGCGCCTTGTTCAGCT
>JAPOKK010000016.1 GCA_029977665.1 Pseudomonadota bacterium | reverse complement strand
TGGGAATACATCGGCACCGCGCGCATTCTCGCCGTGGCCCGTTCGCGTCACACCGACACGATCTACTACGGCCCGAGCGGCTGGGCGCCGCTGGACGACTGGGCGCTGCGTGAGGTTGACGTGCTACGCATGTACCCGCAGCGCGACACCCACCCCTACTCGACCAAGTTCATCTACATCGACCGCGAGTCGGGCGAGGCCTACTACGCCAACGCCTTCGACAAGTCGGGCGAGCTGTGGAAGATCTGGCAGATTCAGAAGAGCTGGACCGAAGATCCGCATTACGCCGATCAGCAGGGCACGTTCAAGGGCGGCGTCACGCCGCCGGGTACGCGCGTCGAGGCGTTCCAGAGCATCAACGTGATCGATCTGCAGAACGATCGCGGCACGCTCGTGCCCTGCCGTGGCCAGAGCTATCCCGACACCGAGCTGAGCAAGGTGAAGCGTACGCACGACGTCAACTACCTGACCGAAGGCCGCTGATCGCGCCGGCTCCCGCCGCAGACCGCCGCACGGACATTGGCTCCGTGCGGCGGCTTACCCCCCTGGCACCCCGCCGTCCCGCCGCCGTTTCCCGCTGCCTCGCAAACCTCACGGGCGGGCACAAACCCTCCCATGCATGATTCTTATCGGCCCCATAAGAATCGGATCTAGAATGATCCTTCTAGTTTTTCCGGCCAGTTGCTAACATCGGTCCGCCCTGACCGGCGCCTTGGGCGACAACGCCTCTTTTCCGCTGTTCCACCGGCGCTGACCGCCCCCCGCGATCGGCTATAGACGCTGACCTGGCGGGTCCGCACGGGCGGCATGTCGGCCAGGGGCTTTCAATCATTGCAGAGGATCTCCCGACCATGTTGAAACCCGTATCGCGGTTACTGATCGCGGCATCGGCCGTCGCCCCGCTCGCCGCGGGCGCCTTCTCGCCCGAAGACCATCTCGCCTGGCTCAAGGCCAACCAGGAAGCACAACCCCAGTTCGTCGATGGCGACGTCATCACCTACGACAAGGCCGATCTCATTCGTCCGTTCATCCCTGCCGAACAGCAGTCCGAGCTGATTTTCGAAGGCATGGAGATGACCATCAAGGATGCCGGCGACCTCAGCCCGCCGCAGTCCTACCTGACAGCGACCGAGAAATTCGCCGGCCAGCCGACGCTGGCCAGCGACGGCGCCATCGAGAACTACACCGCGGGTCGCCCGTTCGACCCCACCGCCTTCACCGCCGGCAGCAAGGAAGACGGCTGGAAGATGGTGTGGAACTGGATGTACCGCTGGCAGAACGACGGACTGCGTTCCGAGGAAGTGCACTGGGTGTGGGTGCGTCGCGGCGGTAACCACGATGGCCACGAGGTGATGTCCTCGAACGGCGGTCGCTACCAGAAGTACTACACCGGTGGCGGCAGCTTCGAACGCGCGCTCGCAGGTCCCTACCAGCGCGTGCTGATGTCCGGCCGCGCCGACCTGCCGGAAAGCAACTACAAGATGAACAACGGCGAAGGTTTCGCGAAGAACACCAACTTCCGCGAATACACCGGCTTCAACTCGCCGTTCGACATCGCCGGCACTGCCTTCCTCATCCTGCGCTACGACGATCCGCGCAAGGCCGACGATTCCTGGGCCTACATCCCCAGCCTGCGCCGCGTGCGCCGTATCTCGGTCGAAGTGAAATCCGACTCGCTGCTCGGCACCGACCACACGCTGGAGGATTTCTACGGCTTCAACGGCCGCCCGATGGAGCACGAGTGGGAATACATCGGCACCGCGCGCATTCTCGCCGTGGCCCGTTCGCGTCACACCGACACCATCTACTACGGCCCGAGCGGCTGGGCGCCGCTGGACGACTGGGCGCTGCGTGAAGTCGACGTGATGCGCATGTATCCGCAGCGTGACACCCACCCCTACTCGACCAAGTTCATCTACGTCGATCGCCAGTCGGGCGAGTCGTTCTACGCCAACGCCTTCGACAAGTCGGGCGAGCTGTGGAAGATCTGGCAGATCCAGAAGAGCTGGACCGAGGACGAGGAATACGCTGACCATCGCGGCGAGTTCAAGGGCGGCGAGACGCCGGCCGGGGCGCGCGTGGTCGCGTTCCAGAGCATCAACGTGATCGACCTGCAGAACAACCGTGGCACGCTCGTGCCGACGCGTGGTGTCAGCTACCCCGACACCGAGATGAGCAAGGTCAAGCGTACGCTCGACGTCAACTACCTGACCGAGGGCCGCTGAGTCCGACCTGCCGTCCGCCCGGGGCCCACGCCCCGGGCGGCACCTCTCCTGCCTCGTCGGCGCGTCCCCGCGTCGTCAGCACCTACCCCGCCCGCGGCACCGCGCGGCAGCGCTGACAACCAAGCACCTCAGGGCGTCGTCAGGCGCGCATCGGACACCAGCTTCGACAGCGCCGCGGCGAGGTGCTGGTTGAGTATGTCGGCGTTCGTCTTCAGCGTCGGCCTGAGCACGGTGTCCTTGCCCTGCCCGTCACGGTAGACGGCGGTGACGGTCTTCGTCGGCATCACGCTCGTCGCCTCCAGCGTCGCACCGGTGCGCAGCTCGCGCACCACGCCACCTTCGGCGCGCTGGTAGCCGAGTTCGGTCAGCCGCACCTCGAGCGCGACATCGGCCGCGGCATCGCTCGGCACGATGGCGAAACCGAGCTTGCGATAGCCGTCCTCGAGTGCGCGCTGCAGGTTATCGAGCATCTCGGGCGCGGCCGTGATGGCCGTGCTCGCATCGCCCGGATCGCGGTAACCGACGACGGCATCCTCGCGCGCATCGACCACCTCGACGGCAAGCGCACGACCGGCGCCACGCGTCGCTGCGTCGGCGAGCTCGAGTTCGGGCTGAATCGGCAGGATCTGCGGGGTAGCGGCGCATCCCGCCGCGAGCACGGCGAGAGCGAGCAGCAGGCGGCGGCGTTCGATCGGCATGGTCGATTGGCTTCCCGTGGAGGCGTCCCCGACGAGTATACCGTCGCGCCTGCCCGGGATCGGTCCCGGTGACAGCGTGCTGCCGTCGAGCAGGCCCTTACCTCGCGGACGGCGACTACGACTCGTGCGTGTCGTCGCCTCGCGCCGCGTCGCGCAGGCGTTCGCGCAGACGAGCCCGCGCCGCCTCGTCGAGGCGTACCGGCGGCGGCGCCGCGCCGGGCTCGGGCGGCGTCTCGCCGAAACGGCGGGCGAGGCGACGCATCGCCTCGAGCTGCCGCTTGTAGAGACGGCAGGCCGGGCAGACCAGTCGGTGCAGCCACAGCGAGAGGCGTTCGCCGCGCTGCAAGGGACGATCGAGCTCGGCGGAACTCAGCATGGCAGCCTCGCGACAATCGATCATCGTCATGCCCCCTTGAACCAGCCCTGCTCGAGACAGGTACGCAGCTTCTCGCGCGCCCGCGACAGCATCACCCACAGGTTGTTCGCACTCGAGATGCCGAGGACTTCGATCAGCTCATCGGTCCCGAGACCGTCGATCTCGCGCAGCACGAACAACATGCGTGCGCGCTCCGGCAGGCGCTCGATACAGGCCTGCATGGCGGCGCCCAGGGCGGCATTCTCCGCCAGGGCCGCCGGGTCTCCCCAGTCCAGCGGACGCTCGATCCAGTGGCCGCTGCCATCGAACTTGGACATCCAGGCGGCGGCGTCCAGGTCGTCCGCGCCATCGCTGGCAATGCTCACCTCGCGCCCGCTCTTGCGCAGGTGATCGACGAGCTTGTGCTTGAGGATGCCGACGAGCCAGGTGCGGACGTTCGAGCGCCCGGCGAAATCGCCCGCGGCGCCGAGCGCCGCGAGCAGGGTGTCCTGGACGAGATCCTCGGCGGTTGCCGCGTTACGCACCCGTAGCAGGGCGTAGGCGTACAGCGCATCGCCATGCGCTTCGAGCCAACTTTCCGGATCGCCCGGATCGGCCTCAGCATCCATTGCCTGCGCCCGTTATGCCAGAGGCGCGACGATAGCATGGACGCGCGCGCTGCCGGGCACGGTGCATCACACCGCCCCGGCACGCGGCCTCGCTCAGCTCCAGGGCCGGAACACGCTGTGCGGCATTACGCCGAGCTGCACGCCGTCGGGCATCTCGAGCCGCACCGCGCGATCGCGCCACGGTGCGAAGCCGCTCGGCGCGACCATTGCCGGCGTCGCATCGGTGTGATCGACGGCAGGCATGCGCGCATCCCAGGGCGCGAAGGCATCGGCGCTGGCCGCGGTCGCAGCCAGGCCCAGGGTCAGCGTCAGGGGCAGGGCAATGAACAGGTTCTTCATGATGATTCTCCTCGAATCGGGTTGTTGGCAGCGGCTTCGAGCCGCCGGATTCGAGGCTTGGTCGGACGAGCACGGCAAACCTTACAGCCCGGTGCCACGGTGACGTCCTCCGCGCACCACACGGTGCCGGGTCGCCGCGCACCGGCAAGCTGCCCAGAAGCACACTTCGCGCCGCGGGGCCGTGCTATCAGCCCATCCAGTCATTCTTCGATACCGCCAATCGCCATGCACAGCACTGCCCCGCTCGCGCCCGCCGTCCACCTCAACCTGAACGTGCGCGGCATGCGCCCCTCGGCGACGATCGCGATCAACGAGCGCAGCAAGGCGCTGCGCGCGGCCGGACATACTGTCTACAGCCTCGGCCTCGGCCAGTCGCCGTTCCCCGTGCCGGCGCTCGTGCAGCAGGCCCTGCGTGACCACGCCCACGAGAAGGACTACCTGCCGGTACGCGGCCTGCCGGCGCTGCGCGAGGCCATCACGGGCTATTACCGCCGCACCCAGGGACTCGAGTATTCGTCGGAACGCGTGCTGGTCGGTCCCGGCACCAAGGAGCTGATGTTCCTGACCCAGCTCACCTACTACGGCGACCTGCTGATCCCGAGTCCGAGCTGGGTCTCCTACGCACCACAGGCGCGCATCATCGGGCGCAACCTCCACTGGCTGCCGACCGCCATCGAGAGCGGGCTCGGCGTCACGCCCGAAGCGCTCGAACGCGTCTGCGCGGCCGACCCGGAGTCGCCGCGGCTGCTGATCATCAATTACCCGGGCAACCCGACCGGCATGGTCTACGAGGCGGCCCAGCTCGAGGCCATCGCCGCGGTCGCGCGGCGCTACCGCGTGCTGGTGCTGGCCGACGAGATCTACGGCGGCCTCACGTTCGACGGCGAGCACGTCTCGATCGCACGCTTCTACCCCGAAGGCACGATCATCAGCAACGGCTTGAGCAAGTGGTGCGGTGCCGGCGGCTGGCGACTCGGCGCGTTCGTCTTCCCCGAATCGCTGGCGTGGCTGAACGATGCGCTCGTCGCCGTCGCGAGCGAGACCTTCACCGCGACCAGCGCGCCCATCCAGTACGCCGCCGTGACGGCCTTCGAGCGCCACGAGGCAATCGAGCGCTACCTCGACCTGTCGCGCCTGATTCTCGCCGCACTGTGCGATTACGCCTGGACCACGCTGGCCCGCGTCGGCGCCGAGCTGACCCGTCCGCGCGGCGGCTTCTACCTGTTTCCGAACTTCGAACCGCTGCGCGTCGCGCTGGCCTCGCGCGGCATCCTCGACGGCACCACGATGTGCGAACGCCTGCTCGACGAGACCGGCATCGCCTGCCTGCCAGGGCAGTGCTTCGGGCGCCCGGATGCCGAACTCTCCACGCGCCTCGCCCTGGTCGATTTCGACGGCGGCGCGGCCCTGGCCGCGGCGGAGGACGCGCCGGTCGACGAGGATTTCCTGCGCGCACGTTGCGCCAAGGTCATGACGGCCATCGACCGGCTCGCCGAGTGGGTCGCGCAGTGACCGCGGCTACGATGCGCCGTGCGTGCCGTGCCGGAGCCGCCATGTGCGGCGCTCGCCCGTCACCTCAGGGCGAGCCCGCGGCGGGGATGTCGACGCGCGCCACCTCGATGTGCGCGCCCGGTTCGCCGCGCGAGAGTTCCTCGACGCCGCCGTCATAGGTCAGGCAGTAGAGGCTGTGTCCGTCGCTGCCGCCAAGCTGGCAGGCGATGGCGGCACGCGGGGCGACGTCGATGCGCGCGATGACCGCCCCGTCCGGCGCCACCTGCACGAAGGCGCCGCCCATCGCGCCCGCGACCCACACGTTGCCCTCGGCATCGAGGCAGATGCCGTCGGGGACGAGGTCCGGCAGCTCGCACAACACCCGCCGCGCGTCCAGCGAACCATCGTCGGCGATATCGAATGCACTCACGCGGTGACCGAAGGACTCGGCAACGACCAGGGTCCGGCCACCATCGGTAATCAACAGGCCGTTGGGAAAATCGAGTTCGGTCGCGACATGGCGGCAACGCCCGTCCGTCTCGACCAGGGTGATCTCGGCCGTGCGTGAGGGCGCACCGCCGAACAGGTCGTAGCCCATGTTGCCGACGTAGGCGCGCCCGCGCGCATCGACGACCATGTCGTTGATCTCGGCGGTGACCAGCGGCGCGAGATCGGCATGCAGCACAAGTTCGCCGGCGACCAGGCGATAGACGCGGCGCTCCGTCATCGAGACGATCAACGGCGTCCCATCAGGCAGGAAGCCGAGACCGGACGGCCGTCCCGGTACTTCGACGATGGCCTCTCGCGCACCATCAGCGGCGACGGCGTAGACCGTGTGACCCCAGATATCGGACACCCACAGGCGCCCCGCGTGCCAGCGCGGGCCTTCGAGGAAAACGAAATCGTCGGCGAACGCCGTCGTGGTGTAGGTCAGCATGGATGACTCCCGGAACAGAGCGGGAGCATACGACGACAACTCTCGCGCGGGAATCGTGCGACCGAACTGTCGGCCGGATGAAGCCGGGCGATCGTCCGCCTCAGGACGCGTCCGGTACCTCTTCCAGTTCCATCTGCGCAGCCATGTCCTTCGCGCCCGCCATGGCGAGAGCATGGATCAGCGCCTGGGTCTGCTCGCGCAGCGCTTCGCTCGGATGCTCGAATTCGAGGCCCACGCGGTACATGGTGAAATCGCCTTCGCCGATACGGCTCTGATGCACGACGCGCGCGCGCAGTTCGAGCAGGCAGTCGCCATCCGCATTGCTGAGCGCGATGAGCAGCGACTGCCCCTTCTCCAGCGGGTCCGGCACGGTCAGCTGCAGGCCGCCGGAGGAGATGTCCTCCAGCGTCGCGCGCAGCTCGCCGGCATCGCCGTACTCGACATCGAGGCGTTGCACCAGGCGAGCCGCGGTGCGCTGCCCATGGGCATCCGGCTGGGCGAGCAGGATCTCGAGCACGTTGCGGAAGCGCGGCTCGTCTTCCGGGTTGAGGCTGTCGAAGCGCAGGCCGTAGACGGGTTCGCCTTCGTTACCGGAAACCTTGCGCAGAATCGTCGCCAGCACCGGGATTTCCTTGCCGCTGCCAGCGGGCAACAGCAGCCACACTGCGTCGCCTTCCGCACCCGGCATGTCGACGCACGCGACCGCGGCACCGCCCCAGGAGATGTTGCGCAGGCGTGCCGCGACGCAACGGCTGCGGTCTTGCGACATGAGCTTCGCCGGTGCATGGGTGTTGATGCGGCACTGGTGACGCAGATCGGCGCCCTCGAACGGCGCAGACGAGGCCGGCGCGTTGTCGGCGCCGGCGATCGGCAGCTTGACGCGGACCAGTTCGATAGCCTCGGCCAGGGTCGCGCGCACGGCCGAGGCGACGTCGGAGCCCTTACCTTCCGCCAGGCGCGAGACGGCCTCCAACGGCACGCCGCCGAAGCGTTCGCGATGTACGGCGACCCCCGCCGCGAGGAGCTGCACGCAGGCCTCGAGCTCGTCGCGAGTGACCTCGGAGAGGTCTTCCGGCATCGACCTGGTCGGGTTTTGGTGACTGGCTGCCATGTAGCAAGGGGCTCTCCGGGCCCGCAATGTTCCCATACCGTTACGCGATGTTTAGCGGCCGCGGGCGCGGCCGGCTTTACTGCCCGGCGACAGCGGCGAGGTCGCCGGCGCGAATGCCTGACTACTGGTGGACGACTGGCGCACGGATGGCGCGCCCGGCTGGCGCGCAGGGGCCGTGCCCGGCCGCGGAGCGGCTATGGCGTCGCAATTCAGGCCTCGTGCCGCCGATCCGCGGCGCGATTGTGCGCGCCGTCACGGTCTTGCGCTGCACACGGACTAGGATCGCAGCCATGTCCGGCGCCATGCCGGACGGACGACATCCGACACATCGAGGAGGTTTCCATGTCGAGCCCCCAGCGCTCCGTTCTCACCGTCACCCTGCTCACGCTCACCCTCGGCCTCGGCGGCTGCGGCACCACCAAGCAGGACCGCGGCCTGAGCGGCGCCGGCATCGGCGCCGGTGCCGGTGCAATCGTCGGCGCCGTCACCGGGCTGACCGTGCTCGAGGCCGCTGCGCTCGGTGCTGCCGGCGGCGCCCTCACCGGTATCCTCACCGACGAGTCTCAGATCGACATGGGCGACCCGGCCTGGAAGAAGAGCCAGCAGGCCGACGAGCTCAGCAGTGTCGTCGCCGACGTGCAGAGCCGGCTCGCGCGCCGCGGCTACGATCCGGGTCCGATCGACGGCGTCGTCGGTGCGCAGACGCGCGACGCCATCCGCGCCTGGCAGCGTGACAGCGGCATGGCCGTGGACGGTCGCGTCACGCCCGCGTTGATCGAAAGCCTGCGCGGCTGACACCCTGCCAGCCGGCGTGCCGCCCGAGCGCGCGGCACGCCTCGCTTTCCACCTGCGCGCCCCCCGGATGACGCCCGGGGAGGCCGCACACGGCGTTATAATCGCGGCCCGCGTGGCGCTCAGGCGTCGCGCGCGGCCCACCTCCTGCCACCGTTGCGCCCTCGCCGTGCCGGCGGTGACACGCCCCGGGCCGCCCATCCACGACCAGACGCGGCCGCGACGGCGGCGAGTGAGGACACGAGGCAATGAAGAAGGTTTTCCCCGACGCGACCAGCGCGCTCACCGACGTCCTGCGGGACGACATCACCATCGCTGCCGGCGGCTTCGGCCTGTGCGGCATCCCCGAAAACCTCATCGCCGCGCTCGCCGACTCGGGCATCAAGGGCCTGACCATCGTCGGCAACAATGCCGGGGTCGACGGCTTCGGCATGGGCCTGCTGCTGAACAACCGCCAGGTCAAGCAGGTCATCGCGTCCTACGTCGGCGAGAACAAGGAGTTCGAGCGTCAGGTGCTGGCCGGCGAGCTCGAACTGCACCTGACCCCGCAGGGCACGCTGGCCGAGCGCCTGCGCGCCGGCGGCGCCGGCATCCCCGGCTTCTACACCCGCACCGCGTTCGGTACGCCGCTCGGTGAAGGCAAGGAGGTCAAGATCTTCAACGGCGTCGAGTACGTGCTGGAAGAAGGCATCCGCGCCGACGTCGCCATCGTCAAGGCGTGGAAAGGCGACAAGGCCGGCAACCTCGTCTACCGCAAGGCCGCACGCAACTTCAACCCGATGATCGCGACCTGCGGCAAGGTGTGCATCGCCGAAGTCGAGGAACTGGTCGAAGTCGGTGAACTGGATCCGGACGAGATCCATACCCCCGGCATCTACGTCGACCGCATCATCCAGGGCCGCGATTACGAGAAGCGCATCGAGTTCCGCACCGTCGCCGGCACGCCGGCCAAGGGCGGCTCGCCGACGCGCGACATGATGGCAAAACGCGCCGCGCAGGAATTGAAAGACGGCTACTACGTCAACCTCGGCATCGGCATCCCGACCCTGGTCGCGAATTTCATTCCCGAGGGCGTCAACGTCACCCTGCAGTCGGAGAACGGTCTGCTCGGCATCGGACCCTTCCCCGAGGAAGCGGACGTCGACCCCGACCTGATCAACGCCGGCAAGCAGACCATCACCGCGATCCCCGGTTCGAGCTTCTTTTCGAGTGCCGACTCCTTCGCCATGATCCGCGGCGGGCACGTCGACCTCTCCATCCTCGGCGGCCTGGAAGTCGCGCAGAACGGCGACCTCGCCAACTTCATGGTGCCGGGCAAGATGGTCAAGGGTCCGGGCGGCGCGATGGATCTCGTTTCGGGCGTCAAGCGCGTGATCATCCTCATGGATCACTGCGCCAAGGACGGCAGCCCCAAGATCCTCAAGAGCTGCACGCTGCCGATCACGGGCAAGAACGTGGTCGACATGATCATCACCGACCTGTGCGTGTTCGAAGTGCTGCCGGACAACGAGGGCCTGGTGCTCAAGGAACTGCACGACGGCGTGACCCTCGACGAAGTGAAAGCCAAGACCGGCTGCGAGTTCTTCACGCCCTGAGCGCGCTGTTTCGACAGCGCCTGGTGTCTGACACTTTTGGTCAAAAGTGTCAGACACCGTCGACGCTGTCCCCATCGACGTTGCCATGACCTCGCGCCGCCCCGCGTCGCGCCCTGTCGATCATGACGTCGCCGTCATCGGCGGCGGCCCCGCCGGCCTGATGGCCGCAGAGGCGGCCGCCTCACGCGGCGCCCGCGTCGCGGTGTTCGACGCCATGGCCTCGTGCGGGCGCAAGTTCCTCGTCGCCGGCAAGGGCGGGCTCAACCTCACCCACCAAGAGACCGGCGACGCGCTGCTGGCACGCTACGGCGACGAGCTGCCAGAGGCCCTGCGCGCAGCGCTCGCAGCCTTCGACACCCGCGCGGTGCGCGCCTGGGCCGCGGGTCTCGGTATCGAGACCTTCGTCGGCAGCTCCGGGCGCGTGTTCCCATCCGATCTCAAGGCCGCGCCGCTGCTCCGACGCTGGCTCGAACGCCTGCGCCGCCAGGGCGTGACGTTCCACCAGCGCCACCGCTGGACCGGCTGGAACGGTGACGCGCTCTGCTTCGAGACGCCCGCGGGCGAGGTACAGGTCAATGCAACTGCCACCGTGCTCGCACTCGGCGGCGCGAGCTGGCCACGCCTCGGCAGCGACGCTGGCTGGGTGCCGATCCTCGAAGCGGCCGGCATCGACGTCGCGCCGCTCGTGCCGAGCAACTGCGGTTTCGAAGTGCGCTGGAGCGAACACCTTCGGAGCCGTGCTGCTGGGCAGCCGATCAAAACGATCACGCTCTCCTGCGTCGATGAACACGGCGTTACGCGCACCGCGCCGGGCGATCTATTACTGACCGACTACGGCCTCGAAGGCGGATGCGTGTACGCGCTGTCGCGCTTCCTGCGCGAGACCATCGCCGCGCATGGACAGGCAACCCTGAGCGTCGATCTCGCCCCTGCACGCGACGAACACGCACTCGCAGAAGCGCTCGCCAGACCGCGTGGCAAGCAGAGCTTCGCGCGTCACCTCGAACGGGCCAGCGGCCTGCGCGGCACGCGCGCGCTGCTGCTCTACGAAACCCTGCCCGACGCACCACGCCAGGACGCCGCGACGCTAGCCCGCGCCATCAAGGACGCGCGACTCGTGCTGACCGCGACGCGCCCCGTCGAGGAAGCGATCAGCAGCGCCGGCGGGGTACGCTTCGCAGCGCTCGATGAATCACTCATGGCCCGGGCGAAGCGCGGCGTGTTCATAGCCGGCGAGATGCTCGACTGGGAGGCGCCGACGGGGGGGTATTTGTTGACGGCATGTCTCGCCACCGGTGTTCGGGCCGGGCACGCTGCGGCCACTTGCAGAACCGGGGACGAAGCAAGGTCGGTCGGGGCGCATCGGAGCCTTGTACCCGACTAGGCGCGACTCGACTCAACGTCTGAGAAGCCCGACCAACGCCTCGCGCACCACCGCCTCGCGCCATGGCCGAGGGCCGCGCATGCGTCCGATTAAACGGCCGTCTGGACCGACCAGGTAGGTCACAGGCACACCCCAGCTCCACAACTCGTCGGGAACCGTACCGTCGCCGGCGAGGTAGGTCGGCAGGGTGACACCGAGCCCACGCGCAAATTCCGCGACCGCGCCGGCCGCAACGCCTTCGTCGACGGCGACCAACACGACCGCGATGCCATCGTCCGCGACGCTGTCCGCGAGCGCCTGCAAAGCGGGCAGCTCGTGGCGACAGGGTTCGCACCAGGTCGCCCAGAAGTGCAGCAGCGTGAGGCGACCAACGAAGTCGGCGTCGCTCACGCGGCGCGTGCCGTCCGCACTGACCAGTTCGAGCGCGGTCGGCGCGCCCGGCAGGCGCGCGAGGCGCAGGATGGCCGGAGGGTCGCGGTCCTCGGCGTGGCCAGCCCAGGGTGCGCCGCCGCCCAGGAGCAACAGGAGCACGAACGCTCTGACGAAACGCATGGCGGAGATTCTAAAGGCGTGACCGTGCAGATCAGGTGCGAATTGGGGACATCCAAGAATCGGAGCGAGTTCGCCTATCGGTGAGAGGCATGGATCGGGGGTTTTCGGGAAGCTGAATCCGGGACAGGCACCAATTGCCCCCATTGCGGGGCGCCGATTGGGGACAGGCACGAATCGTGGGTCTTCGGGATGCCGAATCCGGGACTGGTGAATCAGGGACAGGCACCCGTTGCGGACGATGCAGAATCCGGCCCCCTGCAGCGATACGGGCTTGCGCTGCGGACGCGATTCTTGCGGCTCAGGTCTCGGGACTATTAATTGATATTGCGACTCATTCTCATTTAAGATGATGGCTCGTTTCGTTTTCTCCCGGAGTCCCACCCGCCATGAAATCCCCCGAAACCGTCGCCGACATCCCCGTCGACGCCCTGCACGCGAGCAGCATCCGCGCCATGAGCGAGTTCGTACGCAATCCCTCGCCGCAGCTCGCCGAGACCATCGTGCGCCTGCTCGATCATCTCGCCGCCCACCCCGCGCGCTTCGTCGCTCCCTGCGGCCACGACGTCTACGCCCGTGCGCAGGAGGTGTGGCGCGCACTCGCTGCGCAGATGCGCTGTCACTGCGCGCCAGCGCACGGCGAGCCCTCGCTCGTGCACTGATCGCGCGCCATGCGCCGGCGCGCGGCCCGGCGTGCCGTGATGTGCCGCGAGGGACGCGCTTATACTGCCCCGAGCGAAAGCGCCGCGCGCTGGCGCGGCGCCGCGAGGGGAGACTAGCGATGGATTTCGATCCGATCCTGCCGCCGGCGCGGGGCACGGCCATGCGGGCTGCCGGGCTGTGGCCCGACCGCCTGGTCATCGATCACCTCGACGAGGCCGCCGCGCACGACCCGCAGCGCGTCGCCATCGTCGATCACAACTCGATGACCGGTGAACGCACCGAACTCACCTACGGCGAACTCGCCGCGCACTCGATTCGCATCGCCGCGGGCCTCGCGGCACTCGGCGTCGAACGCGGTGACGTCGTCGCCGTGCAGTTACCTGGTTGGTGGCATTACGCGGCGCTGCATTGCGCCTGCGTGCGCATCGGTGCGGCAATCAATCCGTTGATGCCGATTTTCCGCGAGCGTGAACTCGAATTCATGCTCGGCTTCGCCGAGAGCAAGGTGATGATCGTGCCGCGCAGCTTCCGCGGCTTCGACTATCCCGCCATGCTCGCAGGCTTGCGCGACAAGCTACCGGCCCTCGAGCACGTGCTCGTCGTCGGTGGCGAGGATCCGCGCACGGCTTTCGAACCGGTGCTGCTCGAGCGTCCGCATGAAACGGAAACCGATGTCACGGCGCTGTTCGCGGAGCGTCGCCCGTCAGCCGACGACGTCACCGAGATCATGTATACCTCGGGCACCACCGGGCGGCCGAAGGGTGTCATGCATACCGCCAACACCCTGCTGTGCAAGGCAAAGCTCGCCACCGAGCTGTTCGATTACGAGGCGGGGGACGCGGTCTTCATGGGTTCGCCCGTCGCCCACCAGACCGGCTTCATGTACGGCATCGTGTTCGCGATCGCGAACCACGCCAAGTGCGTGCTGCTCGACCAGTGGGACGCGTCGCGCGCCGCGCGCATCATCGCCGAAGAGCGCTGCACGGTGACGCTCGGCGCGACGCCGTTCCTGTCCGATCTCATCGGCGTGGCCGAACACGACGCCGCCGCCCTCGCGAACCTGCGCCTGTTCCTCTGCGCCGGCGCGCCGATCCCGCGCGTGATGGTCCACGACGCCGCGCGCCTGCTGCCGAACCTCTACGTCATGAGCGCCTGGGGCATGACCGAGATGGGCATCTCGACCGCGACCTACCCGGGCGACCCGCCGGAGAAGGTCTTCGAGACGGATGGCCGCGCGCTGCCGGGCCATGCCGTGCGCGTCGTCGACGAACACGGCGAGGTCGTGCCGCCCGACACCGAGGGTCGCCTGCAGGCGCGCTGCGCGTCGCTCTTCGTCGGCTATCTCAAGCGGCCGGAAGCCTACGAGGTCGATGACGAGGACTGGTTCGAGACCGGCGACAACGCACGCATGGATGCCGACGGCTACATCCGCATCACCGGGCGCTCCAAGGACATCATCATTCGCGGCGGCGAGAACATCCCGGTCGTCGAAGTGGAGGAGTTGCTCTACCGTCACCCGGCGATCATCGACGCCGCCGTCGTCGCCATGCCCGACGCACGCCTCGGCGAGCGCGCCTGCGCCTTCGTCACCCTGCGTGACGGCGACACCCTCGATCTCCCCGGACTCGGCGCCTGGCTCACCGAACAGAAGCTGACCCGGCAGTACCTGCCCGAGCGCCTCGAGATCATCGACGCCTTCCCGCGCACCCCGAGCGGCAAGATCCAGAAGTTCGTGCTGCGCGAGCAGGCGCGCCAATTCGCCGCCGCGAAGCCCGCCTGAGCAACGACTCCCCACGCATTCTTACCCACAGGTGTCTGACACTTTTGGGGAAAACTGCGCCGATGATATCCACAAGTGTCTGACACTTTTGGGGATAAGGGCTGGGCGGGGGCGCCTCGCGTGGGGGCTGTGCGATCCGCGATAATCGGCGGCTGACGTCATGACAACACAGGGGAGCAAGCCATGGGTCTGAAGACCGCCGCCGAGTACCGTGAATCGCTGAACGACGGCCGCGTCGTCTATTGGGGTGGCGAGAAGATCACCGATATCACCAGCCACCCGCGCTTCCAGGTGCCGATCGAGGTCGCGGCCAAGGACTACGCCTACGACGACCCGGCGCTGCGCGACCTGATCACCTACGAGACCGAGGACGGCAGCCTCGCGCACCGCGTCTACCAGGTCCCGCGCACGACCGAGGCGCTGGAGAAGCGCATCGAGCTCGGCCGCCAGATGTCGATCGTCGGCGGGGTGACCGGCGTCTACATGGCGCTGCTGCAGATCAAGGACCGGCTCGCCGCCGTCAACCCGCAGTTCGCCGCCAACATCGAGACGATGTACCGCTACGCGCGCGACAACGATCTGCGCGCGGCCGAAGTCATCACTGATGCCAAGGGCGATCGTTCGAAGAAGGCGCATCAGCAGATCGATCCAGATCTCTACGTACGCATCGTCGAGCGGCGCTCTGATGGCATCGTCGTGCGCGGTGCGAAGCTGCATATCACCGGCGCTGCGCTCGTCCACGAGCTGGTCGTGATGCCGACCAAGTCGATGCGCGAGGACGAAGCCGACTACGCGGTGGCTTTCTCGATCCCCGTCAACGCGCCGGGCGTTCGCATCATCAACCGCAGCTTCGCGCCGGCCGAGTTGAACGAGTTCGACTACCCGGCGAGCGCGCACCATTCGATGCCCGAAGGCTTCGTCGTGTTCGACGACGTCTTCATCCCCTGGGATCGCGTGTTTCTTGCCGGCGAATGGCAGCTCGCCGGCGCGTTCGCCGCCGCGCTCGGCCTGTGGGAACGCACGCTCGGCCTGGTCATGGCCGCGCACGAAGCCGAGCTCATGGTCGGCCTCGCCGACCTCGTCACCGAGGCGCAGGGCAAGGAGCGCGATCCGCACGTGCAGGACGCCATCTCGGAGCTTATCTGCTACGCGGAGATGATCCGCATGGGCATCGAGTACTCGGTGCAGAACTACGAGTCGACGCCGGACGGCATGCTGCATCCGAACACGCTCGGCATCAACTGCACCAAGTACTATTACGCGACCAACTTCCACCAGATGGTCAAGCAGCTGCACGACGTCGCCGGCGGACTCGTCATCACCTTGCCGGAAGAAGCCGACCTGCGGCACCCGGAAGCCGGCGCCTACCTGCGCAAGTACCTTGCGGCCAAGCCGGATACCGACATCGAGCAGCGCATGCGCGTGTTCACCCTGATTCGCGACATGACGGCCGACGCGCTCGGTGGCTGGTATCTCGTCACCGCGCTGCAGGCCGGCGGCGGCTTGAAGGCCCAGCGCATCATGATGGCACGCACGTACAACATGGCGAAGGCGCGCCAGGAAGCGTTGCGGGCCGCCGGCGCGCTCGGCGGCTAGTCAGCATGGCGCTGACGTTCGCGCGCCTGTCGGCCGCGGGCACGCGACCGTCGGCGCCACGCTTGAACGAGCCCTGCATGAACCGCGACGCCGCTTGGCGGCATGAGGCGCCGTTCCACGGCACTCGCCGTTCGCCCGTGTGTTACGTCGCGACGAGGCGCCGCGCTGCCTGCGCGCAGGTTCGTTCGTTCACGGAGGGATGCGCTGTCCGTGCACGGCGCTGCGCACCTTACCGCTCGCGAAAGCGATAGCCGACACCCTGCTCGGTGACGATGTAGCGCGGATGCGCCGGATCGTCACCGAGCTTCTGTCGCAGATGCCCGACCAGCACCCTCAGGTAATGGGTATCTTCCGTATGTGCCTCGCCCCAGATCGCGCGCAGCAGATGCTGGTGGGTGAGAATCTTGCCATGACTCGAGGCGAGCAGGTTGAGCAATGCATACTCCTTCGGCGTCAGGTGCACCTCGCGCTCGCCGAGGCGTACTTCGCGCAGTGGCCGATCGATGACCAGGTCACCGAGGCTCACGATCGGCTCGTCCGGGACATCGGGCAGGCCGCGCAGCAGCACGCGGCAGCGTGCCATCAGCTCGGACACGCCGAACGGCTTGGTCAGGTAGTCGTTGGCGCCGGCGTCGAGCGCGGCGACCTTCTGCGCCTCGCTCGAACGCACGGACAGCACCAGCACGGGCATCTGCGTCCACTCGCGCAGGTGCGTGATGACGTCCACACCATCGCCATCCGGCAGGCCGAGATCGAGCACGACGAGATCGGGCGGGTCCTCGCGGCACTGCGCCAGGGCATCACTCCCGGTGCGCGCTTCGCGCACCTCGTAGCCGCTCGCCTCCAGGCTGATGCGCAGGAACTTGCGGATCGAGGCCTCGTCGTCGACGACCAGGATACGCGCCGACGTCGTCATGGCTGCCCTGCCCGGGCTCGCACCGCCGGCAACGGCAGCGCAATAACGAACGTCGAGCCGCTCCCGCCCGGGCCGTCGGTGACGGTGACGGTGCCACCGTGCGCGCCGACGAAGCCCTGCGCGATGGCGAGGCCGAGCCCGGTACCTTCGCTTTCGCCATCACCCCGCTTGACCGAGTAGAAACTCTCGAACACTCGCTCGCGCTCGGCCGGCGGGATGCCCGGCCCCTGGTCGCTGACCGCAAGCTCGAGCCGATTGCGAACGACCCGCGCCGCCAGCGTGATGCGTCCGCTCGGCGGCGAATGCCGCACCGCGTTCTCCAGCACGTTGACGAGTGCCTGTTCGATGAGCGCACCGTGCACGTCGACCAGCGGCAGGTCCGGCGCGAGATCGAGCTCGAGATCCACCGCTCGCATCTCGCGCGCCAGCCGCGCCAGCGCGCTGGCAATGATGTCGTCGGGATCGGTCCAGTCGCGCGCCAGGGTCAGCGCGCCCTGTCCCAGGCGCGTCATGTCGAGGAGGTTCTGGATGTAGCGGTTGAGACGCTCCGACTCGCTCTCGATCATCTCCAGCAGATCGCGTCGCGCCGCCGGCGCGAGCGACTCGCCGAGCTCGCGCAGGCTCGTCGCAGCACCGAGGATCGACACCAGCGGCGTACGCAGGTCGTGCGATACCGAGGACAGCAGGGCACCGCGCAGACGCTCCGTCTCGGTCTCGATGCGTGCGGCTTCGAGCGCCTCGTCGAGCCGCGTGCGCTCGAGCACGACCGCACTCTGTGCGCACAGCGCGCGCACCTGGGCCAGGGTCTCCGGGCCGGGTCGATGCATGCGCAGCAGGGCGAAGCGGTGCTGCCCGGTTCTGATCTCGACGTAGCACCAACCGCTTGCCGGCGGCGGCGTCACGCACTCCGCCGCGGCCACCGCACCGGGTCGCGCGCCCAACCACACGACCTCGGCATCGACACCCGCAACCGCGCGCACGGCCTCGCGCAGGACCGCGGCCACCGCCTCGGCGTCGCCTGCCACGGCGAGCGCCATGTTGAACACCTTCATCGATTCCGCGCGCGCGGCCTGCGCGTCCGCCTCCAGCACGAAGCGGCGCATGCGCGCGCCCAGGTTGGCGACCAGCGCGGCAGCGAAGAGAAATGCTGCGAGCGTGGCCAGGTCATCGGCAGAATGCACTTCGAGCGTCAGCGCCGGCGCGGTGAACCAGAAGTTGTAGGCGAGGAAGCACGCCACCGCGGTGGCCAGCGCCGGCGCAAGCCCGGTCTTGCCGGCGACGACGAGCACCGTCACCAGGAACACCAGCGACAGGTTGGCGTGGGGCAGCACATCGGCGATCAGGGCGGAGAGTCCAACCGCGACGAGCACGGCTGCCGGCACCACCAGCCAGGATCGCGCCGGCGAAGTGCGCCCCCACAAGAGGCGCTCGATCAGGTTCGGTTGCATGGTCACGCAGAGAACAACGAGGCGCGGAAACCGCTGTACACGTGCGCGCCAGCGTACGCCGACGCGACACCGTCCGCGAGCCCACGCCAACGCACGTGGCCTGGCGCCTGAACATCTGCAGAACGTCGTGCACTCGTCATTACCCCGCTCGCCCTTGCCCAGGACTCGCTGTCATGGTGCCCGTGGCGCGTGGCGCGACGCACGTAAAATTTCCGTAAAGGTCTTACGCAGGCTTTACTCGCGGTCCATGTCTTGCGCACCGATACTCCGCCCGAGCGTCCGCAGAAGCGGGCGCAGCGAGGAACGGCGCGATGCAAGCCACCCAGATCCGACAAGTCACCGGCCTGTTGCTGCTCATGTACGCGGCGTCGCTCGGGCCTGTCGTCGCGATCGCCACCCTGGACGACGCGCCGCGGCCGCTGGTCTGGCTGACCATTGCCGCGGCGGCGGCCGCGCTCGGGTTCGCGCTGTGGTGGCCACAGCGGCGCACGGTACACCGCCTGCGCGCGCGCGACGGCTTCGTCGTCGTCGCCATGTTCTGGATCCTGCTGTCGTTGCTCAGCGCATTGCCGCTGATCATCCTGCTCCACGTCGATGTCTCCGATGCGCTGTTCGAGGCGGTATCCGGTTTCACCACCACCGGCGCGACGGTACTCGACAACCTCGACCAAACGCCGCATTCGCTGCTCTACTACCGGCACCAGCTGCAGTGGCTCGGCGGCATCGGCATGATCGTCTCGGCCGTTGCCGTGCTGCCAATGATCGGCGTCGGCGGCATGCAGCTGCTGCGCGCGGAATCGACCGGTCCGATGAAAGATGACAAGCTGACCCCGCGTATCGGCAAGACCGCGCAGCACTTGTGGGTGATCTACGCGGGACTCACCTTGAGTTGCGCGTTTGCCTACATGGTCGCGGGCATGTCGCCGTTCGATGCCGTCTGTCATGCCATGTCGACGCTCTCGACTGGTGGCTTCTCGACCCACGACGCCAGCCTCGCCTACTTCGACAGCGGCGCCATCGAACTCATCGCGATCGTCTTCATGCTGCTCGGCTCGGTACCCTTCACGCTGCACTTCATGATGCTGCGGCAACGCTCACACAAGGCCTATCGGGGCCACACCGAGCTACTCGCGTTCGTCAGCGTGGTCATCGCGAGCAGCATCCTCGTCACGCTGCTGTTGCGCGGCCACGATCCCTATCTGAGCGGGATCGACGTCGTCTTGGCCGCGGCGTTCGCCGTCACCTCGGTGATCACGTCGACGGGCTTCATGGCCGAGGACTGGACCGCGTGGCCGACGGTGTTGCCGACGCTTCTGATGTACATTGGCTGCGTCGGCGGTTGCGCCGGCTCGACCGCCGGTGGCATCAAGGTCATCCGCTTCGTCATCCTCGCGCGCAACGGCGCGCTGCAGGTCTCGCGCCTCGTCCATCCCAACCTCGTACGTCCGCTCAAGCTCGACGGGCGCGTGTTGCCGGACAAGGTCACCGACGCGGTCTGGGGCTTCTTCGCGCTCTATGTACTGTTGTTCGCGGTCCTGATGGTGCTCGCCATGATCGGCGGGCTGGACCAGGTCTCGGCCTTCGGCGCGGTGGCGACGACGCTCAACAATCTCGGTCCCGGGCTCGGCGAGACCGCGCTCAGCTTCGCGACCGTACCGGACTGGCTGCAGGGCATCTTTGCACTGGCCATGCTGCTCGGTCGGCTGGAATTCTTTACCTTGATGGTGCTGTTTCACCCGGCCTTCTGGCGCAGCTGAGACGATGCGGGGAGAATAGCCGCGCTGGCGAATCCCGGGCGCAAGATACCGGATTCGATACAGTGGCAGTGTCGCCCACATGCCGTGACGGAGACCAACATGCAACCGATTGCCTACGTCGACGCGCTCAACGAACGCTACCAGTCGCTCGGTTTTCCGCCCTACGACTGGACCGTCAATAACGATGCGCCGTTCACGCCGCTCTCGAAACCGCTGGCAGACTGCCGGGTGTCGATGCTGACCACCTGCGGCGCCTCACGTCTCGATGCACCACCCTTCAATCCTAATGCGCGCAACGATCTGCGCCTCGATGCGATCCCGTCCGAGACCGCCGCGGACTTCTTCCAGATCCACGACAACTACTACGATCACCGCGACGCCAGCCGCGACATCAACTGCCAGTTCCCGATCGAGCGCCTGCGCGAACTCGCCGCCGACGGCGTCATCGGCAGCGTTGCGCCGCGCCTGTGGAGCGGCTTCATGGGGCGCATCTACACGCGTCGCGAAGTGTGCGAGGAAGCCGCGCCCGCGTTCGCGCGCGAACTCAGCGCCGATGCGGTCGACGTCCTCGTCGTGATCCCGGCCTGCCCGCTCGATCACCAGACCGCCGGCCTGGTCGCGCGCGTCGTCGAGACCCACGGCATCGTCACCGTCACGCTCTCGACCGGTCGCGACCTGTCGGCCAACGTCAAGCCGCCACGCACCGCGTTCGTCAATTTCCCAATGGGCAACGCCTGCGGCGCGCCGTTCGAGGTCGCGCAACAGCGCCGCGTTCTCGAAGACGTGCTTGCCCTGGCGGCCAGCGCGAGCACGCCCGGCACCCTGGTCGACCTGCCCTACGACTGGCCGCAACCGTTCAGCATGTATTTCCCGATGAAGTCGCGCGAGGACCAGCTTCGCAAGTAAGCGCGCAAACGTCGCCGGCCGGAGGCCGACGACGTCAACGGCGCACGGCGTAGAACAGGTTCACCGGGCTGCGGATGTCGAGTTCCTCGACCGCGCCGAAGCCGGCCTCGGCAAACAAGGCGCGGGTCTTGCTCGGCCCCATGCACGCGCCGAGGCCGGCGCCGCCGTGGGCGAGCGACTGCGTCGTGCAGTGGAACACGCTGAAGCCGTAGAACATCGCCGCGATCGGGTGCACGTTCTCCTCCAGCCGGTCGGACACGCGCGGTTCGATGACCAGCAGCACGCCGTCGTCGGCCAGCCGGGCGCGGATATCGCGCAGCACCGCGACCGGGTCCGGCATGTCGTGCAGACAGTCGCAGGCCATGACGAGATCGAAGCGCGGCTCCGGCGGCACGGCATCGAGCGTCGCCTGCACGAACTCGGCATTATCGAGTCCCGCATTGGCGACGGCGTTGCGTGCGGCGGCGATCGATTCGGCATCGGGATCGACCCCGACGATGCGGCTCGCGGGGAAGCCGCGCGCCAGCGCGACGATTACCTGGCCGGTGCCGCAGCCGACGTCGAGCACGCTGCCGCCGGCCTCCAGCTGCGCCACCGTTGCCGGCAACTTCTGCAGCCAGAAACTCACCAGGCGGTGCTCGTAGTTGCCACGGTTCATGACGTCGATGGCGTGCCGGCATTCGCCGGGAAACTCGGCGAACGGGACGCCACCGCCGTCGCGGAACGCTTCGCGCACGCGCGGCGCCACGCTCATCAAGGGCGGTACCATGCCGAACAGGCCGCCCATGAAGTGATCGGTGTCGTCGGACGCGAGCAGGTAGGCATGCTCTTCAGGCAGGCTGAAGCGGTCGTGCTCGGGCTCGTAGTCGAGGTAGCCCGCAGCGACCATGCCACGCGCCCACTCGTCGACGTAGCGCGGCACGAGCCCGGTGCGCTCGACGAGTGCGGCAACCGTGAGCGGCCCCGCCCCGGCCATCGCGCGGAACAGGCCGGTCTCTGTCCCGAGCCAGGCGAGCCCGGCCGCCATGCCGCCGGACACGTCGCGGAACACGCGCTCGGCCATGGTCTTCATCTTCGTCTTGTCCATCGCTCACGACTCCCCTCGCTCAAGTGGCGCCGGTACCGCCGGCGCGGCCATGCGGACGAGCGCGCGCGGCGCGCGCGGCATCGGCTGGGCGGCAAGTCTAGCAACCTGTTGATGCCGGGCTCATCCGCGACGACGATGCCATGAGTCGGACCGGGTCGCCCGCCCGCTTGCTGCCACGAATGTCAGCGCAGGTCTCACAGCGCGACGGCCGCGGCGCGGCGCCGCGGGCGTAACAGCCGCCCGCATGTCGGAACAGCGCAATGCCCGGACGCGACGCGAACGCCGGTTCTCACCTCCCGCGCGCCGGGCGCGGCGGCGCCGAATCGGCATCCCGCGGCGGCCTTCGCGACGTCGGGCCAGGAAGGCTTGACATATCCCCCGACGACAACACATCGTTGTTCCATTATTTGTATTTTCTTTCCAAATAATGGAACGTCTTCATGAGCACGATCGATAAGGCGCTCGACGCCCTGTTCTTGCTCGGCGACCAGCCGGGTGCGCTGCGCCTGACCGACGTCGCCAGAGCGCTGGCCATGCCGCGTTCGAGTGCCCACCGCGTGCTCGCACCGTTGCTGCGCCGCGGCCTCGTCGAGCAGGATGCACAGGGACGCTACCAGGTCGGTTTCGGCCTCGTGGCGCTGGGTCTGGGCGCGGCGGCCCGCGAGCCGCTCGCGCTCGCCGCGCGGCCGTTGCTCGAAGCGGCGGCAGACGAGCTGGGCGAGACGTTCTTCCTCGTCGTCGCCCGCGCCGGCCGCCTGCGCGTGCTGGAAAAGGCCGAGGGCAACGGTTTCCTGCGTGCCGCGCCGCAGCTCGGCGCGAACGTGCCGGTGCACGCCACCGCGGTCGGCAAGCTGTTCGTGGCGCACGCGCCGGACGCGGTCGAACTGGGCGAGCTGACGCCCTATACCGTGGCCACCCGGCATACGCCCGAGACACTCGCCGCGGACGTCGCCAGGGCCCGCGCCGACGGCTACGCACTGAACGACGAGGAGTGGCAGGCCGGTCTCGCCGTGGTCGCCGCGCCGGTGTTCGTGCGCGGCGCCCTGGTCGGCGCCGTCGCGCTCGCGATGGTCGCGCCGCGCCTGCGCGAACTCGGCACACCGGCCGCCGCGCGACGCACCATCCACGTCGCCGAAGGCATCGCACTGCGTATGGAGGGAACCACGCCATGAAAGCCTGGTACGAGGGCCGCATCGTCGATGCCGCGAATTGCCGTATCCCGGTGCTCGATCACGGCCTGCTCTACGGCGACGGCGTGTTCGAAGGGATCCGCATCAGTGCCGGCCGCGTGTTCCGGCTCGATTGTCACCTCGCGCGGCTCGCGCGCTCGGCGCGCGCCATCGGTCTCGACCTGCCCTGCCCGCTCGATACCATCCGCGGCATCGTGCTCGACACCGCCCGCGCGCACGGCGAAGCTGAGGCCTACGTACGCCTGCTCGTCACGCGCGGCGTCGGCGAGCTGACGCTCGACCCGACGGCTTGCGACGAACCGCGGCTGATCTGCATCGTCGCGCCGATCCGCCTGTTCGACGAAGCTGCGCGCAGGCGCGGCCTGCGCCTGATGACCGCGGCCGTGCGCCGCCCGCGCAGCGACCAGCTCGACCCGCAGGTGAAGAGTCTCAATTACCTCAACAATGTCCTCGCCAAGCGCGACGCGCGCCTCAAGGGTTTCGACGACGCCTTGCTGCTGAACGATGTCGGCCACGTCGCCGAGGCGAGCGCGGCCAACGTGTTCGCGGACCTCGACGGCGAACTGGTCACGCCGCCGCCGAGCGACGGCGCCCTGCCCGGCCTGACGCGCGCGTCGCTATTCGACATCGCGCGCGCGGCCGGCAGTGAAGTCAGCCAGCGTTCGCTGACGCGCTACGACCTCCTCGCCGCGCGCGAAGTCTTCCTGAGCGGCAGCGGCGCCGGCCTCGTCGCTGTGGCGAGCCTGGACGGCACGGCGGTAGGCGGCGCGGACCGGCCGTGGCTCGCGGCACTCGCCCGCGCCTGGCCGGACTACGCGCAGGCACACGGCACGCCGTTCTGAGTTCGAGCAGGGCTTGTTCAGTACAGCGCCGAGCGCTTATCGTCGAATCAAGCCGTACCCGCCTGGAGCCCCGCGCACGCTCATGATTCGACCCCGCCACGCCGGCCGCACCGCGCGCGTCCTGCCCCGCACCCTGTTCGCCGTCCTCACGGGCGCGCTGCTGATCGCTGCCGCCCGCGGTGCGGATGCGCCGCCGGCGCACATCACCGCCGCCCTCGCCGCCGGGGATCGCTGGGAGCGCGATCGCACCCGCGACGCGCGCGACCATCCCGCCGCCCTCCTCACGTTCAGCGGCGTCGCACCCGGCCAGACGGTGCTCGATCTCTACACCGGCGGCGGTTACTGGGCCGAGCTGTTCGCGCGCGCGGTGGGCGCCGAGGGCCGTGTCGTCGCGCACACCAACACCGCCTACCGCAACTTTGCCGGGCGCCTGCTCGAGGCACGTTTCGCCGACAAGCGCATTCCGAATGTCGCCGTTCACGACGCCGAAATCGCGGATCTGGATCTCGGCATGGCCCGCTTCGATCTCGTCTTCATCGGTCTCGGCTACCACGACATCTACTTCCACGCCGACTTCTCGCCACTGGTCGGACGCGACTGGCTGCTCGGCCAGCTGTGGGATGCGCTGAAACCGGGCGGCACGCTGCTCATCGTCGACCACGCCGCGCGCGAAGGCAGCGGCGCGACGGCGGTGCAGGCACTGCACCGTATCGAGGAAGCCTTCGCACGCGCCGACATCGAAAGCGCCGGCTTCGTCTTCGACGCCGCCAGCGACGTGCTGCGCAACCCCGACGACGACCGCAGCCTGAACGTCTTCGACGACGCCATCCGGCGCCATACCGATCGCTTCGTGCTGCGCTTCAGGAAGCCCTGAGCACGAGTTGCGGCGGCGGTACGCGAAACAGCAGCCGGTAGAGCACCGGCACGACGCCGAGCGTCAGCACCGTCGCGAAGGCGAGGCCGAAGATGATCGTGATCGCCATCGCTTCCCAGATCGGGCCGCCGCCGAACCACAGCGGCAGCATGCCGCCGACGGTGGTCGCCGTAGTCAGCAGGATCGGGCGCAGCCGCTCCGCGCCGGCGGTGAGGATGGCCTCGCCCGCGTCTAGACCCGCTTCGACGTTGAGGTCGATGCGCTCGATCAACACGATCGCATTGTTGATGACGATGCCGGCGAGCGAAATGATGCCGAGCAGCGTCATGAAGCCAAAGTAGCTGTCGGCGACGATCAGCCCGAAGGTCACGCCGACCAGCGCGAGCGGAATCGTCAGCAGGATGATCAACGGCCGCCGCAGTGAATCGAACTGCGCGACGAGCAACAGCACGATGAGCAGACCCGCGATCGGCAGCTTGGCGGCGATCGACGCATTGGCCTTTCCCGAGGTTTCGGCTTCGCCGCCGTACTCCCAGCCGTAACCGAACGACCAGTCGCGCGAGAAGTCCTCGAGCCAGGGCTCGAGCGCCGCGAGTACCTCGGCCGCCGTGTAGCCGGGAGCGAGCAGCGCCTCGACGGTGACGGTGCGCAGGCGATTGCGCCGCTCGATGACGCCGGGCTCGAACTCGAGCGCGACGTCGGCGACCTGGTCGAACGGTACCGAGCGGCCACTCGCCTGGGCGTAGACGTTGATCGAGCCGATCGGCTCGCGGCCGGCATCGTGCGCCGCCAGCGAACGCAGCACGATCGGGATCAGCTCGTCGCCCTCGCGGAAGTCGGTCGTCGCGAGGCCGGAGAAATAGGTCTGCAGCGACAGCGCGATGTCCTCGTGCGTGATGCCGGCCAGGCGCGCGCGGGTATCGTCGATGTCGACCACCGCCTTCTTCGTGCGTACGCCCCAGTTGTCGGTGACCTGGATCGCCCCCGGCGTATCGCGCAGGCGCGCTTTGATCGCGTCGACCAGGGAGAACAAGCGATCGGTATCGCGCCCTGAGACCCGGATCGCGACTGGCGGCCAGGCCGGTGCGCCGAGCGCGAGCGGGCGGATGGTTGCCTCGGCATCGGGGAAGTGCTCGAAGACGTACTCGCGCAAACGCGGGATCACCGTCTCGTTCATGTGTGCCGTCGTGGTCGCATTGGCCAGCGCTATCGCGTAGTTGCTGGCCGGCGGGTGCGGTGCGAACGTCAGGTTGAAGCGCGGTGCGCCCTCGCCGATGAAACTCGCCCAGTCCGTCACGCCCTGTTCGTTCGGCGCAGCCGCGCGCAGTTCACCGGCGAGCAAGGACTCGACCTGGCCGACGACCGCCGCGGTACGCGCGAGCGGCGTCCCGAAAGGCAGTTCGATCTTCATCGTGAACGTCGCGCGGTCGTTGGGCGGGAAGAAGATGTTCGGCACCAGCGCCATGGCGAGCACGGCGAGGTAGAACACCACGGCGACACCGGCGAGGAACCACCAGGGATGGCGCAGGATGGCGATGAGGCCTGCGCGGTAGGCGCGATAGAACCACGAGGGCGGCTCGCCACCGGCCGCTTTCGCGCCGACCCGCAAGAGGTTCACGCACAGCAACGGTACCAGGGTGAGCGACAGCAGCCACGAGGCGAGCAGCGTGATGGTGACGACCTTGAACAGCGACGCCGTGTACTCGCCGGTATCCGACTCGGCCAGGTAGATGGGCAGGAAAGCGGCCGCGGTGGTCAACGAAGCGGTCAGCAGCGGCATGCGCAGCTCGGCCGCACTCGCCACGGCGGCCGCGACGCGATCTTCGCCCTGCTCGATGCGCACCATGATCGACTCGGCCATGACGATGGCGTTGTCGACCAGCATGCCGAGCGCGATGATCAGCGAAGCGAGCGACATCTGGTCGAGACCGATGCCGAACGCGTCCATGACCGGGAACGCGGCGATGATCGACACGGGGATCAGGCTCGCCACGATGAGCCCCGTGCGCGGTCCGAGGAACAACACCATCACCAGCACGACGATGCCGATCGCCTGCAGCAGGTTGCCCTCGAACTCGCCCACCTTGCGCTCGACGATGCGCGACTGGTCCTGCAGCACGGTGAACTCGACACCGAGCGGGTAGATGTCGCGCGCGCGTTCGAGCACCGCGCGGATGGCGGCGCCGAGCTCGATGTTGTTACCGCCTTCACGCATCGAGACGGCGAGGACCAGGGCCGGCGCGCCGTTGACGCGCGCGAGACTGGCCGGCGGATCGATGTAACCGCGCCGCACCGTGGCGATGTCGCCGAGCCGCACCACCGCGGCACTGCCGGGCGGGCTGACCACGCTGTCGCGGATATCCTCGAGCGAACCATAGCTGCCGCTCGGTTCGAGTACGACCGTCTCGTACTCGAGGCGCAGCTCGCCGCCGGGTTGGACGATGTTGCGCGCGGCCAGGGTCTGCTTGAGTTGCAGCGGCGAGAGTCCCAGCTGCGCGAGCCTGGCGTTGTCGTACTCGACGAAGATGCGCTCGTCCTGCACCCCGGCGATCTCGACCTTGGCGGCGTCGGACAAGAGCAGCAGTTCGTCGCGGATCTCCTCGGCGAAGGTCTCGAGTTCGCGGTAGGAGAAGTCGGCGCCGTGCAGCCCGACGATGAAACCGAACACGTCACCGAATTCGTCGTCGACGAAGGGTCCGCGCACGCCGTCGGGCAGCTGCCCGCGCGCGCCGTCGACCTTGCGCCGCAGGCTGTCCCAGATCGGACGCATGTCGGTGAAGGCCGGACGCACGTTGACGTAGATCACCGAGATGCCGGCCTTCGAGGTCGAGCTGACGTAGTCGAGTTCGGGGATCTCCTGGATGACCTTCTCGAGGCGATCGGTGACGAGCTGTTCGACGCGCTCGGGACTCGCCCCGGGGAAGTACGTGGTGACGAGCGCGGTGCGCACGATGAATCCGGGGTCCTCGGCCCGCGGCATGCCGAGGTAGGTGATGACGCCGGCGACGATCACCGCGAGGATCGCGGTGACGGTCACCCGGTTGCGCGCCAGCGCGCCGCGCGTCAGGTCCATCGCGCGCTGCTCACTCGCCGCCGCCGTAGAGGCGTACCGCCATGCCGTCGCTGATGCGCCGCACGCCGGCCGTGACGATGCGCTCGCCGGCCTCGAGGCCGGCCGTGATCGGTATACCCTCGGCCTGCGGCTCACCGGTCTCGACGGCACGCCGGTGCGCGCGCCAGCGCGCCTCGTCGACGCGCTCGAGCACGTAGACGTAACGGCCGTCGCGGTCCTCGCCGACGGCGACGACGGGGACGCGCACCGCGGCCGCGGCCGCGGCCGGCTGCGGGTCGAAGCGGAACTCGACGTCGGCGGCCATACCTGGCCTGACCTGCGCACAGGCGCCCGCGAGCTGCACCACGACCGGGAACGCTGTCGCGCTGCTGGTCGTGGCGACGCCGACCTCGCTGACCCGGGCGTCGAACTGCTGTCCGGACAACGCGGCGAAGTGCACCGTGACGGCGGCGCCGAGACGCACGTCGCGAATCTGCGTCTCGGGTACCGACACCTTGACCTCCGGACAACCGCCGCAGCTCAGGCGCACGATGGCCTGGCCCGGGGCGACGTTCTCGTTCTCCTTGACGAAGGTCTCCGCGACGTCGCAGCGCGCGGGCGCCGTGAGCCGGGTGTAGGACAACTTGAGACGCGCGTCGGCCAGGTTCTGTTCGGCGATACTCACCTGCGCGGCGGCCGACTCGGCCGCGGCGCGTGCGGCATCGAGTTCGCTGAGCGCCACGCTATCGTTCTCGTAGAGGGTCCGCACGCGCGCGTAGCTGGCCTCCGCGTTGCGCAGGCCGGCGCGCGCGTTGCTGAGCTGCGCTTCGGCTTCGCGCACGCGCACGACGTAATCGCGCGCGTCGAGTTCGGCGAGCAGCGCCCCCTCGGCAACGGTGTCACCGACCTCGACCGGGCGCGCCCGCAGGGCGCCGCCGACGCGGAAACTCAACTGCGCTTCGACGTCGGCCTGCGCGGCGCCGGAGAAGGTGCGCGTGACCGTACCGCCGCCCGCCGCCACCACGGCGTGGCGCACCGGGCGTATGCGCTCATCCGGCGCCGCCGGCGGTTCGGGCTCGCAGCCCGCGAGCAGCACGAGCAGCGCACCGAGCGCGTACG
>JAPOKK010000434.1 GCA_029977665.1 Pseudomonadota bacterium | reverse complement strand
CCGCAATTGCAGTGGTACCCCCGACACTTGAACTGCCTCGGGAGTCTCGCGCCATGGCCAGGATCAGAAAATCGCTGACGCTGTTCGTCCTTGCATTGACGAGTCTGGCCGCTGGCGCTGCCGATTTCGACACGGAAGTGCCGATGACGCGCGCCAAGTCGGGCAATTTCTATATCGAGGGTCAGCTCAACGGCAGCGTCGCGGCGAGTTTTCTCGTCGACACCGGGTCCGGGCTGGTGACGGTCAGCAGCGACGTGCTCGACGAACTCGAACGCCACGGCAAGGTGACCCGCAGCGGGCGCATGGCAGCGCGCCTCGCCAACGGGCGCCTGCAGGCCGTCAACCTGTACCGCGTCGAGCGTTTCGTGCTTGGCGGGCACTGCGACCTCGGCGCGGTCGACGTTGCCGTCATGCCCGGCTCCGACAGCAACATCCTCGGGCTCAACGTGCTGCAGCGTGCCGCCCCGTTCGCGATGCACGTCACCCCGCCCAAGCTCGCGCTCAGCGCCTGCGGCCTGGTCGCCGAAACCCTCGCTGCGCGCTGAGGCACGCTCCGCGCGCAGCGGTCAATCAGCGACCGACGCTACGACCTGCGGCAAGCGGCGCGCGAGAATCGCCTGCATGTCGCCGGCAAGGCGCTGAAAGAAGGCCCGCGACGGCGAGGCCGCGCGCCACACCAGCGCGTGCACGCGTACCACCGGTTCGCCCTCGATCTCGGTGACCACGAGCTGACTCTGGTCGTGGATCTCGGACATCACGTAAAGCGCCGGCAGGAAGGCGTGTCCCATGCCCATCACCACCATGTGGCGTAGCGCATCGAGACTGGTGCCCTGGTAATCGCGCGAGAGTCGCGCGCCAAGGCGCTGGCACAGCTGCTCGACCTGCCGATAGAAACGATGATGTTCTTCGATGCTGAGAATGTCGGCGTTCTCGAGGTCCGCGGCCGCAACGCGCTCGCGGCTGGCCAGTTCGTGATCCTCGTGCACCACCAGCTTGACCGGCTCGCGGAACAGCGGCTTGACGACGAACTCGTTGGAGTCGAGCGGCAGCGGACACAGCACCAGGTCGTGGCGCCCGCTGGCAAGCCCGGTCTCGAGATCGCGCTGGGTGTCTTCGCGCACGTAGAGGCGCAAATTCGCGTACTGGCGATGCAGGTCGGGCAGCAGGTAGGGCAGCAGGTAGGGTCCGAGCGTCGGCGGCACCCCCAGGCGGTAGGTGCCGCCCGGCCCGTTGCGGACCGTGTCTGCGACTTCGACGAAGCCGTCGACCTCCTCGATCACGCGCCGCGCGTTGGCGAGCAGTTCGCGGCCGACCGGCGCCAGGCGCGTGCCGCTGCGCGAACGCTCGAACAAGCGCACGCCGAGCAGCTTCTCGAGCGCCGAGATCTGTGCCGTCAGGGTCGGCTGGCTGATACCCAGGCGTTCGGCGGCACGACGAAAGCTTGCGCAATCGGCCACCGCGAGAAAATATTCGAGCTGACGCAGCGAAGGCTTGCCCTGTGGCATGAAGAATACCGATCCGTACTCCGGAACTCAGAACTCTTGCCTGCCGGGACCGTCGCCGCAAAATCGCCTGCGGGGGTTTCCGCAGTCGTGCGGGCGCGTGGCGGGCAGACGTCCCAGTGAGCGCGATGAGGGAGCCAACGGCGGTCAGTCTCGCGGCCCGGCGCCGTTGGGGTTGCCGTT
>JAPOKK010000398.1 GCA_029977665.1 Pseudomonadota bacterium | reverse complement strand
GATCGCCTGGCGCACGAGCGGGTGGTCCGGCACCTCGCGCCGGCCGCTGAGGTTCTCCGCGCAAGCCAGCTGGTCGGGGAAGACGACCGCAACGAGATCCTCGGCATTCATGCGCATCAGGCGCGGTGCGACCTTCCTGCCACCGCGGAAGCGCTGCAGCGCCAGTGCGCAGCTCGCGACCCAGCGCCAGCGCACCGTGAACACCGGTGCGTCGAGCAGTGCCTGAACGAGCACGTCGCGCACGCTGGCCGCGCTCAGGTAGCGCCAGACCTCGTCCAGCGCGAAGCTGTGCACCGCGCCGAGCGAGATGACGATAGCGTCCTCGATCGCCGCGGCCTGCAACTCGAAATTGAAGGTGCGGCAGAAGCGCTTGCGCAGCGCCAGCCCCCAGGCCTTGTTGAGGCGGCTGCCGAACGGCGCATGGATGACGAGCTGCATGCCGCCCGACTCGTCGAAAAAACGCTCCATGACGAGCGTGTCCTGCGTCGGCATGGCGCCCAGCGCGCGGTAGCCGGACAGGAGATAGTCGGCGGCCTGGCGGGCCGCGTTCGCATCGACGCCGGGGATGTCGGTGAGCCAGTCCGCGAGGCTCGCGCTGCTCGCACCGGGCCGGTCGGCGAGCTCGCGCAGGGTCTCGCGCAGGCGGCTGACGGCGCCGGAGAATTCCGCCGAGCGCGAGGGCGCTTCGCCGAGCCAGAACGGCATGTTGGGCGGCTGCCCCGCCGCATCCTCGACACGCAGCGCACTCGATTCGACCCGGAGAACGCGCCAGGCGGTGTTACCGAGCTGGAAGATGTTGCCCGGCAGGCTTTCGATGGCGAAATCCTCGTTGACCGTGCCGACCAGTTCGCCGGACGGCTCGACGATGACATCGTAGTCCGCCGTGTCCGGAATCGCGCCACCGCAGGTCACCGCGACCAGGCGCGCGCCGCGCCGCGCGCTGACGCGGCCGTTGACCTCGTCGAGATGCAGGTGCGCCGAGTGGCGCCCCTGGGCAAAACTGAAGCCCTCGGCGAGCATGCGCACGACGGCACGGAAATCGGTCTCGGCCAGTTCCCGGTAGGGCCAGGCACGACGCACCAGCGCCAACAGGTCGTCGAGCGCGTAGTCGGCGCAGGCACACTCGGCGACAAGTTGTTGCGCGAGCACGTCGAGCGGCCCGGGCGGGATGACGACGCTGTCGAGCTCGTCACGGCGGACCATGTCGAGCAGCGTGATGCATTCGACGAGTTCGTCGCGCGTCTGCGGAAACAGGCGCCCTCGCGCGATACCGCCGACCGCGTGGCCGGCCCGCCCGACACGCTGTAACAATGCCGCCAGCGTGCGCGTGGAGCCGAGCTGGCAGACCAGGTCGACGTCGCCGATATCGATACCGAGCTCGAGCGACGCGGTCGCCACGAGCGCCTTGAGCCGTCCCTCCTTGAGACGCCGCTCGGCATCGAAGCGGCGCTCGCGTGACATGCTGCCGTGATGCGCGCACACGTGCTCTTCGCCCAGGCGATCGGCCAGCGCACGGGCCAGCCGCTCGGCCATGCGCCGCGTGTTGACGAACACCAGCGTCGTGCGGTGCGCGAGGATCAGTTCGACCATGCGTTCGCGCATTTCCTCGGCGACCTCGGCCGAGAGCACCGTTTCGAGCGGCGATCGCGGCATCTCGATGGCGAGGTCGCGCTCGCGCACGTGACCTTCGTCGATGATCGTGCAGCCGTGCGGACGCGCGCCGGCGAGGAACTCCGCGACGCGCTCGATCGGCCGCTGGGTCGCCGACAGGCCGACCCGCAGCAGGGGACGCGCCACGAGGCGTTCGAGCCGGGCCAGGCTCAGCGCCAGGTGCGCGCCGCGCTTGTTGCCGACCAGCGCATGGATTTCGTCGACGATGACACTGCGCACGCTACGCAGCATGTCACGCCCGCTTTCGCTGGTGAGCAGGATGTAGAGCGATTCGGGTGTCGTGACGAGGATGTGCGGCGGCCGCTTGCGCATCAGTGTGCGGGCAGCTGCCGGCGTATCGCCGGTGCGCACGGCTGTCGTGATCGTGCCGCAGTCCTCGTGCTCCGCGCGCAGCGCGGCGGTGATGCCCGCGAGCGGTTCCTCGAGGTTGCGTTGTACGTCGTTGCTGAGCGCCTTGAGCGGCGAGACATAGAGCACGCGCGTCTCGTGCTCCAGCGTGCCGGCACGCAGTTCGCCGACCAGCTCGTCGATCGCGGTGAGAAACGCGGCGAGCGTCTTGCCCGAGCCGGTCGGCGCGGCCACGAGCGTGTTGCTGCCGCGCGCGAGCGCCGCCCAGGCCCGCGACTGGCAGGCCGTCGGCGCATCGAAGCGCGCCTCGAACCAGGCGCCCACGGCGGCATCGAAGGTCGCGGGCAGCACCGCCCGAGGTTAGCGCGTCCGCCCGGCGACCGCCATGGCCGGCCGCGGCGCTGCGCTCAGCGGATCAGTTCGAGCATGCCGGCGATGCGATCGCGGGCGTCGTCGAGCAACGCCTGGCCGCTCTGCGGCGTCCACGGGTCGG
>JAPOKK010000044.1 GCA_029977665.1 Pseudomonadota bacterium | reverse complement strand
TGCCGGAGCCTGATGGTCGGAGCATACAGCGGGCCGCCCGGAACGCATGACGCCGGCCTTCTCGCGGCCGATCTGCTCGCGCGTCTCGCCCAGCCAGTCCTCGTGGTCGAGGCCGATGGCAGCGATCAGCGCGACATCGGCATCGACGATGTTGACCGCGTCGAGCCGTCCGCCGAGCCCGACTTCGAGAATGACGACATCGAGGGAGGCTTCGCCGAACAACAGCAGCGCGGCCAGCGTGGCGAACTCGAAATAGGTCAGCGGCACATCGCCGCGCGCCGCCTCGACGCGCGCGAAGGCCGCGCAGATGGGCGCGTCCGCGACGGGTTCTCCGTCGATGCGGATACGTTCGTTGTAACGCACCAGGTGCGGCGAGGTGTAGGCGCCGACGCGCCAGCCGGCGCGCCGCCAGATGGCCTCGAGCAGGGCCACGCTGGAGCCCTTACCGTTGGTCCCGGCGACCGTCACCACGCGCGGCGCAGGCCGCTCGAGCCCCATCCGCGCGGCGACCTCGCGGCAGCGTTCGAGCCCGAGATCGATGTGCTCGCCACGGCCGGCCTCGAGCCACGCCAGCCAGTCGGACAGCGGCGTATCGGCATCGGGTGGCGACGCCATGGCCTGCACATCCTGACCGCTGGCCGCCATCAGCCTGCGCTGCCGTCCTCGTCGCGCGCGGTGTCGTCTTCGGCGGCCGGCCCGGGGCCACTCGTGGCGAGTGGCTGGTGGAGCAGGATCGACAGCAGCGAGCCGATCGTCGCCTTGAGTTCGCGCCGATCGACGATCATGTCGATGGCGCCGTGTTCGAGCAGGAACTCGCTGCGCTGGAAACCCTCGGGCAGCACCTGCCGCACGGTCTGTTCGATCACGCGGGGGCCGGCGAAGCCAATCAGCGCGCCGGGTTCGGCGATGATGATGTCGCCAAGCGTACCGAGGCTCGCGGACACCCCGCCGGTCGTCGGATCGGTCAGCACGACGATATAGGGCAGGCGCTGCTCGCGCATCTCGGCGATGACCGCGCTGGTCTTGGCCATCTGCATCAACGACACCAGCGCCTCCTGCATGCGTGCGCCGCCGCTCGAGCAGAAGCACACGAACGGCATGCGCCCCTCGAGGGCGCGGCGCACGCCGCGGGCGAAACGTTCGCCGACGACCGAGCCCATCGAACCGCCCATGAACGCGAACTCGAACGCGGCCGCGACCAGCGGCAGTCCGTTGAGCGTGCCTTCCATGACGATCAGCGCATCATACTCGCCGGTCGCCTTCTGCGCTGCGCTGATGCGATCGCGGTAGCGCTTCGAGTCCTTGAACTTGAGGAAATCGACCGGCGCGAGCTCCGCGCCGATCTCGCGCGTCGCGCCGGCATCGAGAAAGCGCCCCAGGCGGACCCGCGCGCCGATACGCATGTGGAAGCCGCACTTGATGCAGACCTCGTCGTTGCGTTCGAGCTCGGCGCGGTAGAGCACCGCTTTGCACTCCGGGCAGCTGGTCCACAAGCCTTCGGGAATCGAGCGCTTGCTCGAACCCTCGGTGCGGATGCTGGCCGGGATGAGACGTTTGAACCAGTTCAAGTCGGCCACCGCTTCAGGCTGCGCATGCGCGTGCGTCGATCGCGCTGCGCAGGCTGGTGACGAAGGTTTCGACCGCATCGGCCACCGCGTCCGCCGTCCCGCCGCGCTCGATGATTTCGACGATCGCACTGCCGACGATGACCGCGTCGGCAACCCCCGCCGCCTCCGCGGCCGCCTCCGGCGTACGGATGCCGAAACCGATGCCGACCGGCATACCGGCGAAACGGCGCGTGAGCTCGATGCGCGCGCCGATCTCCTCGAGCACCGCGCTCTTGCTGCCGGTGACGCCCTTGACCGAAACGAAGTAGACGAATCCCGAGGCCGCGGCGCACACCTTGCGGATGCGCGCTTCGGGCGAGTTCGGCGCGACGAGGAAGATCTCGTCGAGTCCTGCCGCGCGCAGCCGGGGCGTCACCTCGGCCGACTCCTCCGGCGGCAGGTCGACGATCAGCACGCCGTCGACACCGGCTTCGGCAGCGCGTTCGGCAAACCGTTCGGCACCCATGTGCTCGACCGGGTTGAGATAGCCCATCAGTACGACCGGCGTGCTCGCGTCGTCACGGCGGAACGCGGCGACCGCGGCGAACACGTCGTCGAGACTGGTACCGTGCGCAAGCGCGCGCTCGCTGGCGCGCTGAATGACTTCGCCGTCCGCCATCGGGTCGGAGAACGGCACACCGAGTTCGATGACGTCGGCGCCACCGCGTACCAGCGCGTGCATGAGCGCAGGCGTCTCGGCGACGCCCGGGTCGCCCGCGGTGATGAAAGTGATGAGCCCCTTGCGCCCGGCGGCGGCGAGCTCGGCGAATCGGTCAGCAATGCGGCCCATGGCTGCTCCTCGATGCAGGGACGGCGATCACAGCGTGATGCCGTCGATGGCGGCGACGGTCTGGATGTCCTTGTCACCGCGTCCCGACAGGTTGACGACGATGAACTGGTCGCGGCGCATGTCGCGCGCGAGCTTCTCGGCGTAAGCCAGCGCATGACTCGATTCGAGCGCCGGAATGATGCCTTCGAGCCGCGTGATACGGCGGAACGCGTCGAGCGCCTCGCTGTCGGTCACCGACTCGTAGCTTGCGCGCCCGCTGTCCTTCAGCCAGGCGTGCTCGGGACCGACGCCCGGATAGTCGAGACCGGCGGAGACCGAGTGCGTCTCCTCGATCTGCCCGCACTCGTCCTGCATGAGGTAGGTGCGGTTGCCGTGCAGCACGCCCGGCGTACCGGCGCTCAGCGGCGCCGAATGGCGACCGGTCTCGACACCTTCACCAGCGGCCTCGACCCCGATCAGCGCGACGTCGTGATCGTTGATGAACGGGTAGAACATGCCGATCGCATTCGAGCCGCCGCCGACGCAGGCAACCAGTGCGTCCGGCAGCCGGCCTTCGCGCTCGAGCGACTGCGCGCGTGTCTCGCGCCCGATGATCGACTGGAAGTCGCGCACCATTGCGGGATAGGGATGCGGCCCGGCAACCGTGCCGATGATGTAGAAGGTGTCGTCGACGTTCGCGACCCAGTCGCGCAGGGCTTCGTTCAAGGCATCCTTGAGCGTGCGCGAACCCGAGGTCACGGGACGCACCTCCGCGCCGAGCAGTTTCATGCGGAACACGTTCGGTGACTGCCGCTGGATGTCCTCGGCGCCCATGTAGACGCAGCAGCTCATGCCCAGGCGCGCGGCAACCGTGGCGCTGGCAACGCCGTGCTGGCCGGCGCCGGTCTCGGCGATCACGCGCGGCTTGCCCATGCGTTTGGCGAGCAGGGCCTGGCCGACGGTGTTGTTCACCTTGTGCGCGCCGGTGTGGTTGAGGTCTTCGCGCTTGAGGTAGATTTTCGCGCCGCCGACCTGCTCGGACCAGCGGCGCGCCAGGTACAGCGGTGACGGGCGGCCGACGTAGTGCCGCAGATCGTCGTCGAGCTCGGCCAGGAAGTCGTCGTCGTTCAGGTACTTGTGGTAGGCCGCCTCGAGTTCCTGCAGGGGCTCCATCAGGGTCTCGGCGACGAAACGCCCACCGTAGGGGCCGAAATGGCCGGCGGCGTCGGGAAACGCCGTCTCGTGGCCGATCCCGGCACGATCGGCCGGTTCAGGTCTCGCGTTCAACTTGTCTCACCTCGGTAACGAATCTGTGCATCTTCTCACGGTCCTTGCGCCCCTTGCTCGCTTCGATGCCGCCGCTGACATCGACGGCATAGGGACGCACGCGGCGAATGGCATCGGCGACGTTGGCCGGCGTCAGCCCGCCGGCCAGGATCAGCGGGCGGGCGAACGCGTCCGGCAACAGTGACCAGTCGAAAGTGCGGCCGCTGCCGCCATAGACCTGCGCATCCCAACTGTCGACGAGCAGCGCCGCGGCCCCCGTGTATTCGCGCGCGCAGGCGACGAGATCCGTCTCGGCCCGCACCCGTACCGCCTTGATCCAGGCGCGCGGCGCGGCGGCGCAGGCCGCCGGCGTCTCGTCGCCATGATATTGCACGAGGTCGATGCCCGTCATCGCCACGATCTCGCGCACCGCGTGCGGCTCATGGTTTACGAACAAGCCGACCTTGCAGACCAGTGGCGGCAGTTCGGCGATGATCGCGCGCACGCGCTCGGGCTCGACGTAGCGCGGACTCGGCGGATGAAACACGAAGCCGAGCGCGTCGACGCCGAGGTCGATGGCCGCAAGCGCGTCCTCGACGTTCGTGATGCCACAATATTTGATGCGCACACGCATCTTTTCCGCTCGCCTGCCGTTGCCACAAGCGACGGATTATCCCATCCGTTGACGCTCAGACCTAGGGAAGGACTGCGCCGGGCCTGGACGCGCGGTTCGTATGCGCGCTGGCCGCGTTCCGGTCACGGATGGCCCGTAGGCGCCGGCCATCGTCTGCTCGCCGGCCGTCTCAGTCGAAAGCGCGCCCGCTGTAGGCCGCCGGCAACGGCACGATCCCGGCGGGCGGCGGTAGGTCGAATCCGCCGGGATAGCGTACGGCGCTGAGATAGAGCCCGTCTGGCGGTGCGGTGACGCCGCCGCGCTCGCGCTGGCGATGGGCGAGGACTTCGGCAGCCCACCCGGGCGGGTGCTGCCCCATGCCTATCTGCAGCAGGACGCCGGCAAAATTGCGCACCATGTGCTGCAGGAAGGCATTGGCCTCGACACTGAGCACGATCAGCCCGTCGTGGGCGCGCACGTCGCAACGGTAGAGCGTGCGCACGGGGTGACGGGCCTGGCATCCCTTGGCCCGGAACGAAGAGAAGTCGTGCTCGCCGAGCCAGGCACGCGCCGCGCGCGCCATGCGCTCGACGTCGAGGGGACGGCATTCCCAGGTCACCTTGCCGCGCCACAGGCCGGGGCGCGATTGTCGATTGCAGATGAGGTAGTCGTAAGCCCGGCGCTCGGCACTGAAGCGGGCATGGAAGTCGGATGGTACCTCGCGCGCCCAGATTACGCTGACGTCGCCAGGCAGGTTGCTGTTCGCGCCGAGGACCCAGGAGCGTGCACGGCGCGCGACGTCGACATCGAAGTGCACCACCTGGTAGAGCGCGTGCACCCCGGTGTCGGTACGACCCGCGCAGACCACGCTTACCGGGCGGTCGGCAACGCGCGCGAGCGCCGCCTCGAGTTCCGCCTGCACCGTGCGCACGCCGTGCTGACGCTGCCAGCCGCAGAACGCGCTGCCGTCGTACTCGACGCCGAGAGCCACTCGCATGCTCAGCGTGGCCCGTCAGTCAGCACGGCCGGCAAGCTTGCCGGCCGTTCGGGCATCGGCCGGCTCATCCGAATCCGACCATGGAGTGCTTGACGCGCGCGGCACCGCGGCGCGCGGTGGCGCCTGGCACGGGTCAGTCGGACATCTGTTCGAGCAGCGATTGCGCTTCGGCTTTCTGCGCGTCGGAGCCATCGCTGACGACTTCGGCCAGGATCGACCGAGCACCCTCGTTGTCGCCAAGTTCGATGTAGGCCTTGGCAAGGTTCAGCTTGGTGTCGGCTTCATCGATGCTGCTCTGCCGCTCGACATCGGCGCCCTGCGGCAGCACCACCGTGCTGTGCTCGTCGAGGTCGATTTCGAGTGCGTCGTCACCGGCCAGCTCGACGGTGTCGGTATGCGCAGCACCGTCCGCGCCGACGCCTCCCGTCTCGTCCTCACCCGGCAGGGGCAGGTCGAGTTCGAAATCGCCGAGGTCATCCTCGCCAGCGGGCGGGGTCAGGCCACCGGCCGGGATCTCCATCGTTTCCTCGGCGGCGATCGAATCCATGTCACTGGTGTTTTCGAGAGAGAGGTCGAACTCGTCGTCACCTCCGAGCGAGAGTTCGTCGAGCTCATCGCCCTGCAGCGAGAGCTCGCCGTCCGGCGCGTCACCGCCTGGTGTGCTCATGGTGATCTCGAGACCGCCGTCTTCGCCTTCGTTCTCGGTCACGTCGAGGCGCGTCGTGACCTCGTCCATGCCGCGGGTCAGCTCGAGATCGATGTCGCCCGTCCCACCGAGGTCGCCGGTGATGTCGAGAGACGAGTCGGCCGCGCCACCGGCACCGAGCTCGGCGGTCGACTCGGTGTCGAAAGCCGTGTCACCGGGACTTTCCTCCTCGTCAAAACCGCCAATGTCGAAGTCCAGCAGGTCGGTATCGTCGCCGCCGCCGGTGATGTCGAAGGCGGCCTCGTCACCGCCCGTTTCCTCGTCTGCGCCGGTCAGCGGCGCGACCGTGTCGCTGATGTCGAAGTCGAGCGCCTCAGCATCGCCACCGGTCAGCGAGCCACCGAGGTCGAGCAGGTTGTCGTCATCGAAATCGCCGACCTCGCCCGAGGAGGTCACGTCGAGGAGATCGTTGGCGGGATCGTGGGTGTCCTCGAGCGAACCGAGATCGTGCACGCCGGCCGCGCTGTCCCCCTGCAGTTTCAGCGACTCGTCGGACTCGCCGCCGCCGGTGATGTCCAGCACGTCCTCGTCTGCCGGGCTTTCCGGCGTGCCGGTGAGGTCAAATGCCGCGTCCGCGGCTTCCTCCGCGTCCCCGGCCGTCAGGTCGAGGACTTCCTCGTCAGCGGCGGCGGTCAGATCGAGCACGTCGGCATCGTCTCCGGCGGTCAGGTCGAGGACCTCATCGTCGGCCGCGGCAGTGATGTCGAACATGTCGTCCGCGGCCTCGCCGCCCGCTTCGCTGTCTTCCTCACCCGTACTCGTCAGGTCGAAATCGAGCGCGTTGTCGTCCGCCTCGCCGGGCGCCTGCACGAGCGTGCTCTCGGCCGGCGATTCCGCCTCGCCTTCCGCGGTGATATCGACGAACGCGGGGCCCGTGTCGGCGGCCAGCACCGCAGCTTCGTCGGCACCCTCGGCGAACAGCGCGCGCTCTGGCGACATTTCCGCCCACATCGCGAGCGCACTCGACCACAGCGGATCGTCTTCGCCAACAGCGTCGAGCAGATCGCGCGCCGCGTTCTCGTAGGCCGCGCGGTCATTGGACGAATAGTAGACTTCGAGCAGACGCAGCTTGTATTCGTGACGATCCGGATACTCCGCGATCACCCGCTTGACGAGTTCCTCGGCCTGGTCGAAGCGCTCGTAGGCGAGGTAGACGTTGACCTCTTCGAGCGGGTCTTCCTCCTGCTCGGCTGTCGGCGCCGCCGCAACATCGGTCTGGGTGCGCAGGAACTCTTCGGGCGTTTCGTCCGATTCGGCTTCGACGGTGGCGTTGGGATCGAAGCTCGTCGGTTCCTCGGTCACATCGCTCGCACCGACTTCGGTCGGTGCCTCGCTCGCGTCTTCCTCCTCGGCTGGCGGCATGGTGGCCGCGGCGGCGGCCGGTGCAGCGGCCGCGGGCGCTTCCGCCTTACCGCCCCGGCGGCGCATGATGCTCGTGACCAGGCCGATGATGATGCCCAGCACCAGCAACGCGCCGGCACCGAGCACGGTGAGGCTGCCGCCCGGGACGAGCGCGGCGATGTGCTCGGGCACGAGGTTGGCCGGGAACGCGCGTTCCGGTTGCGGGGGCGCGGCTTTCTCAGGCGCAGGCTTGGGCTTGGCCGGGGCCGGCTCGTCGACCTCCGCCTTCTCCGCAGCGGGCGCGGCCGCCGGTTCGTCGGCGGTCGTCGTTTCGGTTGCCGGCTCCTCGCCAGCGGCCGTGGCTTGCGGCAGGGCACCGTCGGCGTCCGGCTCCTCGTCGGTCAGGTCGTCGCCGAAGACGTCGTCGAGCGTCGTGCCGGGCTCGCCCCCCGGCGCCTCGGGCGCGGCCTCGTCGAGCTCGGCCAGCGCCTCGCGCGCGTCGTCCGCAAGCGCCTCCGCACGCTCTCCGAGATCCAGATCGTCCTGCGCCACGCCGAGTTCGGCGAGGCGCGCCTGCAAGGCGGCGAGTTCTTCGTCCTTGATATTCACCTGGCGCTGCAGCAGGTCGATGATGCCCTCGGCCTCGACCAGTTTGCTCTCGAGCTCGGCGGCCTGCTGCGCGCGCGCCTCGACTTCCTCGCGCAACAGCTCGGCACCACCGCCTTCACCGGCGCGCCCCGGCGTGCTGCCGCCTTCGGCGTCGTCGCCGGGTGCGACGAGTTCCAGCCGCGCGCTGTCATCCTCGAGTTCGCCGAGGTCGAACGCCGTCGACGGCGCCGCGGCACCCACCGGCTGGGTCTCGGGCTCGGCCGCAACCTGGCCGCGGTAACGTTCCCAGAGCTGGTTGTGACGCTGTACCTCGGCGTACGCCGCGCGCGCGTCCATCGCGGTGAGCTCGTCCTGGGCGGGCAGCCGCAGAACAGCTCCCCGACGCAGCAGGTTGACGTTGTCTTCGCCGAACGCCTCGGGGTTGGCGCGCAGCAGCGCCAGCATCATCTGCTGCACGGTGATGCCGTCGTGCGGGCGCGCCGCGGAGGCAATCGACCACAAGGTGTCGGTCGCGACGACCGGACCGATCTCCCGCCCTGCGACATAAGCGCCGCTGGCTGCCGGCGGCGCGGCCGCGGGAGGCTGCGACGCCGGTGTTGCTGGCGGCACAGCCGGTGCCGGTGCCGCGGCGACGGGCGGCGTCGCCGGCGCGGGCGCGAACACGGCGCGGCGGCGATCGGGATCGTAGAGCGGCGGGGCGAGCAGCACGGGGTACTCGCGCCCGAGACGACCGTTGGCCCAGTTCAGTTCGACCAGGAAGTTGAGGTAGGGCTCGCGAATCGGGTCCTTGGAGGTGACGCGGATGAAATCCTCGCCGGGGACACTGTCGTCGATGGCGAAGCGCAGGCCGAACAGGGCCGGGTTGCGCTCGATGCCGGCGCGGGCGAACTGCTCGGCGTCGGCCAGCGTGACGGTCAGGGTATCGAAGTCCTCCGGCGCGGCGCCGAGGATGTCGATGCGACCCGAGAAGGGTTCGTTCAGGGACGAATCGGACTCGAGCGAGCCGAGCCCGAGCGCGAAGGCCAAGCTGCTTGCAGTGCACGAGAGAAACAGGGCGACGGCTCGATTCCGTAGCATGTCGTCATTCCTTCAAGTCGGTTTGCGCCAGATGGAAATGTCGCTGGTCGCTCGCACGCGACAGCCGCCGCTGGCTCCTCGCGGTCTTCCAGCAGCCCCGAATACCTTCGAATATTCTTTATCTTTGCCGACTAACTATAGCTTACAAATGACTTTTTACCAACATTTCAGCGATTTGAACACTGTTGAGCGCAGCCCCCTTGCGAACGTTGTCCGAGACCACCCACAGATCGATCCCACGCGGATGTGAAATGTCCTCGCGGATACGGCCGACATAGACCGCATCGTGGTTGGCGCCCTCGGTGACCGCGGTCGGGTAGCCACCGTCGGTGCGCTCGTCGAGTACGGTGATGCCGGGTGCAGCGGCGAGCAGTTCGGTCACCTGTGCCGCGCTGATCTTCTCCCGCGTCTCGAGATGGACTGCCTCGGAGTGACCGTAGAACACCGGCACGCGGACGGCTGTCGGGTTCACCGCGATACGCTCGTCGCCCATGATCTTGCGCGTCTCCCACACCATCTTCATTTCTTCCTTGGTGTAACCGTTGTCCTGGAAGACGTCGATGTGTGGCAGGCAGTTGAAGGCAATCTGCTTTGGGTAGACCTGTGCCTCGGCCTCGCGGCCGCCGAGCAGCGCCGCCGATTGCTTGGCCAGTTCCTCGATCGCCTCCTTGCCGGTACCGGACACCGCCTGGTAGGTGCACACGTTGATGCGCTCGATGCCGACCGCGTCGTAGATGGGCTTGAGCGCGACCACCATCTGGATGGTCGAGCAATTCGGGTTGGCGATGATGTTGCGCTTGCGGTAGCCCGCCAGCGCGTCCGGGTTTACTTCCGGCACGATCAGCGGGATGTCGTCGTCGTAGCGGAACTGCGAGGTGTTGTCGATGACCACGCAGCCGGCCGCAGCGGCGCGCGGCGCGTGCACCTTGGACACCGAGGCCCCAGGCGAGAACAGGCCGATATCGACACCCGAGAAGTCGAACTTGTCGAGATCCTGCACTACCAGCTGACGCGATCCGAAGGCCAACCGCGAGCCGGCCGAGCGCGCACTCGCCACGGCGTGTATCTCGCCGATGGGAAAATCGCGCTCGGCCAATATCGACAACATGGTCTCGCCGACCGCGCCGGTCGCACCGACCACGGCGACGTTGAAGGTTCTGGACATAAGGCAATACCTCTGGTTGTTCTCAGACCGCGTCGAGCGCGGCGATCACCGCGGCGGTCATCTCCTGGGTGCCGACGGTGCGCTCGCTCGCGCCGGCGATGTCAGCCGTGCGCACGCCGGCGGCCAGCACCTGGCCTACCGCCGCTTCGACCCGATCGGCCAGCGCGCCCTCGTCGAGCGTGTAACGCAGCATCATGCTCGCCGAGAGGATCGTCGCCAGCGGATTGGCCACGCCCTGCCTGGCGATGTCGGGCGCCGAGCCGTGCACGGGCTCGAACAGGCCCTTGCTCGCGGCATCGAGCGAGGCCGACGGCAGCATCCCGATGGAGCCGGTCAGCATGGCCGCGAGATCGGACAGGATGTCGCCGAACATGTTCGTGGTGACGAGGACGTCGAATTGCTTGGGTGCGCGCACGAGTTGCATCGCCGCGTTGTCGACATACATGTGCGACAGCTCGACATCGGGGTACTCCGGCGCCAGGCCATCGACCACTTCGCGCCACAGTTCGCTGACCTCGAGTACGTTGGCCTTGTCGACCGAACACAGGCGTCCGTTGCGCTTGCGCGCGATCTCGAAGCCCGAGCGCGCGATACGCTCGATCTCGTCATCGCGGTAGACGAGCGTGTTGAAGCCGCGGCGGTGGCCATCGGCATCCTGCTCGATGCCGCGCGGCTGGCCGAAATAGATGCCGCCGGTCAGCTCGCGGATGATCATCACATCGAGGCCCGCAACCACTTCGGGTCGCAGGCTGGAGGCATCGGCGAGCGCGGGATAGAGCACGGCCGGGCGCAGGTTGCAGTAGAAACCGAGCTCCGAGCGCAGGCGCAGCAGGCCGCGCTCGGGACGGATGGCACGCTCGACCTTGTCCCACTTCGGCCCGCCGACGGCGCCGAGCAGGATGGCATCGGCGGCGCGCGCGGCGGCCAGCGTCGCCTCGGGCAGGGAGTCGCCATGGGCGTCGATCGCGCAGCCGCCCATGAGCGCATGCTCGAACTCGCAGGCGAGGCCGTGGCGCTCCTTCAGGGCCTGTAGTACCTGCTCGGCGGCGCCGACGATCTCGGGCCCGATGCCGTCGCCGGCAAGCAACAGGATCTTGTGCGTCATGGTGTGTCCCGCGTCAGTGAAAAAAGGGGCGCAAGGATACAGTAAAGCCCTGGGACGTTGAACCGGGCGGCCCGACCGGGAGGCCTTTCGGCTATACTCCCGCCCTCGCCTCGCGCACCTCCGCACCCCGCATGAATCCCGGACTCGCACAGCTTCAACCGTACCCGTTCGAGCGCCTGGCCACGCTGCGCGAGCGGGTCGCGCCGGCACCCGATCGCACGCTCATCAACCTGTCCATCGGTGAGCCCCAGCACGCCACGCCGCGATGCATCCACGAGGCGCTGGTGGCGCACCTCGACGGCACCGCGAAGTACCCCGCGACGCGCGGCCTGCCGGAACTGCGTGAAGCGATCTGTACGTGGGCGACGCGCCGCTTCGCACTGCCGCCGGCCGCGCTCGACCCGGCGCGCCACGTGCTGCCGGTCAACGGCACCCGCGAAGCCTTGTTTGCCATCGCGCAGGCGGCCTTTGCGCGCGACCCGGCCAAGCCCCTGGTCGGCATGCCCAACCCTTTCTACCAGATCTACGAGGGTGCGGCCCTGCTCGCCGGCGCCACGCCCTGCTTCGTCCCCTGCCCGGCCGAACGCGGCTTCCGACCCGACTGGCAGGCCGTGCCGGCAAGTACCTGGGATCGCCTCGCCCTGCTCTACGTCTGCTCGCCGGGCAACCCGTCCGGCGCCGTGCTCACGGCCGAGGACTACGCAACGCTGGTCGCGCTCGCCGATCGGCACGATTTCGTCATCGTCGCCGACGAGTGCTACAGCGAACTCTACCTGGACGAGGACGCGCCGCCGCTCGGCCTGCTGCAATGGTGCGCCGCGAGCGGGCGCGACGACTTCAACCGCTGCCTTGTCATGCACAGCCTGTCGAAACGCTCCAACGCGCCGGGCCTGCGCTCGGGTTTCGTCGCCGGTGACGCGGACCTCATCGACGACTTCTTCCGCTACCGAACCTACCAGGGCGGCGCGATGGCGCTGCCGGTGCAGCACGCGAGCATCGCCGCGTGGTCGGACGAGGCGCACGTGATCGACAACCGCGCGCGCTACCGTGCCAAGTTCGCCGACGTCGTCGCGACGCTGCAGCCCGTGCTCGCGCTCAGCGCGCCGCCGGCCGGCTTCTACCTGTGGCCCGAGCTGCCGCTCGACGACATCACCGCCTGCGAGCGCCTGCTCGGCGAGGCCGGCGTGCTGGTGCTGCCGGGGCAGTTCCTCGCCCGAGAGGTCGACGGCAGCAACCCGGGACGCGGACGCATCCGGATCGCACTGGTCGCCGGGCACGCCGAGTGCGTCGAGGCGGCCGAGCGGATGGCCCACTTCTTTCGCAACCTCTGAGGAGCACAATCACCATGCAGGATCTTGCCGCCGTCATCGACCAGGCCTTCGCCACCCGCGACGAGTTCGACGCCGAGAGCGTCAAGCCCGAGATCCGCGACGCCGTGGAAACCTGTCTCGCGCACCTCGACGACGGTTCGCTGCGCGTCGCCGAACCCGCGGGCGATGGCTGGCAGGTGAACGAATGGGCCAAGAAAGCAGTGCTGCTGTCGTTCAAACTCGCCGGCAATGACGTCATCCCCGGCGGCCACACGAACTACTTCGACAAGGTGCCGCTGAAGTTCGCCGGCACCTCCCGCGCCGACTTCGAGGCCGTGGGCGCGCGCGTCGTGCCGCCGGCGACCGTGCGCCGCGGCTGTTACATCGCGCCGAACGTGGTGCTGATGCCGAGCTACGTCAACATCGGCGCCTACGTCGATGCCGGCACCATGGTCGATACCTGGGCGACGGTCGGTTCGTGCGCCCAGATCGGCAAGAACGTGCACCTCTCGGGCGGCGTCGGCATCGGCGGCGTTCTCGAGCCGCTGCAGGCGTCACCGACCATCATCGAGGACGGCTGCTTCATCGGCGCGCGCTCGGAGATCGTCGAAGGCGTCATCGTCGGTGCGGGCTCGGTGATCTCGATGGGCGTCTACATCGGCCAGAGCACCAAGATCTACGATCGCGCGACGGGGGAAGTCAGCTACGGCCGCGTGCCGCCGGGTTCGGTCGTGGTCTCGGGCAACCTGCCGGCTGCCGACGGCAGCCACAGCCTCTACTGCGCGGTCATCGTCAAGCGGGTCGACGAGAAGACGCGCGCGAAGGTCGGCATTAACGAGCTGCTGCGCGACGTCTGACGCAGTCGCGTGCGGCGCGGCGGCGCTTCGGCGCTCGCCGCGCGCTCAGCAGCCGCTTCAGGCGGCGCAGTCGGAGGCGTCGCGCGCGGCGTTCTCGACCACGCTGGCGAGGGCGTCGGCATGCCGCGCGACACTGGCATCGTCCTGCCCCTCGACCATCACGCGGATGACCGGTTCGGTGCCCGAGGGACGCAGCAGCACGCGGCCCGTGTCACCGAGCGTCGCCTCGACGTCGGCCACGGCCTGGCGCACGAGCGGCATCGACATCACGTCGACCTTGCGCTCCATGCGTACGTTGACGAGCTTCTGCGGGAACTTGCGCATGCCGCGCTTGAGGTCGGCCAGCGACTGCTCGCTCGCGCTCATTGCCTCGAGCACCTGCAGCGCGGCGATGATGCCGTCGCCGGTGGTGGTCAGGTCGAGGCAGATGATATGGCCGGACGACTCGCCACCGAGCGTCCAGCCGCCTTCCTGCAGCCGCTCCAGGATGTAGCGATCGCCGACCTTGACGCGCTCGAAGCCGAGACCGAGCGTGCGTACCGCGTGCTCCAGGCCCAGGTTGCTCATCTGCGTGCCGACGACGCTGCCGCGCAGCGCGCCGCTCATGTAGCGCCGGCGCGCGATGATGAACACCAGTTCGTCACCGTCGATGACCTCGCCCTTGTCGTCGACCATGATCAGGCGATCGCCGTCGCCATCGAGGGCGATGCCGACATCGGCGCCGTGCTCGCGCACCGCGGCCTGCAGGGCACCGGGCTCGGTCGCGCCGCAGCCGTGATTGATGTTGAAGCCGTCCGGATCGGCTCCCAGCGTAATGACCTCGGCGCCGAGTTCGGCAAAGACCGCGGGGGCGATGTGGTAGGTCGCACCGTGGGCGCAGTCGACGACCAGCTTCATGCCGGCGAGGCTCAAGCTGGAACGCACCGTACCCTTGCAGAACTCGATGTAGCGCCCCGCGGCATCCTCGACACGGCGCGCCTTGCCGAGGCTGCGCGAGACGACCGTCTCCAGCGGGCGTTCGAGCTCGGCCTCGATCGCGTATTCCATTTCGTCGGGCAGCTTGGTGCCGGCATCGGAGAAGAACTTGATGCCGTTGTCGTCGTAGGGGTTGTGCGAGGCGCTGATGACGATGCCGGCCTTGGCGTGAAACGTCCGGGTGAGGTAGGCGATGCCGGGGGTCGGCATCGGCCCCAGCAGGTGGATGTCGATACCGGCGGCCGACAGGCCCGCTTCGAGGGCCGATTCGAACATGTAGCCGGACACGCGCGTGTCCTTACCGATCAGCACCTTCTGGCGGCCCGGCGCACGCGCTGCGAGCACGCGGCCCGCGGCCCAACCGAGCTTCATGACGAAATCCGGCGTGATCGGAGGTTGTCCGACGGTACCGCGAACACCGTCGGTACCGAAATATTTGCGCTGGCGCTGACTCATGGCTGCCCCCCACTGCTGCGCGAATCTGGATCCAGAAACTCGGGCCGCCGGGATCCCAGCCCGGCGTCACCCTGCCCGGCGCTGGATGATGCGCTCAGTGCAGGCTTGCCGGACCCCCGATCTTGCCGTCCTTGCTGCCTTTATCGTCCGCTGCGCCTGAATCTTCATCGACCGCTGCGCCGGGCGAGCCGCGCGAGTCGTCGTCCGACCAGTCCTGCGGCGGGCGCGGCGAGCGGCCCTGCATGATGTCGTCGATCTGCTCGGTATCGAGTGTCTCGTACTTGACCAGCGCGTCGGCCATCAGGTGCAGCTTGTCGATATTGGTCTCGAGTATGGTCCGCGCGCGCTCGTAATTGCGATCGACTATGTCACGAACTTCCTCGTCGATGAGGTGCGCCGTCTCGTCCGAGACCTGCTTGTGCTGGGTCACGGAGTGGCCGAGGAAGACCTCGCCCTCGTCGTCGCTGTAGGTCATCGGGCCAAGCTTCTTCGACAGGCCCCAGCGCGTGACCATGTTGCGCGCGATATCGGTCACACGCTCGATGTCGTTCGAAGCGCCGGTCGTCACGGCATCGGCGCCGAAAATCAGCTCCTCGGCGATACGTCCGCCGAACAGGCTCGCGATCTGGCTCTCCAGGCGCTCCTTGCTGTAGCTAAGGCGGTCCTCTTCGGGCAGGAACATGGTCACGCCGAGCGCGCGGCCGCGCGGGATGATGCTGACCTTGTAGACCGGGTCATGCGACGGCACCGAACGGCCGACGATGGTATGCCCCGCTTCGTGGTAGGCGGTCAGCTTCTTTTCCTTCTCGCTCATGACCATGGAACGGCGCTCGGCGCCCATCATGATCTTGTCCTTGGCCTTCTCGAATTCCTCCATGTCGACGAGGCGCTTGTTCACGCGCGCGGCGACCAGCGCCGCCTCGTTGACGAGGTTGGCGAGGTCGGCGCCGGAGAAGCCCGGCGTGCCGCGCGCGAGGATCGCGGGGCGCACGTCGTCGGCCACCGGCACTTTGCGCATGTGCACCTTGAGAATCTGCTCGCGGCCACGAATGTCGGGCAGCGGCACGACCACCTGGCGGTCGAATCGGCCGGGGCGCAGCAGGGCCGGGTCGAGCACGTCGGGGCGGTTGGTCGCCGCGATGATGATGATGCCCTCGTTGCCGTCGAAGCCGTCCATCTCGACGAGCAGCTGGTTGAGGGTCTGCTCGCGCTCGTCGTGACCACCGCCGAGCCCGGCGCCACGGTGACGGCCGACCGCGTCGATTTCGTCGATGAAGATGATGCACGGCGCGTGCTTCTTGGCCTGCTCGAACATGTCGCGCACGCGCGAGGCGCCGACGCCGACGAACATCTCGACGAAGTCGGAACCGGAAATCGTGAAGAACGGTACCTTGGCCTCGCCGGCGATGGCCTTGGCGAGCAGCGTCTTACCGGTGCCCGGTGGGCCGACCATGAGCACGCCACGCGGAATCTTGCCGCCGAGCTTCTGGAACTTGCCGGGATCCTTGAGGAAGTCCACCAGTTCCTTGACCTCTTCCTTGGCCTCGTCGACGCCGGCGACGTCGCTGAAGGTCACGCGCACCTGGTCCTCGCCGAGCAGGCGCGCACGGCTCTTGCCGAACGACAGCGCGCCGCGCCCGCCGGCGCCGCCCTGCATCTGCCGCATCAGGTAGATCCATACCGCGATGAGCAGCAGGAACGGGAACCAGGAAATGAAGATCTGCATCAGCAGGCCCTGGCGGTCCGGCGGCTGGGCCTCGATGCGCACGTTGTTATCGAGCAGCATGCCGATGAGCGGGCCGTTGTCCGATTCCGGGCTGTAGGTGAACAGCCGCGAGCCGTCGTGCATCTCCATTTCCACGCTCTGGCCGTCGAGCACCACCTTCGCCACGCGGCCGCTCTTCACCTCGGAGACGAAGTCGGAATAGTCGATCGGACGCGCCGCACCGTGCCGGGGCGTGAAGTTCTGGAACACGAGCATCAGCACGAGTGCGATGACGATCCAAAGGACGAGATTTCTGGCCATAGACTGCCTGCGAACCTGCTACTCAGCGCCAGGGCGCGCGAGGGATTCGCGCGATCCGGGCTTTAGATCATGAAAAAACTATATACCACATCCCGGCGCGAATCCCCGCGCCACTGCGTAGAATTCGCGGGATCCGGCGCGCGAGGCCTCGGGTTTACGCCGCGCGACGCTGTCAAAATTACGCTTGAGCTCGCGCATCAGTTCATCGGTCCCGGGAAATTCGAACAGCTTGAGCAGCAGTGCGCCGCCCGGTCGCAGGTGCTCTCGCGCGAAATCGAGCGCGATGAGCGCGAGTTCTTCTGCTGCCGCCTCGTCCTTGATGCGGATACCGGAGATATTGGGGGCCATGTCGGACATTACAAGGTCCACAGGTGCCCCGGCGAGCACCGCGGCGGCCGCGGCGCGCACCTCCGCGGTGCGGAAATCCCCTTCGATGACGGTAGCGCCCGCCACGGGCTCCATCTTTAAGACATCCAGTGCGAGCACGGTTCCCCGCGCACCGACGATCTGTGCCGCCACCTGGGTCCAGCCGCCGGGCGCCGCCCCGAGATCGACCACCCGCGAGCCGCTGCGCATGAGCTTGTCGCGCTCGTTGATCTCGAGGAGCTTGTAGGCCGCACGCGAGCGGTAACCGTCCTGGCGGCTCTTCCTGACGAAGCTGTCGCGCGCCTGGCGCTGCAGCCAGCGGCTGCTCGATGACGAGCGGCGCGGCACGTCTACTCGTAGCGGACGGCGAGGATCTCGTACTCGATGTCGCCACCCGGGGCACGCACGAGCGTGGTGTCGCCTTCGACCTTGCCGATCAAAGCACGCGCCACCGGTGAATTGACCGACACCATGCCGGCCTTGATGTCTGCTTCGTCCTCGCCAACGATGCGGTAGGTGACTTCCGCATCGGTCTCGAGGTTGAGCAGTTCGACCGTGGCGCCGAAGATGACCTTGCCGCCGGCATCGATCTTGGTCACGTCGATGATCTCGGCGTTCGACAGCTTGCTTTCGATTTCCGAGATGCGTCCCTCGTTAAAGCTCTGCTGCTCGCGCGCGGCATGGTATTCGGCGTTCTCCTTGAGGTCGCCGTGTGCCCGCGCCTCGGCGATCGCGGCGGTGATACGCGAGCGGTCCTCGCCCTTGCGGCGCGCGAGCTCTTCGCGCAGGCGGCGCGCGCCTTCGGCGGTCATCGGCGTCTTGTTCATGACTCGTATACCTCGTGCAGATCCTGCAGCCGCCGGATCGCCTCCGGACCCGAATCGCTCAGCGCCATGACCGCGGCGGTCGCACCGGCTACCGTGGTAGTGTAGGCAACACGCCGACCGAGTGCGCTGGCACGCAGCGAGAACGAGTCTGCGATCGAACGTTTGCCCGACGTGGTGTTGATGATCAAGTCGATGGCGTCGTTCTTGATCATATCGACGATGTGCGGCTGTCCTTGCGCCACCTTGTTGACCCGCTCGCACTCGACGCCGGCTTCGCGCAGCGCCCGCGCCGTGCCGTCGGTGGCGACGATGCGGAAGCCGTTTGCGACCAGCACGCGGGTCAGTTCGACGGTGGCCGCCTTGTCCTGGTCGCGCACACTGATGAAGGCCGTGCCGGTGGTCGGCAGGGCCATGTTGGCAGCCTGCTGTGACTTGCCGAACGCTTCGCCGAACGTCGCGCCGATGCCCATGACCTCGCCAGTCGACTTCATTTCCGGGCCGAGCAGCGGATCGACGCCCGGGAACTTGACGAACGGGAAGACGGCCTCCTTGACGGCATAGAACGACGGCACCCGTTCGCCCTCGACACCCTGCGTAGCGAGCGATTCGCCCATCATGCAACGCGCGGCGACGTAGGGCAGCGACAAGCCAATCGCCTTGGACACGAACGGCGCGGTACGCGACGCGCGCGGGTTGACCTCGAGCACGTAGATGTCTTCGCCCTGGATGGCGAACTGGACGTTCATCAGGCCGACCACGTTCAGCCCGCGCGCCATGACGTCGACCTGGCGGCGGATCTCGTCCTGCAGGGCCGTGGTCAGGGTGTGCGGCGGCAAGGCGCAGGCCGAGTCGCCCGAGTGCACGCCGGCCTGTTCGATATGCTCCATGATGCCGCCGATGAGCACTTCGCTGCCGTCGCAGATGGCGTCGACGTCGACCTCGATGGCGCTTTCCAGGAAGCGGTCGAGCAGCACCGGCGATTCGTTAGAGACGGCTACCGCGGCCTGCATGTAGTTCTTCAGGTCGTCGTCGTTGTAGACAATCTCCATCGCGCGGCCGCCGAGCACGTAGGACGGCCGCACGACCAGCGGGTAGCCGATCTCGGCCGCGCGGGCGGTCGCCTCATCGGCACGGCGCACCGTGCGATTGGGTGGCTGCCGCAGGCCGACTTCCTGCAGGAAGCGCTGAAAGCGCTCGCGATCCTCGGCGAGATCGATGCAGTCGGGCGTGGTGCCGATGATCGGCACACCGGCGCGTTCGAGATCGCGCGCAAGCTTGAGCGGCGTCTGCCCCCCGAACTGCACGATGACCCCGCGCGGACGCTCGAGTTCGACGACTTCGAGCACGTCTTCGAGCGTGAGCGGCTCGAAGTAGAGCCGATCGGACGTATCG
>JAPOKK010000073.1 GCA_029977665.1 Pseudomonadota bacterium | reverse complement strand
TCGATGACTTCGCGCGCGTTGCTGCCGTAACTCTGCTTGAGGACGATCGCGGCCGATGGCGCACCGTCGAGGTTGGAGTAGATATCGTAGAACTCGCTGCCCAGCTCCACCGTGGCAACGTCCTTCAGGCGCAGGATCTCGCCGTCTTCGGTGGCACGCAGGATGATGTCGCCGTATTGCTCGGGCTTGTTGTATCGCCCTTGGTAGGTCAGCACGTATTCCAGCGATTGCGAGGTCTTGCCCGAGGCGCGTCCGAGTCGGCCGGGCGAGCCGATCATGCTCTGCTCTTCAAGGGCCTTCATCACCTGCTCGGTGGAGATGCTGTAGGCGCGCATACGATCCGGTTTCAACCAGACGCGCATCGCGTACTGGCGACTGCCCAGGATCTTTGCATTGCCGACGCCGGTGATCCGCTTCAGCTCGGGCAGCAGGTAGACGCCGGCGTAGTTGAAGAGAAACTTCATGTCCGCGTCGTCGTTCTTGCTGTAGAGGTTCACGTACATCAGCATGTTCGGCTGCATGCGATTGACGATGATGCCTTCACGCTGAACCAGCGGGGGTAGGCGTGTCTTGACCTGGTTGACGCGGTTGATGACATTGACCACCGCCTGGTTCGAATCGGTACCCTGGTGGAACACGACCTGGATGGTCGCCTCGCCAGCGCTGGTCGCGTCGGAGGTCATGTATTTCATGTTCTGAACGCCGTTGATCGCGCGTTCCAGCGGTATCAGGACGGAGTCTTCGAGGACCTTGGCGCTCGCGCCCGGATAGGCGATGCTGACCATCACCATGGGCGGCGCGACCGAGGGAAACTGAGAAACCGGCAGCGTCACGATCGCGAGCCCGCCGAGAAACATGATGATCAGGGAAATGACGATGGCCAGGGCCGGCCGGTGCAGGATCTTGGTGAACATGTCGTGCTCCGCCTCCTATTCGGCCGTCAACTTCAATTGCGAGAGGGCTTCGTCCGGTTCGACGAGCTCATAATCGACCGTCTCACCGTCGCGCACCTGGCGCAGACCTTCGAGCAGGATGGTGTCGCTTTCCGTGAGGCCTTCATCGATGGCGAAGAGGTCCTCGAGTTCTTCCCCGATTCTGACGCGCCGCTGCCGGACGACGCCGCCCTCGTCGATCACGAACACGTAGTTGTGATCGAGGATCTCGAAGGTCGCCTTTTGCGGGATGAGCAGGGCACCGGGAACGGGCGTCTTCATGAGAATGTTCCCGGTCTGGCCGTGGCGTAACAGCCCGTCGGGGTTGGCGAAATCAGCGCGAAACGGGATCGTGCCGGTCGCGTTGTTGAACTCCGCCTCGATCGTGGCCATCTGGCCGGGGTGCGGGAACAACGCGTTGTTCGCCATCAGCAGGTCCAGGCGCACCTCGCCGGCCTTGCCCGCATTCTGCGCGTAGTCGAGATACTCGGCTTCGGGAACGTTGAAATAGACCCACATGAGACTGTTGTCGGACAGGGTCGTGAGGAGTTCACCCTCCTCGAGCAGGCTTCCCTCGCGCACGTGCAGGCGGTCCATGATGCCGTCGAACGGCGCCTTGATTTCGGTGAAGTTCAGGTGCGCCTGCGCCAGCTTCACCTCGGCCTCGGCCTTTTCAAGCTTGGCCTTGCTGAGCGCCAGTTCGGTCGCCGAGACCACGTTGCTCTGGGCGAGCTTGTCCGTGTTCTCGTACTCGAGCCGCGCCGCCTGGGCCTCGGCCTTGGCGCGCTGCAGCTCGGCCTGGTAGACCAGTGGCAGGATGCGGAACATGACCTGGCCGCGCGCGACTTGCTGGCCTTCTTTCACGGTCACATCCTGAAGGTAGCCACCCTCGAGCGTGCGCAGCTCGATATGCCGGTTGGAATGGATCTGACAGACGTAGTCGCGGGTGATGGTGATGTCACGCTTCACGGGATGCGTGGCGACCAGGCGCGCCGGCGCCTCGTCGTGCTCGACCTCCTCGGTCTGGCAACCGTTGAGGTTGATGATCGCGATCGCCGCGACGAGCGTCAGCAGGGTCCTGTTGCGTATTGTCGGCATGTTGTTGTCCATGTCTCGGGCATTCCTGTTCGACGCCTCGGCGCCGGGGTCGCGCCGGTCGTACAGGATGCGAATGGCTGGATTCGGCTCGAGCGTGCCGCAGGGCACGACCCGAAACGCGCGTGCCGGGTGAGTGTCAACGCCGACATGACGTGCGAGGAAGCGGCGGGAGAACGCCGCGCGCGCTGCAGCTCGCGGCCATGCAATGCACGGCGCGGCGGCTTCCCGCCATCGCGGGACCACTGCGGCTGGGCGGAACGCAGCCCGCACCGACACCTCGCACTGCAATCAGCGCATCCGGTTCGGATTTCGACACGTCGGTCTCCGACTCACCCGAGGCGAACGTGCGGGCCGCAGCGTGGTAGCGCGCGGCGCCGGCACGAGCCTGTCACGAAAACTCAGATGTCTCGGGATTGCGCCCAGGGCGGGCGCGACCCGGGGTCAGCCGACTCGGGGGGGTGCGCGGGGCTCGGGTAGCCGTGCGGCCGGGGCCAGGTGGGGATTCGCAGAGGCCCGCGCCTGGAGGCTGACGGGCAGGGCCGCGAACGCCAGGACGGGCACGGCGGGCGGGGCAATGGCGTCGTCACCGCAACCGGCGGCGCCATTGAAATCAGCCAGCGTGTCGCCGGCCCGTAGGCTGGTGCCGCACTGCACCTCGTCTTCGGCCGCGCCGCGCATGGCGCCAAACTCGCCGAGACTGGCCAGGTTGAGCGCGAACAGCAAGGCCACATTGAGAAGCGTGGCGAGCATGCCCGAGCGCCTGCGGATGGAAGGCCGGTGCGACATCGTTTCGACTCTACCACGCTTGCCGCAATGCATCAAAATCCCTTCGCGTGCCGTGCTACGGGGGCGAACGCACGGCACAGCGCGCGATCGACGCAGTCGGGTCAACGGCTCGCTGTCACCTCGCCGCGCCGCTTCGCGCCATCGTTGGCGACTACGCGCGCGGCTGCGAGGTAGGCGGAAAGGGAAAGGCCGTGCCGCGTGACGGGTACGGGAATGCCGCGTTGCTCGCGCACGAGTTCCGCGACGAGTTCCCGGTTGGGTACGAGGCCGGGCGCAGGCCCCCGCGCCAGCGCATCATCGATCGCCTGCCAGGCGAGCTGCTCAAGGTCGCGGGCGTCCTCGGCCAACGGCGGATGGACTTCGAGATACAGCTCGCCGTCGAGCCAGCCAGCGAGCACCGGCTGATCGACGATATGCACCGGCGTCTCCAGCGCAACGCGCTCGAAAAGCGGCGCGATGTCCTCGGGGTAGAGGCGGATGCAGCCGTGGCTGACCCGCATACCGACACCGGCCGGCTTGTTGGTGCCGTGGATGAGGTAGTTGGGCCGAGACAAGCGGATCTTGAACCGGCCGAGCGGGTTGTCGGGTCCGGGCGGCACGACCTCGGGCAGGGGATCGCCCTCGGCCGCGTGTTCGGCGCGCACCGAGGCGGGTGGATACCACTTGGGATTGCGCGTCTTCTGCGTCACCCGCATGGTTCCTGTGGGCGTCGCCCAGCCCTCGCGGCCGATACCAATCGGATGCGTGTGCAGCTGCTGCAAACCGGCGCCTTCGGCCGCCGCCTGCGCATACTCGAACAAGCGCATGCCCGGCAGGTTGATCACGATGCCGTCGCGCGGCGCGGCAGGCAGGATCATCAGGGTCGGCAGGTAGACGCGTGTGCCGGCGCCCGGCAGCCACGGATCGACATCGGGATTGGCATCGCGCAGTTCCTGGTAACCGAGATCGTGCCGGCGTGCGAGATCGGCGAGCGTGTCTTCGTGCACGGCGTCGAGTGCCTGCAGCGCGCCGACGACCTCGGTCTCCACCGCAACGTCATCGAAGCGCCGCGCGTTGAGCGGCGCGTGCACGATGCTCAGGATCTCGGCGGTTGCCTCGCGCGCCGGCGCGCGATCGGTGGTCGTGCCGGGCAGTATGGTGCAGGCACTCGTCACGGCGGCGAAGATGGCGGTGAGCGCGCGCACCGCCCAGACGGAAGTGCGTCGCAGGTGACGGATTCGGTGTCGCGGGAATGCGCCGCCAGCCGACAGGGAAATGGTCATGCGCGAGGTTCCCCTCGAAGCTGCTGACGGGCATTGTCCGCACAGTACTCCGCGTGCGCAACGCGCAGCGCCGCGACCGCGGTCACGCTCCGACCCGGTCGCTACCCGTCACAGGCGTGCTCAGCGACTCCAGCCGAGTGTCAGCAAGGCCTCGTGCCGGGTGTAGCTGCGGCCGGCGACATTGGAATCGCGTTCGGTGTAGCGCCAGGCCAGGGAGGTGTAGAAATCCATCGGCAGCTGCCAGGTGGCGCCGAGCCGGCCGCTCCAGGTCTCCGCCTCGCGCGCCGTGCCCACGTAGTCCCGCTCGAGGTAGCCGAAGCCCGCGTCCAGCATGAGCCGGTCCGACAGGCGCTGCGTCGCCCGCAGGCGCAGCGTGGTGGCGAAACGACCGGACTCGAAACCTTCACTCGCCTCCTCGATCTCGCGCAGCAGGTCGACCTCGAGGTGCGTGTTGGTATCGACCTGCCAGGCGATCTCCGCGCCGTAACCGACGCCCTCGGCCTGTTCGAGGTTGGTATCGTCGTCGTTGAAATCCTGCATGATGTGCCCGCCGTAGACACGCGCGGTCAGTACCTCGTCGAACAGGACTTCGAGGCCACCGAGGATGGCGCGGCCATCGCCGTCGCGGTCGACGAGCACCCGGGGCGGGGCCTGGTCGTAACCGTGATCGTTCCAGCGATAGCTCGCAAAAGGCTTGAGATGCTCGGTGAGCTGCCAGCCGAATTCGAAGGTGATGTCGACGGTGTCGCGATGGCGCCCGATCTGGTCGATGACACCGCCGCCCCGTGCAGCGACATCGTCGACGTTGACTTCGAGATAGGTGAAATCGACGTCGGTCGTGAAACGTCCGGCGCGCAGGTGCGCCGCAACCCCGCCGGAAAGCTGGTCGAAGCTTGCCTGCTCGGCGGCGGCGAGCGGGGTATCGGGGCTGTCCCAGTCCTCGTTCAGGTCGTCGTAGTTGCCGTGCACCGTGAAATCGAGCCAGTCGAACACGTCGAGACGACCGAAAATCCCCACCCCCACTTCCGTATTGTCCTGGCGCGAACGTTCGGCGTAGAAATCCGAACGCGCGTAGACCTTGGCCACGAACTCGTGGCGGCCGAGCTGCGGCCGCGCGACCAACGAGGGCGTGATGGCGAAGATGACGTCACCGGTATCGCGCGCATCGCTGGCGAAGATGTTGTCGTTATAGCGGGCGCTGACCGGTACGGTCGGCTGCAGACGCAAGCCCATCGCTTCGACGCCGTTACCGCGCGGCTGCTCCTCGAACCACACATGGGCATCGCGCGCATCGCGTACACCGCCGCGCACGGGCGGCAAAGCGGCGGCCGCGTGGGTCAGCAGCAGGGCAAGCGTCGCCACAGCGCATCTGGTTTTCATGAGACTCGTGCCCCCGGGTTCCGAATGCGGCCCACGGTACATCAGCGGGCGCACAGGCTCGTGGAAGAACGTGGCTAAAGCGTGGCGGGATCGGCGAAAACGTTGCCGCATCGCGCACCAGGGCGACACGCCACGACGCCGTCGCGCGGCACCTGCGCGCCGTCCCGGGTAGCAACGCCGCCGCTCGTCCCAGGCGCCGAGCGGCAGCGGGCCGGCGAGCTCAAGCGCCGGCGCGGACCCGCCGGCGCCATGCCATCACCGGCACACATGCCGCGAGCAGCGCCACGGGGGGCGGCAAAGGGATGGGGGTGACACCGTTACCGAACACGATGCGGAAATCGTCGCGCCGTGCAAAGTCCGCGTTGATGGTGATCACGGGGTCGACCCAGGCCGTCGCGTCGACGGTGCCGTCGAACAGGCTGGCCCAGACGATCGCGGTGAGCTGCACCCGGTTGCGGGCGTTCAGCGTGACGTCGGCGGTGAACGCTTCGTTGAACGAAAAAGTCCCGGGAATCTTGCAGTCGACTATGCACGGCGTCGCGTTGTAGGTACGGTTGCCGTCGCCGGCGGTTTCCAGGAAGGCCTTGGCGTACATGTTCTGCATGCCCGGCCCGTTGACGGAGTCTATGGTGTAGCTGGCCAGGCCTTGCGTCGCAATATCGACCGGCACGCTACCGCTCCACGCCGGACCGCCCACCTGCTCGACCGCCCAGTAGTAGCGAATCTCCGCCACGCCCTGGACATATTTCGCGCTGAACGACTGCGGCTCGATGTTCATCAGGACATCGACCTGCGCGCGCGGGCGCCCGCCACCACTGGTCGAGGCGAACGCGTTGACGCTGCCCCAGCCCTCGACGGTCGCGACGAGCGGGATCGTCTCCGGTGACACCTCGTCGCCGGCAGGACTGCCGAAACTGCTGTTGATGTACTCGTTGAAGCGGCTCTGCTGCAGCGTGATCTCGGCAGAGGCAACGCCCCAGGTCAGGCTGAGGGCCAGCAGCGCCGAGGTCGCGGCGCGGGCTCGGGATACCGGTCGGAACATGACACACCTTCCTTCGTGCCGTTGGGAGTTCGCAGCCTAGCGCCATGCTTCGTGCGCCGGCCTGACCCCGGTCAGAACCGGCGACGAAGCCTCAGCGTGCGCACAGCCCGCCATCGATGGTGACGATGGTGCCGGTGGTGTTGGCGGAGCGATCGGAGGCGAGGAAAGCCACCATGTCGGCAATGTGTTCCGGTTGGCCGGGCGGGAAATCCGCGTCGAGCAGTTCGCGCCAGCGCTCGGCATCGCCGAGCCGTTCGGCGGCGAAGGCGCGTTGCATCGTGACCAGGCGCTCGGTTTCGATCAGGCCCGGGTTGACACCGACCACCCGGATCCCGTCGAGCGTGCTGCGCGCACCGAGCGCGCGCGTCAGGGCCATCAGCGCAGCGTTGCCTCCGGCGCCGGCAGCGTAGGCCGCGGTCGGCTTCTCGCCTCCCGCGCCGATGACGTTGATGATGACCCCGCCGCCGCGCTCGCGCATCGCGGCGTAGAAGCGGCGGCACATATTGATGTAGCCGAAGACCTTGAGATCCCAGGCCGCGCGCCATCGGGCCTCGTCGACGGCATCGAGGCTGCCGGCAGGAATCGCGCCGGCATTGTTGACCAGGATGTCGACGTCGGCATGGCTCGCGGCGAGGGCGTCGATGCTCGCGCTTGCCGCTAGATCGAGCGCCGTGCAGCTCGGCGTCGTCCCGGTCGCGGCGGCGATGTCCGCCGCCGCCGCGGCAAGATCAGCCGCTGTACGTGCGACCAGGTGAACCGTACACCCTTCTGTGGCCAGGGTCCGCGCGACGGCCAGACCGATACCCTTGGACGCACCGGTCACCAGTGCGCGGCGCCCCTTCAATCCCAGGTCCACGAGCAATCTCCTGCCTTGGCTGCGTGTCCAGGCCAGGCCGCCCGCGTCCCGCGGGCCGGAACGCGGTGCACGGCCCCGTCGACGGGGCCGGCGGCCCTACTGCATGACGAACCCGCTGTAGCCGTTACGTGCGACTTCGTCGCACTTGTCACGGTACTGCCCGACGCCGCCGATGTAGGACAACAGCCGGCGCGGCTTGCCCGCCACGTTCGAGCCCATGTACCAGGAGTAGGTCTTGGTCACGATGGTCGCGTCCGCCGTTTCGTCGTGATGCTCGACCCAGGCGTCCTGCGCCTCGCGGCTGGCCTCGATGACGTTGACCCCTTTCTCGCGCATGTACTTGATGCAGTCGTTGATCCATTCCGCCTGCTGCTGCAGGCAGGTCGTCATGTTGCACAGCGCGGCCGACGGCGCGAGCGGCGCGCCGGTGGTGAACAGGTTGGGGTAGCCATGAACCTGCAGGCCCATGGTGGTGCGAATGTCCTGGCCCCACTCGTCCTTGAGCGAACGTCCGCCGCGGCCGCGGATGTCGATGCGCGTGAGCGCGCCGCTGCCGGCGTCGAAACCGGTCGCGAGGATGATGACGTCGAGCTCGTGCTCAGTGCCGTCAGCGAGCTGGATACCCTTCGGCGTCACCCGCGCAATGGGGTTGTCCTTGACGCTGACGAGTTCCACGTTGGGGCGGTGATAGGCCTCGAGGTAGCCGCTCTCGAGCGGCACGCGGTGGGTGCCGAAGCCGTAGTCGGTCGGGATCAGCAACTCGCACAGGCGCGGGTCCTTGAGGCGCTCGCGCATTTTCTCGCGGACGAACTCCGAGACCTGCGCGTTGACCTCTTCGTCGGTGAACAGCTCGGGGTAGGAGCCGATCCACAGGGCGAGGGAACCCTCGTTCCAGATGCGCTCCATGGTCTCGCGGCGCTGCTCGGGCGTGTGGTCGGCCCAGGAACCGTTCTCGAAATCGAACTCGAAACCGCTGAACGTGTGCGGCAGCCGCTCGCGCAGGTAATCGAACTTGGCCTTGTAGGCTTCGACATCGGCCGGCCCGAACTTCGGGTTCTGCATCGGGATGATGTACTGCGGCGTGCGCACGAAGACCTTGAGGTGGCCGACTTCCGGCGCGATGGTCTGGATGACCTGGATGCCGGTCGCGCCGTTGCCGACGATGCCTACGCGCTTGCCGGAGAAATCGACCGGTTCCTTGGGCCAACGCGCCGTGTGGAAGATCTCCCCGGTGAACGATTCCTGGCCTTCGAAGACCGAGGTCAGCGGCGCCGACAGCATGCCGCAGCAGGTGACCAGGAAACGCGTGTCGATGGTCTGGCCGGATTCCGTGGTGAGCGTCCAGCGGCCGCGCGACTCGTCGTAATGTGCCGAGACGATACGCGTGTCGAACTGGATGTCCTTGCGCAGGTCGAGTTCATCGGCCACGTAGTTCATCCAGCGCTCGATCTCGGGCTGGCCGGGGAAGCGTTCGCTCCAGCTCCAGCCCTTGTACAGTTCCTCGGAGAACAGGTACTGGTAGATATGACTCTCAGAGTCGAAGCGGGCGCCCGGGTAGCGGTTCCAGTACCAGGTACCGCCGACCGCCGAACCGGCTTCGAACCCCTTCACGTCCAGCCCCTGCTGCCGCAGCAGGTAGAGCTGGTAGAGTCCCGCGACGCCAGCGCCGATGACGGCGGCGTCGAGAACGAGTGGCGCCGTCGACGTCGTCGCGGCATTGGCTTGCTTGGGCGTTGCGGCCATCTCTCCCCTCCAGACCTGTTTCCGATTTGAACGGACAACTTCGATACGGATTTCCCCGCGCGGTCCGCGCGGCGCCCGATAGCATACACGCTGGGAAGCGCGATCCGGAGCCCGTCAAATCCGTCCCACGCGGCAGCCAGGCGATGAAAGCGCTGGCGGGCCATCGGCAGCGCCGCAAACGGGCTCCCCGGCGCGACCCGAGGCGCTTGCTCCCGCGCCGCACAAGCGTCGAGCGGCCCGCGTGGCTCTTGTCATGGCTGGCTGCTCGCAGTGCGAGCCGCTGCCGATGGGCACCGCGCCTTCCGGCATCGGCTGTGCCGCGTTGGGCTGGCCGTCGCGGCGTGTCAAGGCGAGCGCATCGCGATCGCCTGACGGCACTTCAAGCGGCGCCCTCCATCAGCAACAAGCGGCCATCCGGCCACACGCTCGCCTTCTCGCGAATCAGGGTGACGAGCGCAGACTCGTACCACTGCTCGGCGGCCTTACGGTCCGGAAACTCGACGAGAATCGTGTACGCACCCCCGCCCGGCTCTCCGTGCAGCGCGTGCGCGGCGCCGCCGTTGACGAGAAGCCGGCCGTCGTACGCCGGCAGGCTGTAGCGCACGATATCGATGAAGCGTGCCAGCACACTGTGCGTCGCATCACCTTCGTAATACACGTACCATCGCGACATCGTGCTAGCCCGGTCATCGTGCAGCGGCTCCGGAGCGTGCCCTCATGACATGGTCTCCGGCGCTTTGCATCGAGCTTACGGGAATCGGCGCGACGCTTGTGTGACCGGGTGCCCCGATTACGCTCGCCGATGCGTCAGCGCCGCCCGCCTTCGAGCATGGCGAGCACGGTACCGCGCACCGCGTCGATGCGCGCCAGGGTCGCTTCACGACCGCAGGCGATCATTGCCTCGTAGCGATCGAAATCGAACACGCCGCCACAGCGATAGGTCTCTGGCGTGATGACGAGGTCGGCCCGCAGCGCCTCGAGACTCGAACCGTAGGAACCGAGCAGCTCCCAGGATGCGCCGAGCACCGAGCGGAAGCCGAACAGGCGCCCAAGGCGCGACTGCAGTCGCTGCCGCCGGTACTCGTGGTAGGCGAGATCGGTCGCCGGGACCGCGACCACGTTGACCGCGATGCGCACCCCGCAGCGACGCCGTTCGAGCACGTCGACCGGCACGCGCGAGACGATCGCACCGTCGACCATCATGCGATCGCCAGCCGGCATGGGCGGAAAGAAACCCGGGATCGCCGAGGTCCCGAGCACCGCCGGCAGAACCGGCCCGCTGTCTACCACGGCGCGGTCGGCGGAGATCAGGTCGGAGGCGACGATCGCCGTCGGCAAACGCAGGTCGGCGAACGTCACGTCGTCGAACACCCGTCGCGCGGCCCGCTCGACCTTCGCACCGGAGAACAACGACGTGCGCGGCCACCAGGCAATGTCACGAATCTTGCGATTGCCGCCGAGGAACTCGCGCACCTTGCGACCGCCTTCGGCGGCGCTCGACGAAGCGCCCATGGTCAGCGCCACGATGCCGCCCATGCTCGTGCCGCAGACGAAGTCGACCGGGATCCCCTCGGACTCGAGCGCTTCGAGCACCCCGACATGGGCAAAGCCCCGCGCGGCACCCGAGCTGAGCGCAACGCCGACCTCACTGAAGGTGATGTACCGCGCGACGTGGTCGAGCCGGGGATAGTCTTCGCGCCGCCATGCGTGCGGTTCGCTGGCGGCACGCTCGAGTTCACTGCGCGGCACGCAGAAACTCCATCGGCTGTGCTCGCCGCGCGGGCGTTCTTCGACGAATACGCGGCTGTAGGCCGCGGCCCCTGCGCGGCGCCGCGCGGTGACCGTCTCGTCACGATCGGAATCATGCTCGAACAGCTCCAGCACGACATCCTCGGGCAGCAGCTCGCTGGCAATCGCGTGCAGGTTTCCGGGTGTGACCACGGCCACCAGGTACTGCTCGGCCGCGGCCGTGTCGCGCCAGCGTTCGAGGCGCTGCAGGTCGAACGGCTCGGGACTCACCTGGCCCTGCTCGTCGAGCCCGAGCAGCCGCGAGCCCGGCGCGTAGTGCAGTACGCCGGCAAAGATTCTTCGCGCGAAGTCGGCCGGGTCGATGCGTCCGGCGAGACTCACGATCACCGCGATGCCCGGCAGGCGCGCGTCGTTGCGCGTACGGTAGCGCAGGCGTTCGATGAGCAGGCGCGTCAGGCTGTGATGCAGCTGTGGTTCGACATCGAGCAGCGCGAGGAAGTCCTCCCCCTCCAGGCGGTACGTGACCGTGTCACGCGCCGCGACCAGGGTCGCCGCGACCGGCATGCCCGTGAACAGCGACATTTCGCCGAACACCTGCCCGGGACCGAGAACGAAGCCGCGCCAGCCACCGGGCGAATCGGCATCGGCGAGGACGCGCACCGCACCCGAGGCGATGGCTTGAAAATACTGGCCGGGCTCGCCGACCCGCGCGATGATCGAGCCCTGCTCGTAATGGTGCGTCGGTATCTGGTTGCGCAGGCGTGCCAGGGAAGCTGCGGAAAGCGGCGCGAAAAACGGGATTTCGGCAAGATCCAGCATGGCCGCTGCATTAGGCCAGCCGGGACCGTACGGCGCAACCAGCGCAGCTCATTGGCGATCGCCTAAAGTACGCACCGGTGCACGCGGCCAGCGGGGGATCCCGCGCAGCTCCCGGGCCCGCCCGGCGCCGAAGCGGTTCAGCGTTTGTGGCAGGTCGTGCTGACGAGCAGCGTCTTCAGTGCGCCCGAGAACACCGCGCGCGCATCCGTCTTCGCCGCGACCTCGCGCGTACCCCTGGCGGGATCGCGGGCATCTTCTTCGAACGCCTTGGAGATCTCGGACTCGGCGTCGGTCCGGCCGAGGCTCGCGTCGAGCGACGTCATACGCGGGCAGGGCTTGGGCATTGTTGTAGTCCTTGGATGCGTTGCGGGCGAGTCATTTTCGTCGCCTATTCTAAGCACAAAATGTTACGCTTTGTGAGATTTCCGACGGCGCACTTTTTTGCTCCGCCGGCCAGCGGTCTGCTACTCCAAGTCACTCGCCCGCACGTCGCGCCATGGATGCCAAACGCATCGTCGAAGATTTTCTGCACTACTTCGCGGTGGTGCCGGCGGAAACCGAAGCCTTGCGTCGCGAGGCGTTCCGTATTCGCTACCAGGTCTATGCCGAGGAACTCGGCTGGGAAGACAAGGCGCGTTTCCCCGACGGCTGCGAAATCGACGAATTCGATGCCGACGCGGTGATCTGCCTGCTGCGGCATCGTCCCTCAGCGCGCTTCGCGGGATGCGTGCGCCTGGTCATGCGCAAGCACCATCCTGCTGCCCCGTTTCCATTCGAACTGGCGATGCGCCACGCTGGCCACCCGCTCGACGAGAGCGCTCTCGGCGATGGCTGGCGCAGGAGCTGTGGCGAAATCTCGCGCATCGCCGTGGTGTCCCAGTTCCGCCGCCGGCGCAACGAACGCGATCGCCCCGACACCGATGTCGACAACAGCGACACGGCGACGCCGGAGCGGCGCGTGTTCCCCCACATCGCCATGGGCCTTTACCTCGGCGCAGCGGCGATGGGGCTGCGCCGCGGACTCGAGTCGGTGTTCGCCATCATGGAGCCCAAGCTGGCGCGGCGCCTGCGCCTGTACGGCATCGAGTTCGAAGCGGTCGGTGAGCCGTTCGAACACCGAGGCACCCGCGTGCCCTATCGCCTGCGGCGCGACAGCTTCCTCGTTTCCATCTCGCCCGCAATCAGGGCACTGCTGGACGTCATCGAAGCCGACCTCGACGGTACGCCGCGCAAGGACGAGCCCCGTGACGCCGCGCCCTGACACGCCCCCGGGCAGACAGCGGACACCGGTTTGCCTGCGCCGAACATGCGGCGCCCGTCAGAAACTGTAGCGCAACTCGTAGTACACGCGATCGCTGTTGTCGAAGCGGCCGAACAGGTTGGTCGGGTTGCCCTCGAAGATGTCAGCACCCAGCACCGCGCGCCAGTTGCGCGCGAAATCCCAGCTGATCTTCGGCTGCAACAGCCATTCGTCGCGGTTAAGGCTGCGGATCCAGAGCACTTCCGGGGTGATGTCGGGATGCCAGCTGGTGGTGCGCACAAGGATGCTCAAGCCGGTCTCGAGCTCTTTGAACAGCATGTCGCGGTCGTGATCCTGGAACCAGGTCTGGAAGAACTGGAAGTTCGCGTTGTAGCCGTCGAATCCCGCCCAGTCGGCACCGACGACGTAGCGCAGCTCGTCGGTCTCGACCAGGCCGTCCGGTGAGGACGGCCGCGTCACCGTCATCAGGCGGTCCAGGGTCTGGATCGCCTCGGCCTTGAGTACGAACGAGCCGAAACCCTTGGACACCGTGCTGCCCACCTGGTGAATGCGCTCGTGAATAGGCCGGAACAGCAACTGCGGCGAAGTGCCCAGGCGCAGCTCGCGCTCGTAGGCCGCGGTCTTTTCGGGGCTCGTGTAATAGAACAGCGACATGTCCCAACCGTTTTTCAGGTAGGAAGCGCGGGCACCCAGGCCATAGTCGCTGATCGGGTCGTTGGGCGTCTTGTCGTCGAGAAAGCGCACGTTCACGCCCGGCGGCGGCGTTACTGGAAACGGAAAGAACTCGGCGCCGAACTCGCCCTGGTCGTCGATCGTCATGTAGGGGATGTAGACGAATTCGCCGTGGAAATCGCCCTCGTAATACTCCGCACGTAGGGCCCACTGCGGAATGCGGATGATCTCGAAGTCCGGCAGGATGAACTGGCGCAGGTCGAGCGCGGAGATAACATCGGCGAAGAACAGTCCGACCATCTCGCCCCAGATGATGTGCTGACGCCCGAGGCGAAATTCCCATTTGCCGGCGCTGATGTCTAGAAAAGTCTCGTCGACCCAGCCATCCAGCTTCTGATCGCGATCGACGCGATCGGGGTAGAAGGTCTCGAAGTCGAAGACCGGGTTGTACTGGATGTGGCCGCCGACCTGCCAGCTGACGCGCGAGTTGAAGCTGCCCTTGAGGTAGAGCTTGGCCCGGGTCAGGAAGTGCTGGAAATGCGGATCGGGGCCCGTGTAGCCGTAGGCGAGTTCGTTCTGCACGAAGCCCGTGAAGCGCACACCCGACGACGACGCCGCGGCTGCGGCGGCGGCAGCCGGGGTCTCGACGAACAGGTCATCGAACGAGCCGACGTCAGCAGCCGCATCGTCCTCATCGGCATCGGACTTGGTTCCGATCTCCTCTTCGGACGGCGCGCTGTCTTCGAACAGGTCGTCGAACGACTCCTGCGCCTGGGCCGTGGTCCCGAGAGCGGCGAGCAGAATCACTGCCCTGATATGCTGCATGCGGAGCATGTATCGGCGTTCCGTGCGTTCGCGCCACATCACAACACCAAGCGCCCGTCGGCAATGCTGACGATGCGGTCGGCCATCTCCATGATGCGGAAATCGTGGGTCGAGAAGATGAAGGTCGTGCCCTCGGTCTCGTTGATGCGTTTCATCAGCGAAAGGATACTCTCACCGGTCTTCGAGTCGAGATTCGCGGTGGGTTCGTCGGCGAGCACGATGCTCGGGCCGCCGGCCAGCGCGCGGGCCACGGCGACGCGCTGGCGCTGGCCACCCGAGAGTTCGTTAGGCTTGTGCCGCGACTTGGCCTCGAGGCCGACGACGCTCAAGTAGTGCTTGACGCGTTGCGCGCGCTCGCGTGGGCTGATGTCACTGCGCTGCAACATGGGATACTCCACGTTTTCCGCTGCGCTCAGCACAGGTAGTAGATTAAAGGTCTGGAAGACGAAGCCGAGAGTCTTGGCACGTAGATCGGCGAGATCGTCCGGGGTCTTGTTACTGACCATCTCGTCGCCGATGAAGATTTCGCCACGCGACGGCGTGTCGATGCAGCCGATCATGTTGAGCAGCGTCGTCTTTCCGCTGCCGGAGGGACCCGCGATGGCCAGGAAGCGCCCCGGCGCGACGACCATGGACACATCCTGGACTGCGTACACGGTCTGGTTGCCCAGGTTGTATTCCTTGGACACGTTTTCGACACGGACAACATGCATGGTGAGAACGCCTGCGACGTGCTCCGCGCCCGCCTCGATCACGGGATGCGCTTGAGGTCGCTTATGATATCAATCGCTTAACGCTTTGAATTATTGATCATGCACTGATCCCCATGCAACCGTCCCCTACGGCGCCGCCCACCCATCATCGCGAGGCCTCTACCGTGAAACGATTCCCGCATCTGCTGCTCATCTTCATCGCCGCCTGCCTGCCCGTCGGCATGGCGAGCGCGGCCCCCGATCCTGCCAGGCTGGTCGCGCAGGCCGACGAGATCCGTTTTCCATCGCAGCCTTTCCAGGTTCTCGTCACGGTGACATCGATCCGCGACGGCGAGCAGAGCGAACAGCACGTCTACCAGGTGCTGCAGAAGGGCCACGAGCGCAGCGTGGTGCGTACGCTTGCGCCGGACTCGGAGAAGGGCCAGGTCATGCTGCTGCGCGATGCGGACCTGTGGATCTTCCTGCCCGACGTCTCCCAGCCCGTGCGCCTGCCGCTCTCGCAGCGTCTCACCGGACAGGTCGCCAACGGCGACCTCGCGCGCGCCAATTTCGCCGGCGACTACGAAGCGAAGCTCGAGAAGACCGAGGAAATCGAGGGCGAACAGTACGCCGTGCTGGAACTGACCGCCGCGCGCAAGGGCGTCACTTATCATCGCGTGCGCTACTGGGTCAACGCGAGCAACGCCCGCCCCTACAAGGTCGAGTTCTACACCGTGTCCGGGCGCCTGATGAAAACCGGGATGTACACGAACTTCGCCGAACTCGGCGGCGCCGTGCGGCCGACTCGACTGGTGCTCATCGATGCACTGCGCGAAGGCGAGAAGTCGGTGCTCGACTACAGTTCGCTCAAATTGCGCGACATCCCCGACAAGTTCTTCACCAAGGACTTCCTGCGGAAGCTGAAGAACTGAGCCGGACGCTGCAATAGAAATCCGCGCCGCCCGCCGAGTACGGGTGTCCCTCGAGGCTCAGATGTTGCGCGTAAGCGCCAGCGCGATGGGCGTCCGTGTCGGCTGGCGGCAGGTCAGCAGTGCGGACACGACGGTCGCCACGAAACCGATCAGGAATGCCACCACGCAGACGCTTGGCACGACACGGATATAGGCCGTATAGGCCGCATTGGAACTCGGCGGCGGCGGCATCGGTATGCCGACTTTGGAGATCAGCACGGCGAGGCCGATACCCACCGCCACGCCCAGCACGGCGCCGACAGCGCCGAGTATCGCGTTCTCGATCACGAGCAGGCGGTAGACGTAGCCCGAAGTATGGCCGATCGCGCGTATCGTACCGAATTCCCCAACACGCTCGTTCGCGGTCATGCTGACGCTGTTGGCAACGCTCAGCAGCACGATGCCAAGGATGATGACCTGCAGCACGCCGAACTGGCTCTGGTAGAGCGCGACCGTCTTGGCATAGAAGTCATCCAGCTCGAGCCAGGTCTTCACCTCGTAGCGGTCACCGAGCACGTACTGGCCGAGCCAGTCGACCAGCGGATCGACGTAGTTCACGTCAGTCAGGGAAAACACCAGGCTATGCAGCGCGGTGGTATCGAGCAGCTCACGCGCGGTCGCGATCGGGAT
>JAPOKK010000262.1 GCA_029977665.1 Pseudomonadota bacterium | reverse complement strand
TTCTATGGCGAGGAACTCGCTACCCGCCTGCGCCGCGCCAGCGCGCAGCGTGCGGGCGCCACCGTGTTCGGCTGTCGCGTCACTGATCCGCAGCGCTACGGCGTGCTGGCATTCGACGACGCCGGTCGCGTGAAGGACATCGTGGAAAAGCCTGCCGTTGCACCATCGAACATCGCCGTGACCGGCATCTACTTCTACGACAGCGATGCCGTCGCAATCGCCGCCCGCCTGCGCCCGTCGGCCCGCGGCGAACTGGAGATCACCGACGTCAACCGGGCCTATCTCGAGCGCGACGCGCTGTCGGTGGAGGTCTTCGGGCGCGGCATGGCCTGGCTCGAACCGTTGGTCGAGGTCGAGAGTCCGGCCGGCCGCATCGCCTACGGCCCCGTGAGCGTGGCCGACGTACCCGGCCTGTTCGACCAGGGTCTGCTATCGGGCGGCACCCACGCGCTGCGCCACGGGCCGACCGACGCGCTGCCCTGGCTCACCGCCCAGGAGCGCGTGACCTTCGCGCGGGTCGGGCTCGACGATCCGCTCGACCTGGCCGCTTACCGTGCGCAGGGCGGATACGACGGTCTCGATGCAGCGCTCGCGACCGCGCCGGCGACCATCGTCGAGGCGGTCATCGAGTCCGGGCTGCGCGGACGCGGCGGCGCAGCCTTTCCGACCGGGATCAAGTGGCGCACCGTCGCGCAGACCGAGGCCTCGCAACGCTATGTCGTGTGCAATGCCGACGAAGGCGATTCCGGCACGTTTTCGGATCGCATGCTGATGGAGGGAGATCCCTACTGCCTGATCGAAGGCATGACGATCGCCGGCCTCGCCGTCGGCGCCACGCGTGGCTATATCTATCTCCGCTTCGAGTATCCGGACGCCCACGCGACGCTGACCACGGCGATCGAGCGCGCGCGTGCCGCCGGCCTGCTCGGCGAGGACATTCTGGGTCGCGGGCAGGATTTCAACCTCGAAGTCCGGCTCGGCGCCGGCGCCTATATCTGCGGCGAAGAGACTTCGCTGCTCGAATCGCTCGAAGGGCGGCGCGGGCAGGTTCGCGTCAAGCCGCCGCTACCCGCGGTCGCCGGACTGTTCGGCTGTCCGACGGTGGTCAACAACGTGATCACGCTGGCCGCGGTACCCGCCATCCTCGCCGACGGCGCGGAACGTTACCGGGATTTCGGCACCGGGCGCTCGCGCGGCACGTTACCCTTGCAACTCGGCGGCAACATTCGTCGCGGTGGCCTGGTCGAGAAGGCCTTCGGCATCACGCTCAACGAGCTGCTCTACGACTTCGGCGGCGGCAGCGCGAGCGGGCGGCCGATTCGCGCCGTGCAGGTTGGCGGGCCGCTCGGCGCCTGGCTGCCAGAGACGGACTTCGACCTGCCTATCGACTACGAGGCGTTTGCCGCGCGCGGCGCCATGCTCGGCCATGGCGGCATCGTCGCCTTCGACGACAGCGTCGACATGGCACACATGGCGCGCTACGCGATGGCGTTCTGCGCGCTCGAGTCGTGCGGCAAGTGCACGCCGTGCCGCATCGGCTCGACGCGCGGCGTGGAGGTCATCGACCGCATCATCGCCAACGTCGATCGGGCGCGCAACATCGTCTTGCTCGAAGAACTCTGCGACACCATGGAAGCGGCCTCGCTGTGCGCGCTCGGAGGCATGACACCCTACCCCGTACGCAGCGCGCTGACTCATTTCCGCGACGACTTCACGCGCGACCGCGACGACCGGCCCGCGGCCTGACAGCGGCCGCGGGCCGCGAGGAGACTTTGCATGCGTTCCATTTCTGATCACGACCACGGTACCCCGCGGGTCAGCAACAATGACATGGTCGAGGTGCACATCGACGATCGCAGCGTGCGAGTGCCCGCGGGCACCTCGGTCATGCGCGCCGCTTCGCTCGCCGGCATCGCGATCCCGAAACTGTGCGCGACCGACCAGCTCGAGCCGTTCGGCTCCTGCCGCCTGTGCCTGGTCGAAGTCGAGGGCATGCGCGGTACGCCGGCATCCTGCACGACCCCCGTGACCGATGGTATGCGCGTCGCGACCCAGAACGACAAGCTCGCCAGGCTCCGCCGTAACACCATGGAGCTCTATATCTCCGATCATCCGCTCGACTGTCTCACCTGTCCCGCCAACGGCCATTGCGAGCTGCAGGACATGGCCGGGGCAGTAGGCCTGCGCGAGGTGCGCTACGGCTACGATGGCGCCAACCATCTCGACTCGGCGAAAGACGAGAGCAATCCCTACTTCCGCTTCGACCCCAGTAAGTGCATCGTCTGCTCGCGCTGCGTACGCGCCTGCGACGAGGTCCAGGGCACGTTCGCGCTATCGATTGCCGGGCGTGGTTTCGACTCGGTCGTTTCGGCCAGCGCGCAGGAGCCGTTCATCGACTCCGAGTGCGTGTCCTGTGGCGCCTGCGTGCAGGCCTGCCCGACGGCAACCCTGATGGAAAATTCGATCATCGAGCGCGGCCAGGCCGAGCACAGCGTTGTCACGACCTGCGCCTACTGCGGCGTCGGTTGTTCATTCAAGGCCGAGATGAAAGGCAGCGAAGTCGTGCGCATGGTGCCGAACACCAATGGACATGCCAATCACGGCCATTCGTGTGTAAAGGGACGCTTCGCATTCGGCTATGCGACCCACCCGGACCGCATCACCACGCCGATGATCCGCCACGACATCCACGAACCCTGGCAACAGGTTACGTGGGACGAGGCCATCGCGTTCGCCGCTGACCGCTGGCGCGATATCGCCGCGCGCCACGGTACCGGCGCACTCGGCGGCATCACCTCGTCGCGCTGCACCAACGAGGAGACCTACCTCGTGCAGAAGCTGGTGCGGGCGGCCTTCGGCAACAACAACGTCGACACCTGCGCGCGCGTGTGCCACTCGCCAACCGGTTATGGACTCAAGCAGACGCTGGGCGAATCGGCCGGGACCCAGGCCTTCGATTCGGTGAGCAAGGCGGACGTCATCATGGTCATCGGCGCCAACCCGACCGACGGCCATCCCGTTTTCGCCTCGCGCATGAAGCAGCGCCTGCGCGAGGGCGCGCGCTTGATCGTCGTCGACCCACGCACCATCGACCTGGTGCGTTCGCCCCACGTCGAGGCAGCACACCATCTCAAGCTGCGCCCGGGCACCAATGTCGCACTGGTCAACGCGCTGGCCCACGTGATCGCGACCGAGGGCCTGGTCGACGAAACGTTCGTCGAGACGCGCTGCGAAGCCGACTCGTTTGCCAAGTGGCGTACGTTCATCAGCGCGTCGGAGCATTCACCCGAGGCCACCGAATCGATCACCGGCGTTCCGGCAGCGGAGCTGCGTGCGGCAGCTCGTCTCTACGCGAGCGGCGGCAACGCGGCCATCTACTACGGACTCGGGGTGACCGAACACAGCCAGGGCTCGACCATGGTCATGGGCATCGCCAACCTCGCCATGGCGACTGGCAACATCGGTCGCGAAGGCGTCGGCGTGAACCCGCTGCGTGGTCAGAACAACGTGCAGGGTTCGTGCGACATGGGCTCATTCCCGCACGAGCTGCCCGGCTACCGGCACGTTTCCGACGCGGCCACCCGCGCCCTGTTCGAAGCCGCCTGGGGCGTGACGCTGGCCGACGAGCCGGGCCTGCGGATTCCCAACATGTTCGAAGCCGCTATCGATGGAGACTTCAAGGGGCTTTACGTGCAGGGTGAGGACATTGCCCAGTCCGATCCCAACACGCAGCACGTCGCCGCGGCGCTGGAGTCACTCGAGTGCCTGGTCGTGCAGGACCTGTTCCTGAACGAGACCGCGATGTACGCGCACGTCTTCCTGCCCGGCTCGTCGTTCCTCGAAAAGGACGGCACCTTCACCAACGCGGAAAGGCGCGTCTCGCGCGTGCGCCGCGTGATGCCGCCACTCGCTGGCAAGGCCGACTGGGAGGTGACCTGTATGCTGGCCAACGCGCTCGGCTACCGCATGGATTACGCACATCCCGGCGAGATCATGGACGAGATCGCACGGCTCACGCCGACCTTCAGTGGCATCAGCTTCGAGCGCCTCGACACCCTCGGCAGCATCCAGTGGCCGTGCAACGACACGCACCCCGCCGGTACGCCGACGATGCACGAAGAGCAGTTCGTGCGCGGCAAGGGCCGCTTCCTGCTGACCGGCTACGTGCCGACCCGCGAACGTGCGAGCCGCCGCTTCCCGCTCGTCCTGACCACCGGCCGCATTCTCTCGCAGTACAACGTCGGCGCGCAGACGCGGCGCACCGCGAACGTCGTTTGGCATGACGAGGATCGCATCGAGATCCATCCGCACGATGCCGAGACACGTGGCATCGGCGACGGTGACTGGGTCGGCGTCGCGAGCCGCGTCGGCGATACCGTGTTGCGTGCGCAGATCTCGGCGCGCATGCAGCCGGGCGTCGTCTACACCACCTTCCACTTCCCCGAATCAGGCGCCAACGTGATTACCACAGAGCACTCGGACTGGGCTACCAATTGCCCGGAGTACAAGGTCACCGCCGTGGAGGTAACCCGGGTCAACCAGCCGTCCGCCTGGCAACGGCGGCACCGGCGCTTCAGCGACGAACAACGCGCGCTGTGGCGTCGCGAGGAACGCCCGCATGCCGACGCCTGATACCGCGCGGCACGCGTGCCCACCGGCGAGCGCGGCAGCCGTACAGTGTCGTCGCGAACGCGCGGTCGACAGCTGGCAGGCAGGGCACTGGCTTGCGACCCACGACGAACTCGCCGAGGAAGTGCCGGTTGCACTTGTCTACAACGGCGCGAGCCATGCCGTGATGCTCGCCACCCCGGCCGACCTGGAGGACTTCGCGCGCGGATTCACTCTGACGGAGGGCATCCTGCCGCCTGGTGAAGCGATCGTCGACGTGCGCCTCGAACGTCATATCGCCGGGCTCGCCCTGGCCATCGACATCGCCCCGGAGCACGCGGCGCGGCTCGACGAGCGGACCCGCGCGATCAGCGGCCGCAGCGGCTGCGGCGCATGCGGCACGCGCCAACTCGAGCAGGCGCTGCGCTGGCCCGAAACGGTCACTGCCGCACAGCGCTTCTCCAGCGCCGCGGTACAGCGTGCGCTCGGCGCGCTCGGCAACGCGCAGCCGCTCAACCGGTGCACCGGTGGCGTGCACGCCGCTGCCTGGGCAGACGCGAACGGTAAGCTCCGTGTGCTGCGTGAGGACATCGGCCGCCACAACGCTCTCGACAAGCTCGTCGGTGCGCTCATCGCCGGCGACTACGACGCCACACGGGGCTTCGTCGTCGTGACCAGCCGCGCCAGCTACGAGATGGTGCAGAAGACCGCGGCAGCCGGCATCGGCTGCCTTGTCGCCGTGTCCGCCGCAACCGCGCTTGCCCAGCGCATGGCCGAGAGCGCCGGCATCACGCTGCTCGGCTTCGCCCGCCCCGGGCGCCCCGCGTGCTACGCACACCCCCGGGGCCTCACCACCCCGCCCCCCCGCATCGATTTTGATGAGCCGG
>JAPOKK010000363.1 GCA_029977665.1 Pseudomonadota bacterium | reverse complement strand
TGTAGGGATAGGCGCCCGGCAGGTTCTCGTTGCCGAGAAAACGCAGCTGCTCGCCCCAGTCGCGGAACAGGGGCGGGGCGATCTTCGGGATGCGCTGCTGCGACAGCGTCTCCACGTAGTTATCGCCGGTCACGGCCCGGCCGCGCACGTCGTAGGAATAGTGCTCGGCCGTCACCGCCGCGCGGCGTGCGGGCCAGTCGCGCAGCAGGGCGAGTGACTCGTCGCACAGCTAGCCGAGCGCGGCGTTGTAACGCTGGCGCAACACCAGCAGCGTGCGGTCGCCGCCGTCGGTAAGCGCGGCCGGTGGATAGGGGCTGAGCGGCTGCGGCAATGCGGCATCGTCGAGCGCCTTCAGGCTCTCGTAATGGCTCTGCGCGAGGCTCGCGGCGTCCGCCTCGCGCTCGATGCGCGCGCGGATGGCGCGGCCCTCGCCGGCGATGTCGGCCAGATACCGGCCGCGGTGGCCCGGAATCAGCGCCTTGGCGCGCGGCTCGCGCACGGTGACGTCGAGGTCCGGCGTCCAGCGCGCGGCGTCGATGTCGAGCTTCTCGGTCAGGCGCCGGCACAGCGACACGAACAGCCAGTTCACGCCGGGGTCGTTGAACTGACTGGCGATGGTCGGGAACACCGGCACCGCCTCGTCCGGCGCGTCGAAGGCATGCCGGTTGCGGCGCCACTGCTTGCGCACGTCGCGCAGCGCGTCCTCGGCGCCGCGCTTCTCGAACTTGTTCAGCACCACCAGCTCCGCGTAATCGAGCATGTCGATCTTTTCGAGCTGCGTGGCGGCGCCGTACTCGCTGGTCATCACGTACACGGGCAAGTCGACCAGGTCGACGATCTCGGTGTCGGACTGGCCGATGCCGGCGGTCTCGACCACGATCAGGCCAAACCCGCAGTCGGCCAGGAACTCGATCTCGTCCTTCAGCACCGCGGACGTGGCCAGATGCGAGCGGCGCGTGGCGACCGAACGCATGAAGATGCGCTCGTCAGCCAGCGCATTCAGCCGGATGCGGTCGCCGAGCAGCGCCCCGCCGGTGCGCCGGCGCGTCGGATCGACCGCCAGCATGGCCACGCGCAGGTCCGGAAAATGCCGCACGAAGCGCAGCAGCAGCTCGTCGGTGAGGCTCGACTTGCCGGCGCCGCCGGGGCCGGTGATGCCGACCACCGGCGGACGCTTGGCGGCGGCCTTGGGCCACACGGCTGCAAATCGCGTGCGGGTGGGTTCCTCGCCGTGATGATTCTCGATGGCAGTGAGACACCGCGCGATCGACAGATGATCCGCCGCATCCCCCGGGCGCGTCGGCAGCGTGTCCACGCGGTGGCGAGCGGTGCGCGCCAGCATGTCGGCGATCATGCCGTCGAGGCCAAGTTGCCGGCCGTCCTCCGGGCTGTAGATGCGCTCGACGCCGTAGCTTTCGAGTTCCCGAATCTCGGCCGGCACGATCACCCCGCCGCCGCCGCCGAACACGCGCACGTGCGCCGCACCGGCGTCGCGCAGCAGGTCGACCATGTATTTGAAGTACTCGACGTGCCCGCCCTGGTACGAGGACACGCTGATGCCGTCGGCGTCCTCCTGCAGCGCGGCGCGGACGATTTCCTGCACGCCCCGGTTGTGGCCGAGGTGGATCACCTCGGCGCCCTGCTCCTGCATCAGCCGGCGCATGATGTTGATGGCCGCGTCGTGGCCGTCGAACAGCGAGGCCGCGGTGACGAAGCGCAGCGGGCGGGCGGCTGGGGCGGCGTCCAGATCGGCTGAGCGCTGAGGGTGCATCGACAAGCTCCGGAAAGGGGGCCGCCCGATTGCGGGCATTTGGCTGCATCACATTGTAGCGGCGGCACTTGTTGACGGCGGCGGCGTGACGGCGGCTAGTCCGCACCAACCGGGTGCGACGACTTGAATCGTCTCGCTCCGGGCGGGGATGCCGGTCGCGGAAAATCAGCGTAATGGCGCGCACCTTCTTACTCGAGCGACCCGAGCGAGACTGTGGCATGGCTGCTGCTATGGGGTTGTGTCACATGCAATGTTGTCAGGGGAGGCAGCGTGACGCGGACGGTATCGATCCATTCCTATCGCGGGGGCACCGGCAAGTCGAACCTGGTGGCCAATCTGGCCACAGCGTTGGCGCGGGCCGGTAAACACGTCGGCGTTTTCGACACCGACATTCAATCACCGGGCGTGCACGTGCTGTTCGGACTCGCGCCCGACCAGGTCGGTCGCACGTTGAATGACTTCCTGTGGGGCAACTGCGCTATCACCGACGCCGCCTATGACCGAACAGCCGTGATCGGCCCGTGCACCGGCTCGGTGCATCTGGTGCCGTCCAGCATCAAGGCAGCCGATATCGCACGCATCATCAAGCAGGGCTTCGACGTCGGACTGCTGAACGACGGTTTTCAGCAGCTCGCAGCGGCGCTGAGTCTCGACTTCCTGCTCGTGGACACGCATCCCGGCGTCAACGAGGAAACCCTGCTGTCGATCGCCGTGTCGGATACCGTGCTGCTGATAGTCCGCCCGGACCGGCAGGACTTCCAGGGCACGGCGGTGACCATCGATCTCGCCCGCCAGCTGGATGTGCAGGACGCCAACATCATCCTCAACAAGGTGCCTTCCGGGATCGACAAGGAAACTCTCGCGGCACGCGCCGAGGCGGCTTTCGGCATTCCGGTGCTCGCCGTACTGCCGCTGAGCGAGGGGCTGATGACGCTCGGCAGCGAAGGCATCTTTGGGCTTGGCGCACCGGACGATCCTTACGCCGTGGGCGTTCGCGGCGTCGCAGCACGCCTGCTCGGGCAGTAGCGGGAGACTCAGTCGAATGTCCGAGCAACAATCCGACCTTGGCGCGCTGGTACGCGGCATACGCACGGCGGTGTCGCCGTTCCGCAATACCTTGCGCGATCTGCACGCCACCTTCCGCGCGCTCGACGAGGGTCGCGTCGCGGACTACATCCCGGAGCTCGCCACGGCGGAGCCGGCCTGGTTTGGCATCGCTGCCGCCGGTGCGCGGGATGGCCAGCTGTTCGAAGCAGGCGACAGCGAGCGGGAGTTCACCATCCAGTCAATCTCGAAGCCATTCGTGTTCGGCTTGGCACTGGAGGATCACGGTCGCGAGGCGGTCGCGAAACGGGTTGGCGTCGAGCCGACCGGCGATGCCTTCAACTCCATCATCAAGCTCGACGAGGGTAGCCACCGGCCGCACAACCCCATGGTCAACGCCGGCGCCATCGCCACTGCGGC
>JAPOKK010000269.1 GCA_029977665.1 Pseudomonadota bacterium | reverse complement strand
GCCGTCCTGCGGGCGGCGCTTGTCGGCGACGTCCATGCGTCCGAGGGTCTTGATGCGGCTCGTGATCGCGCCCACCACGCCGGTCGGCAGCTGGTGAATGAGGTGGAGCACGCCGTCGATGCGAAAGCGCACGTTGCTTTGCTCGCGCCGCGGTTCGATGTGGATGTCGCTCGCGCGCTGCTCGAAGGCGTACTGCAGCAGCCAGTCGACGAGGTGCACGATGTGGCGGTCGTTCGCATCCGGCTCGGCCACGCTGCCGAGCTCGGTGAGCTGCTCGAAGTTGGTCACGCCGCTGCGCGGCGCGGCGTCGGTCCTGTGCGTCGCGCCGGAGATCGAACGGCTGACGCCGTAGAACTCCTTCAGGTAGCGTTCGACGTCACGGGGATTGGCGAGTACCCGCGCGATGCGCCGCTTGAGCACGCGCGCGAGCTCGTGTGTCCAGTCGTCCGCGAACGGCTCACCGCTGGCGATCACGACTTCCTGCTCGTTGACGATCACGGGGAGGAAGCCGAAGCGCGTGGCGTAAGCCTGCGAGACCAGCGAGGTTACCGCCTCGACGTCGATCTTGAGCGGGTCGATCCGGAAGTAGTCGATGCCCGCGGCTGCCGCGACCAGCCGCGTGACCGACTCCAGTGTCAGCGGCTCGGCTTGCGCACCGGTGGTCTGCAGGCCGAGATCGGCCACGCGCACGAACGGATGACGTGTGTCATCAGGGTTGACCGAGCGACGCGCCTGCGCGGCCTGGCCGGGTGACAGCGCACCGGCCTGCTCGAGCAGCGCGAGCGTGTCCTCGAATGTCAGTCGTGAACCGCCGGCTGCGAGGGTGGCGCGAGTGACCATGCGGGGCGGCCTGCTCAGCCGGCGCGCCCGGCCAGGGCGATGCGTTCGTTGGCCCGGTCGAGACGGTCCATCAACGCGGCGAGGAACTGGCGTTGAAAGCGTAACTGGGCGTTGATCGACATGGCCTCGACGGTCGGCGCGCGCAACTTCATCACGGTCACGTCACCGAGCGCGTGCACGCTCGCGGCGCGTGGGCTGTCCCGCAGCATGCCCATCTCGCCGAAACAGTCTCCCGGGTGCAGGGTGTTGACGGCGCACTCCAGCTTGCGTACCTGTGCATCACCGCTGACGAGGACGAAAAAAGCGCTGTCCCGCTCCCCCTCGCGGACGATCTCGGTGCCGGCTTCCAGGTGCAGCCACTCCGCGGCATTGATCAACTCCCACAACTCGTTGTCCTGGAAGACGCGGAAGAAAGCGAGCTTCTCGACCTGGCTGAACTTCTCCTGCTGGCTCAGGCGAAATGCCGGTAACTCGAGGAACTCGTAGACCAGCGAAATATCGCCGGCCATGTCGAGCCCGCAGCGATAGCGGCGCGTGACGCTCTTGGCCAGCGCCTTGTCGATGATGCGCTGGTAGATGTCGGGGATATCGGCGTTGAGGTCGCACAGGCGCGGCGGGGTGCCGATACCGATGCGGTATTCGATGGCTTCGAGGTTTTCTCCATGGAAGGGGTGGCGTCCGGTAAGCAGTTCGTAGGCGACGACACCGAGCGAGAACAGGTCGCTTTGCGCAGTTACGGTCTCGCGCCTGATCTGCTCGGGCGACATGTAAAGGGGCGAGCCCGCGTGGCCGGGTGCGGCCGCCTGCGCCAGATCGGGTGTGGTGGCGACGCCGAAATCGCCGATCTTCGCTTCGCCGTCCGCTGTCAGCAGGATATTGCGCGGCTTGATGTCGCGGTGCACGACACCGCGCTTGTGCGCATAATCGAGCGCCATGGCGCATTGATAGAGGATGGTCGTCACGGTTTCCACCGGCAGCAGGGTGTCGGCCGCGGTGTGGCGCTCCAGGGTGTCGCCACCGTGCACGTATTCCATGACGATGAAGTAGTAACCGCGATCGACGCCAGCATCGTAGATGGCGGTGATGTTCGGGTGCTTGAGCAGGCCAGCGGTCTGGGCCTCGTTGAAGAACAGCTGCCGGTAGAGTTCGCCGTGTTCATCGTCGCCGACACACTCCGGCCGCGCGACCTTGAGCGCCACCGGGCGGTCGATATAGGGATCGTGCGCCATGTAGACGGTTGCCATGTTGCCGGCGCCGATGCGTGCGAGCACCTGGTACTTCCCCAGGGAGGTGCCTTCCAGGTTGGTCTTGTCGGTGGCGCTCATGGAGAACCGCTCGCGCGCCGGGGACTGGCGCGGGGACTTGGGCAATGGCTGCAGTTTACGGGAAAATGGCCGAAGCATGGGAACGAGCCCGCGATACCGGAGTCTCATTCCGGGCAGCGGGACATGGCCCGCCAGGTCCTGTCTCCCTACAATGTGCCCCCGAATCCGAGGTAAGACGATGTTGCAACGCTGTCTGAGAAGCTTGTCCGCCCTGTGCTGCCTGCTCGGCGCGCTCTGTGCGCAGGCCGGCGAGCAGGCCGTGCGCGAGCGCATGAACACGATGTTCGAAGGTGAGGAGATCACCTCGATCACCGCGTCCCAGGTGCCCGGGATTTTCGAAGTCATGCTCGGCGCATCGCTGTTCTACGTCAGCGAGGATGGTCGTTACGCCTTGCGCGGCGATCTCATCGACCTCGAGGAACGCCGCAACGTTTCCGACGAGCGTCGTGCCGAGGCGCGCAAGCAGGTCTTCGCCGAGCTCGATCCCAAGGACCTCGTCAGCTTCGCGCCCGCCGACGGCAAGGCCCGCGCCACGCTCTACGTGTACACCGATGTCGATTGCGGGTATTGCCGCAAACTGCACAACGAGGTGCCCGAGCTGAATGCCGCGGGTATCGCGGTCGAGTACCTGGCATTCCCGCGCGCGGGGTTGAAAAGCGAGTCGTTCGACAAGGTCGCCGCCGTGTGGTGTTCAAGTGATCGCCAGAAGGCGATGACCGACGCCAAGGCGGGTAAGCCGGTCGACGCGCCGGCCTGCGACAACCCGGTGGCGGCGCAGTTCGAACTCGGGCAGTCCATGGGGGTGAGCGGCACGCCGGCGGTCTACACCAAGGACGGCGAACAGCTCGGCGGCTACGTGCCCGCCAAGCGCCTGATCAAGATGGCCGACGAAGGCAAGATCTGAAAACGATATCGACAAAGTCCATGCGCCGGACGATGTCGGGAGTGCTGCCCCTTCGCCGGCCTTGTGCCAGCGAAAGGGTCGGGGAGAGACCATGAGCAGTTCTCGCGAATCGCGACGTCGCGCTCGGCGCCGGCGGCGCCTGGTCATCGCGCTGGTGGCGCTGGTCGTGCTGGCAGGTGTCGGCGCGTTCCTGGTACAGCGCGGCGCAGTAGACGTGGACGCCTCGATGGCGCGCGCCCGGACCGCCTACGAAGCCGGCGAGTTCAATGCCGCCGTCATCGATTTGAAGGACGTACTCGGCCGCGAACCGTCGAATCGCGCCGCGCGTTTTCTGCTCGGCCGTATCTATGCCGAAGGAGGTAATCCCCAGGGCGCGATCAAGGAGCTTACCCGTGCCCGCGAACTCGGCGAGACCGATCCTGCGCTCGCGCTCGCGCTGACCCGTGCACAGCTCCTTGCCGGCAAGTTCGACGAGGCGGCGACGGAAATCGCGATCAACGGCGACACCAGCCGTGCCGCGTGGCTGGTTCTGCGCGGCATGCTCGACTTCGGCCAGCAACGCTTCGACGATGCGCGCGCCACCTTCAACGCGGCTCTCGAGAAGGACCCGGACAACGAGCAGGCGCGTCGCGGCCTGATGCAGGTCGAGCTCGCCGGCGGCAACGCGGCGATGGCCCGGCGCGAGGTCGAGACGCTGCTGGAGAAGGGCCAGGCCGACGCCGGTCTGTGGATCATCAAGGGCGAACTCGACCTGTACGACGAGCAGGCCGGGCAGGCGCGAGACGCGTTCACGCAGGCGCTGGCGCTCGAGCCGGACAATCCGCTCGCGCTGATGGGCAAGGCGCGTGCGCTGCTCGAGCTGGGCGAGACGGACGAGGCGACCAACGCGCTCGATGCGATCGGCCCCGACGGCAGTGAGGACCCGCGCGTCAACTTCCTGCGTGCACGGATTTCCGACGCACGCGGCGATCAGAACTCCGCGCTCGTCGCGCTGCGCAAAGTGCTGCAGGTCGCGCCGATGCACCGCGAAAGCCTGATCATGGCGGCGCGTATGCACTTCGCGCACTCGGAGTTCTCGCGCGCGCAGGATTACGTCGCGCGGCTGCTCGAAATCGAGCCGCAGAACGCCGCCGCGCGACGCATGCTGGGCGCGATCCAGCTCGCCGCGGGCAGGCTCGACGGGCTCGACGAAATTCGTAACGTGGCCGGCGACGGTGACGGCGCCCAGGATCCCGGCATGCTCGCGCTGCTCGGCACCGCGTACCTCAAGCATGGCAAGTTCGCCGACAGCGAGGCGAGCCTCGCCCGCGCTGCCGAACTCGCACCCGATTCCCTGCCTATTCGCACCCAGCTCGCGCTCAGCCGCTTAAGCAGCGGCCATGCGGAGGAAGCCATCGCGGAACTCGAAGCGATCGTGGCCGAGGACCCGGATTTCGCGCAGGCACACATCATGCTCGCGCTGGCACACCTCGGGCGCAAGGACCAGGATGCCGCAGTGGCGACGGCGAGCGCCCTCAGCGAGCGTCACCCGGACAACGCGGTCGCCGCCAACGTGCTCGGCTACGTGCGCGAAGTGGGCGGCGACGCCGAAGGCGCGCGCACCGCTTACACACGTGCCGTCGAGCTCGATGCCGAGTTCCACCCGGCACGCATCAATCTCGCGCGACTGGCGATCCTGGCCGGGGACGACGCCGCCGGCCGCGAGCGCTTCCAGGAGGTGCTCGAACGTGATGCTTATCAGCCGTTCGCGCTCCTCGGCATGGCCGCGCTCGCGCTCAAGGACGATGACCTCGACGAAGCCGAGCGCCTGTGGAATGTCGCTCGCGAGCACAACCCCGACGCGGTCGCGCCGCGCCTGCTGCTGGCCAAGCACTACCGCGCCAAGGGCAACCTGCCGCTGGCCGAGACGGTCATCAGCGAGGCCTATGCCCTCGCGCCGTACGCACTGCAGGTGCAGGCCGAGTACGCGACCATCATGTTGCAGAGCGGTGACGAGGACGCCGCGCTGGCCGCCGCCCAGGCGCTGGTCGAGCGCGTGCCGGATTCACTGCAGGGGCTCGAGCTGCTGGCGCGCGTCTACAACCAGCGGGGAGACGCGGAAGGACTGACCGCGACCCTGGAACGCGTTGCCGAGGTCGCTCCCGATGCGCTCGGCGCGCGCGTGTTGCTCGGGCGATTGGCAATCCGGCGACAGGATTACGATACCGCCATGGCGACGGCGCGTGAACTCGTCGACGGCGGCGAGCAGGCGCAGACCGTGGCCGCCGGTCACGAGCTGCGCG
>JAPOKK010000204.1 GCA_029977665.1 Pseudomonadota bacterium | reverse complement strand
CGAACGATTAGGAAAATTCTTTTTTTTCAGCAAGTTAAATTTGGTTCCGGTGTGTAAGGATAATCTTCCGCGGCAAGGCATCAGCCGAGTGCTCGTCCATCACGCTGCATCGCCCCGCCTCTCGACGACGAGTGGCGCGACAACGCTCAGCCGCCGCTGGCGCGCCGCGCCACCTCGTAGGCATCGGCGTCGGGGCGCGTGGTGGCGTCGGTGAAGGCGTCCATGGAGTGTGGCCACTGCGTCACCATGCGGCCGGATTTCGAACGGTAATAGAAATCGTTGCCGCAGCTCGCCTGCCACACGTCGACCGCCTTCAGTGCCGCCTGCAGGTCATCATTGAAGCGCGTCTGCACGTCCGGCTTGACGTCGATCCAGGCCAGCTTCTCCTGTGCCATGCGCTCGAGCTGGCGCACCACGTATTCCACCTGGCGTTCGATCATGAACAGGATGCAGCCCTGGTTGGTGTTGGGGCCGTAGAGCATGAACAGGTTCGGGAAGCCTGCCGTGGTGATGCCGAGGTAGGCCTGCGCGCCGTCGTCCCAGGCCTCGCGCAGGCTGCGCCCGTCGCGACCGGTGACCTCGATCGCGGTCAGGTAGGTGGTCGTCTCGAAGCCGGTCGAGTAAATCAGGCAGTCGACTTCGCGGCACTCGCCGTCGACCGTGACTGCGCCGTGCGGGCCGATGTGATCGATGTCGGTGGTCACCAGGTCGACATTGTCGCGGTTGAAGATCCAGTAGTAGTTATCCGAGAAGAGTGGCCGCTTGCAGCCGAACGGATGGGTCGGCGTGAGCTTGCGGCGGGTCTCCGGATCGGCGACTTCGGCGATGCGTTCGAGTCCCTGGCGTTCGATCTCGGCCAGCACGTCCTGGTCGTTGAACGTGCACAGCGTGTTCCACGTCTGGTAGATCTCCTCGCGACTCGCCGCGACCGCTTCGGGGTGGCTGCGGAAGTAATCGAGCTGCGCCTGCGTGTAGGGCTCGTTGGGTTTCGGTACGACCCAGTTCGCGGTGCGCTGGTACAGCGTCACGTGCGCGACCTTGTCGACGATCTCGGGCACGAACTGCACCGCGCTCGCGGCGATGCCGACCACGCCGACGCGCTTGCCGGTGAGGTCGTAGTCGTGGTTCCAGCGCGCCGAGTGGAAATAGGTCCCGGCAAAGTCGGCGATGCCCGGGATCTGTGGCCACACGATGTTGTTGAACATGCCGATGGCGCTGACCACCGCGTCCGCGCTGAGCTCGGTGCCATCGGCGGTCGTCACGTGCCAGCGGCCCGCCGCGTCGTCCCACGCGGCGCTTTTCACCGCCGTGTTCAGGCGCAGGTGCGGGCGCAGGCCGTACTTGTCCACGCAGTGGTTCATGTAGGCGAGGATCTCGGCCTGGCCGGCAAACGGTCGCGACCAGTCGAGCTTGGGCTCGAACGAGAACGAATACAGGTGGGATTGCACGTCGCACTCGGCACCCGGGTAGGTGTTGTGGTACCAGGTGCCGCCGACGCCGCCGGCCTTGTCGAGCATGACGAAATCGTCGATGCCGGCTTCCTTGAGCTTGACGCCCATGCAGATGCCGCCACCACCGGCACCGATGATGACGACCCGGTGGTGCTCGCTGTTCGTCTCGGACATCGTTCTCCCCTCGTTGCCGTGGACGCCCCCGATGTTAGCAGCCCTTGCCAGGCAGGCGCCAAACCGGCGAGGCTAGCGCGCAACGCAAGATCGCGTGAATCACCGGTTCAAAGGGGAAGCCATGAGTGAGACGAATCGTCAATGGATCCTGCGCGCGCGCCCGCAGGGGCACATGCGGGTCGAGGATTTCGAACTGAAGAACGTCCCGGCGCCAACCGGCGCTGTCGGCGCCGGCGAGATCCGCATCCGCAATGTCGCGTTCCTGTGCGCGCCGACGATGCGCAACTGGATGGATCCGCCCGGCAACAGTTTCTATCCCTCGGTCCCGCTCGGCGAGGTCATGCTGGCCCCGGCGGTCGGGCGCGTGGTCGCTTCCGGCGACCCGGAGTACCCTGTCGGCACCCGCGTGTATACGATTTCGAGCTGGCAGGACTATGCCAGCATTCCGACCGGCGCGGGGCTGCCGCTGCACGCCCTGCCCGAGGGCTTGAGTTTTCTCGAAGGCATCGGCCGCTACGGCCTCAACCCGCTGACTGCCTACTTCGGCCTGCTCGATGTCGGCCAGCCGCGGGCGGGCGAGACCCTGGTCGTGTCCGGCGCCGCCGGATCGACCGGCTCCACGGCGGCGCAGATCGGCAAGATCAAGGGCCTGCGCGTGATCGGCATCGCCGGCGGCGCCGCCAAGTGCGCGTGGCTGCGCGACGAGTGCGGCCTCGACGCGACGGTCGACTACAAGGCCGAGCCGGTCGAGGAACGCCTCGCGGCGCTCTGCCCGGACGGAATCGACGTGTTCTACGACAACGTCGGCGGTGAAATCCTGCAGGCCGCGGTCAACAACATGGCACCGTTCGGGCGCATCGTGCTGTGCGGCCAGATCGCGAGCTACGACGAGGGTCGCCAGCCCGAAGGTCCGCGCAACATGATGCGCCTCATCTACGGCAGCATCCGCATGCAGGGTTTTCTGTGCGGCAACTACGCCGATCGTTTCGACGAAGCGGTGACGGATCTCAAGGCCTGGACGGCCGCCGGACGCATCGCCTACCGGGAAGACCTGCACCACGGCTTCGAGAACCTGCCGGCGGTGTTCGCGACCTTGTTCAGCGGTGCCAACCAGGGCACGCTGCTGGTGCAGGTAGCCGACGAGGCCGAGGCACGCGAGTAACGGTCGTCCTCAGCGCGCGGCGAGCAGCAGCTCGCGCGCGCGGCCGTACATCGACGGCACTGCCAGCGCCATGCGTTCCCACGCCGGGTCGTGGCGCTGGCCCTCGCGGTGCAGGCGCGTGAACAGGCCCGAAACGACGGCCATGCGGTAACCGGCCAGCGCGCGGTACCAGTCGACGCCGGCGGCCGAGCGGCCGCTGTGCCGCTCGTATTCGGCAATCATCTCGGCCGGCGTGAGCGGATTGACCGGGCACCAGTCGGGATGCCAGGACGCGCGGTCGCCGATCATGATCTGCCAGCCGAGGTCGTAGAGCTGCGCGCCGATCGCCGACAGTTCCCAGTCGAGCAGCGCGACGATCTCGCCCTGCGCGTCGTAAAGGATGTTGCCCGGCTGGCAGTCGCCGTGCATGAGGCCCACCGGCGACGGCGGCGGACCCTGTTCCAGCAGTAGCGCACGCACTTCCTCGCCGAGCCGGATCCAGGCCGGCTCGGCCGCCTTGGCGAGCACCGAGTCCCAGCGCTCGACCTCGGCCTCGATCGGACTCGGCGCCTGCCAGTCGGCCAGGTGACGCTGCCAGTCGAACGCGTGCACCCGGGCCATCACCGCGCTCGCCTGTCGCCACAGCGGCGCGACCGCTTGTGGTGACAGGTCGAACGACTCGTCGGGCTCCCACACGATGAAGCTGCGCCCGGGCAGCCGCGCGAAGACCACGTAGGCCGTGGGCAGGTATGCGTCGTCGGCGCCGTAAAAGCGAATCGGCGGGACCGGGAAGCCGTGTTCTGCGAGGGTTGTGAGCAGCGGCACCTGGCGCAGTACGTCGGTGTTGCCGCTACGCTTGACGCCGACCGGCGCGAGGCGGATGACGAGCCGGTCGAGGCAGCGCTCACGGTGCCCGTCCCACACCTCGAAACCAAAAGTCAGGCCACCGTGGCTGCCGGCGAAGCCGCCCAGTTCACGCACGCGGGCGTCTTGGCCGTAGTGCGCGGCGACGAGCCGTGCGAGGCAGGATTCGAGCTCGTTCAGCTCCATCAGGGGAAATTCTCGTCTCTCATCGCAGGGCGGTGTCTGACACTTTTGCTTAAAAATTGCGCAAAAGTGTCAGACACCGTGCGCGCGGGTCAACGGTACGCGCAAGCGCGCAAGGTACCGTTCACCGGCGCCTGAGCGGAACGTCAAAGCGCACTCAGCCGATTTCCAGCACCAGCTTGCCCATCTGCTCCGATTCGAGCATGCGCTGATGCGCACTGACTGCCTCGCTGAAGGGATAGACGTGGTCGATCACCGGTTCCAGCTTGTGCGCGTTGATGAAATCCACCATTGCACGGAATTCCTCCGGCCGGCCCATGGTCGTGCCCTGGATGCGGATCTGGCGGAAGAACAGCTTCGCCATGTTGAGCCCTTTCTCGGCGTTGCCCTGCGTGGCGCCGAAGAACACGTAGCGGCCACCGTTGCCGAGCGTGTCGAGGCAGGTATGCAGGCCGTCGCCACCGGCAGAGTCGATCACGAGATCGATGCCGCCGCTGGCCGCGCGCAGCTGCTTGCCCCAGTCGGCCTCGCGGTAGTTGAAACCCGCGCTCGCGCCGAGCGCGAGGGCGGCGTCGATCTTGTCCTGCTTGCTCGAGGTGACATAGACCTCGGCGCCATGATGTTTCGCCCACATCAGGGCGAAGGTCGCACAGCCGCCACCGATACCGGTGACGAGGACTTTCTGGCCCGCGGCGACCTCGCCGTGGGTCACCGTGGCGCGCCACGCGGTCAGTCCGGCGAGCGGGAAAGCCGCCGCCTGCGCCCACGACAGGTGTGCGGGCTTGGTGTAGACCGAGCTCTCGGGGATGCAGATGTACTCTGCGTGGGTGCCCTGGTCGGGCATGCCGAGCACGCGGAAGTCGGGACCGCCGCAACGCGGGTCGTCGCCCCACGCCAGCGCCGGGTAGATGACGACTTCCTCGCCGATACGCCCGTTGTCGACGCCGCTGCCGACGGCGTCGATCCCCCCGGCGCCGTCCGATCCGGCCACCGACGGAAACTGGATGCGCGGGTAGGCGCCGACGGTGATCCACACGTCACGGCGATTGAGTGCGGCGCAGGCGATCTTGACGCGCACCTCGCCGGCGCCCGGCTCGGGCAGCGGCAGGTCTTCGATGGCGAGCTTGTCGGGGCCGCCGAGTTCTCTCAGTACCAGTGCTTTCATCGCTCAGCGCCCCTTGAACTCGGCTTTCTCCTTCTTCGTGAAGGCGTTGATGGCGTTGACGGTGTCTTCGGAGGCCCGCGCGAGACCGGCGATGGCGCGCGTCTCGAGTTCCATCTGTGTTTCCAGGGTATTGCCGAGACTGTCGGTGACGAGGCGCTTGGATTCGCCGTAGGCCAGCGTCGGGCCGTTGGCGAGCTGGTGCGCGACTTCCATCACCCTTGGCATGAGCTGGTCGTCGGCGACGACCTCGTTGACCAGGCCCCATTCGCGCGCCTCGGCGGCGCTCAGCACGTCGTTCATGAGGATCAGCTGCATCGCCTTCACGTGTCCGACCAGGCGCGGCAGGAAGTAGGTGCTCGAGCCATCCGGCGAGACGCCGGCGCGGGTGTACGCCATGGTGAACTTGGCCGATTCGGCGGCGAACACCATGTCGCCCGAAATCGCCATCGAGAAGCCGGCGCCGGCGGCAACGCCGTTGACGGCGACGAGGTACGGCGCGTTCATGCGCGCGAAACGCGAGATCGCCGCGTGCAGGCCGGTCGTCGCGTAGCGCATGTACTCGGCCATGCCTTCGCCCTGCGCGGCGAACGAGTGCAGGTCGCCGCCGGCCGAGAACATCTTGCCGGCGCCGGTGAAGACGACGCAGCGGATATCGGGATTGGAGTCGCAGTGCGTCGCGACCTTGACCAGCTCCTCGGCCATCGGCACGTTCAGGCTGTTCGCGGCGTCCGGACGATTCAGGGTGATGACGGCAACGCCGCCGTCGCGCTCGAAGGTGAGCGTCTCGTAGCTCATGGGTGGTCTCCTCCCCGGGGTGTTCGAAAGAGTCAGTCGGTGGCGGACTCGCGCGCCGCGCGGCGGCGTGCGAGGTCGGCCATTATCGCCGCGCGCTCGTCGTCGGTGTAGCGCGTCCAGTAAGTGATTTCCTCGCGCGTGCGCAGGCAGCCGATGCAGATGCCGAGCTCGGCATTGAGCGCGCACACGGCGACGCAGGGCGAGGCGATGCGCGGCTTGCTACTCATGCGACCTGCCCGCTCAGCGCGTCGCCGAGGCGCGCGAGGTAATCGAGGCCGTCGATGGCGCGGCTGCCGTACCAAGACAGCATTTCGCCGTCGACCAGATGCACGCCGCAGCCCTCGCCGCACAGGCCGCGTACCTCGTCGAGGTGCTTCTCGCGAAACGGGTACGGCTCGCTGCTCAACAGGCAGAGGTCGGGCGCGAGTGCGCGCAAATCCGCTTCGGTCAGCTCGGGATAGCGTTTGGTCGCCGTTGCGGGCAGCGTGTGCCAGTTGATCAATTCAAGCATGCGCGCGATGTAGGTCTCGCGGCTGACGGTCATCCACGGCTCGCGCCAGATCAGGTACACAACGCGCTGCGACGGCCGGCCGTCACGGTGCCGACGCAGGGCATCGAGGCGCTCGCGCAACGCCGTGGTAAGCCCCTCGGCCTGCGTTTCGCGGGCAAAGATCCCGCCGATGAGCGCGTACAGGGCGAGGTTGTCCTCGGGCGCATTGGGATGGGTGACGACGACATGCGGCACGAACTCGCGCAGCGCCTCGAAGGTCGGCCGCTCGTTCTCGTCGATGTTGACGATCACGTGGCTCGGCGCAAGTGCACGGATGCCTTCGAGGTCGACGTCCTTGGTGCCGCCGAGCTTGGGCACGCGGCGCACCGCGTCACGCGGATGGATGCAGAAGCCGGTGCGCCCCACCACCTGCGGCCCGAGGTCGAGCGCGAACAGGAGTTCCGTGACGCTGGGCACGAGGCAGACGATGCGCGCGTCGTCGCCGGCACGCGCATGCGTCTGCCCGATGGCGTCGATCAGCATGGGGATGCCGTCATCTCCCTGTCGGGCACGGGATCCCGTGCCTCACATGTTGCGGCGGTACTCGCCGCCGACGTCGTAGAGCGCGTCCGAGATCTGGCCGAGCGAGGCGTGCTTGACCGTCTCGACCAGCTCCGCGAAGCAGTTGCCCCGCTGACGCGCGACATCCTGCAGCGCGTTGAGGCGCGCTGGGCGCTCTTCGGCGTGGATGGCGTGGAAGTTGCGCACGGCCGCGATCTGGTCGTGCTTTTCCTCCTCGCTCGAGCGCATCAGCTCGAGTTCCGTCACTTCGTCTTCCTGGCCCTCCTTGGGCAGGAAGGTGTTGACGCCGATCAGCGGCAGGCTGCCGTCGT
>JAPOKK010000377.1 GCA_029977665.1 Pseudomonadota bacterium | reverse complement strand
GCGCCGGGCGAGTTCTTCCTCGCCGATGGCGTCCTTGATCCAGTCGAGCGCGTGGATGGTCTTCACGCTGCCAGCCTGATAGGTCTTGTGCCCGGCCTTGTTCGAGAGACGCTCGACGACTTCGCGCGAGTCGGCGTCGTGGCCGAGGTCGTACTCGGCTTTCTTGAGGTTGTGGTAGCAGCCGTTGCACGGCGCCATCACGGTGTCATGGCCCATCTCGTGGGCGGCGATCGACATCACCCGCGAGGACAGGTAGGTCTGGAGCTTCGGATCGATGTTCTTCACTTCCATCGCCCCGCAGCAGTTCCAGTTCTTCACTTCCTCGAGACCGAGGCCAAGCGCCTTGCCGAGCGCCTTGGTCGAGCGGTTGTAGGCGTGGCCCGAACCTTCGAGCGCGCAGCCCGGGTAGTAGGCGATCTTCTTGTACTCACTCATGCCCTGCTCTCCCGGGGTTCGGCGTCGAGTTCGCTCGCTGCCTGGCGCACCAGGGCGTCGAGGCCGAGCGCCTGGCGTTGATGGGTTTGCTGCTCGGCGACGTATTCTTCGATTGCCGCACGTGCCCCGCCCCAACCGCGCGTGCGCGGTTTCAGCACGTTGGCGAGCCCCATGCGAATGAGCAGCCCGGCCGGCAGGTTGCGCAACATGCCCTTGACCATTTCGATCAGCCAGCCCTGCTTCAGCGACTGCCCGGTGCGGCGGAAGAAGCCGCGAATGATGCGCCCTTCCTCGATCTTGCCGGTAGCGAAGACCTGGCTCGAGAACTCCTCGTCGAAATGCATCGAGGGGCTGGTCGGCGTGTGGCCCTTGAGTTCCAGCCAGTGCGCGGTCGCTTTCATCACGCCTTCGGGGAAGACGTCGCGCGGGCAGGCGTAGGTGCACTTGTTGCACGAGACGCACTGCCAGATGATGTCCTTGTCGCGCAGCAGCTCGGACTCCATGCCCATGCGGATGAGATAGATCCAGTAGCGTGGGTTGAAATCCGGGTTGATGGCGTTGACCGTGCACGAATTCGTGCACGAGCCGCACTGCCAGCAGCGGTGGATCTGCTCGCCGCCCGGCAGCGCCGCGATCTCGTCCTGCAGCGCTTCGTTGTAATCGGTCACCACGCGCGACTCGATGAACGTACTCCAGTGGCCGGAGACGTCCACGCCGTCGATCACGAGTTCGTCGTGGGTGGTGAGATCCTCGGGGCGGATCAGGTGTTCTTCGTGGATCGGCATGCTTGGGGGATCCCTGGCTCAGCGCGCGGCGCGACGGCTCGCGCCTGGTCGTTCTTCTCGGCACGTGGCTGGTGCGGCATGCGGGTACCGCGCCGCGTGCGTGAGCGGCAATGCGGAAGCGCGGCTCACGCCGTGCCTCCCGCGCCATCGTCGCGCTGCGCTACGAGCGTGCCGGCTTCCTGCGTCTCGGCGTCTTCGAGCAGGCGCCAGGCCTCGCCGTCGATGGCTTTCAGGCGCAGGCGCGTCGAGCCTGCGCGTACGCCGTCGAGACCGAGCATGCGCCGCGTGTGCTGCACGGGATCTTCGGGCGAAGAGAAGTCGGCGCGCAGGTAGGTGCCGCCCTGCGCGCAGATGTACTCGGCGTAGACCTGGGCCAGGACGAGGTCGCTGTAATGGCCGATATCGCGGAAGAAGCCGTTGTCGGAGAGGAACACCGCGAGCTCTTCGCGCAGCATGACGAACGTCGCGTAGTCGTCGGCGACGTGCAGCGTGCGGTGATCGATGTCCTCGCCGAACCACATCTCGCGCAAGGCGCCCGTATTGGCGCGCGCGTCCCACACCCAGCGTGTCATCAGCGGGTAGCGCTCGGGATCGACGTTGTGCAGCACCTCGGCGGCGAAGTCGCGCACCCAGCGGTGCTCGCGGTCGGCCGGGAACTGCGCGCAGCAGGCGCTGATGCGCTGGTCGGTCGTGGTGGTGTCTTCGCGGCCGTCGAGCAGCAGGCCGAGCGCGGTGTGCAGGCGCGCGAGACCGGCGCCTTCGAGCTCGGGCGCGATGCGCCGGCGCACCGTCGCCATGAACGCGCACAACGCCGCCAGCGTCTCGCGCGGCACGGCGCGCGGATCGGCGTCGCGCAAGGCATCCTGGAACAGCGTCGCTTTCAGTTTCAGCGCCGCGATGTAGCGCTCGACGCCGCCGTGCGCTTCGCAGCCGGCAATGGCCGCTTCGAGCGCGGCGCGCAGCGTTGAGCCGGACAGGTGCAGTTCTGGCCGCGCCGGTTCGGGCGCGGCCGGCGGCGCCGCCTTGTCCCTGCCGATGCCGAATGCACGCAGCACGCCGGTGCCTCCCTCAGACCGCCTGCTCGAGCAGGCCGAGGCTCGCGATCGCGGCGGCGTTGGCCTGCGCGATGGAGTCGTCGATGGTCTCGGGCCCGGTCGCGGAGCCGGCGACGAACACGCCCGGACGCGAGGTCTGGCCGATGGCGCTGTAGGTATCCTTGCGATCGATGAAGCCGTTCGCTTCGAGCTCGACGCCGAAGATCTGCGCCAGCGTGCGGTTGTCGACGTTGGGATCCATGCCGATGGCGTGCACGACCATGTCGAACGGGATCGTGATCGGGCGTTTGACCAGCGTGTCCTCGCCCTTGACGATCACGCGCTTGCCGTCGGAGGTGACCTCGGCGATACGCGCCTTGATGTACTTGACCTTGAATTCCTCCTGGCTGCGCCAGTAGTACTTGGTCTCGTAGAGGCCGAAGGTGCGGATGTCCATGTAATAGACATAGACGTGGCAGTCGGGCAGTTCCTCGCGGATCTCCATCGCGATGTTGGCCGAGACCGTGCAGCAGATCTTCGAGCACCACTCGCGGCCGATCTGACGGTCGCGCGAACCTACGCAGAGCAGGATCGCCACGCGCTTCGGCTTGCGGCCGTCGGACGGGCAGCGCACGCCCTGGCCGGAGGAGATCATCTGCTCCACCTGCGTCGTGGTGACCACGTCCGGGAAGGTGCAGAAGCCCCATTCGGGCTTGTTCACCGAGTCGAAGTGGGTGAAGCCCGTGCAGAGAATCGCGGCGTTCGCTTCGAGCTG
>JAPOKK010000183.1 GCA_029977665.1 Pseudomonadota bacterium | reverse complement strand
GCGCCTGGAAAATCGCCTTGGCACGCTGCAATGCCTGGTTCGAGCTGATACCGAGTGGCTTGTCTAGCAACAGGATGCCGTTGACGTCGCGCCCGCGCGGCCGGCGCGCGTTGCGGTGTCGCCCGCCCACGATCAGCCGCGACGCCCGGGCAGACCCGGGTTACCGAGCAGACGATCGATGCGATCGGCCTGTGCCAGGGTGTCGTCCAGGGTAAACGCGAGCACCGGTGTGTTGCGCGTACGCAGCTCCGTCGCCAGCACGCGCTGCAGCTCGTGGGCATGCTCGCGCAGCGCTGCACGTACCGTCGCGGCCTCGTCCTCGGCGCCGCTGAACACGCTGAGGTGCACCTCGGCCCGGCGCAGGTCGGGGCTGACTTCGACCCGCGTGATGCTCACGAGACCGGCACGCTCCGCGCGCGCGATGTCCGCCACGGGCGTCGCGAGGACGCGCTGGATGGTCGCCGCCACGCGGTCGACGCGATTGAAGTCACGTGTCTTGCTCCTGGCCATGCCCCGGCGCACTCAGATCGTGCGCGCCACGACGGTGCGTTCGTAGACTTCGATCTGGTCGCCCGGCTTGACGTCGTTGTAGTTCTTCACGCCGATACCGCACTCGGTCCCTGCACGTACCTCGTTGACGTCGTCCTTGAAGCGACGCAGCGACTCCAGTTCGCCCTCGTAGATGACGACGTTGTCGCGCAGCACGCGGATCGGGTTGGTGCGCTTGACCACGCCTTCCGAAACTACGCAGCCGGCGATGGCACCGAACTGCGAGGAGCGGAACACGTCGCGAACCTCGGCGATACCGACGATGGTCTCGCGGATTTCCGGCGAAAGCAGGCCGTTGATGGCGGCCTTGACGTCGTCGATGACGTCGTAGATCACGCTGTAGTAGCGCAGGTCCACGCCCTCTTCCTCGACCAGGCGGCGGGCAGCGGCGTCGGCGCGCACGTTGAAGCCGATCATCGTCGCCTGCGAGGCGTGCGCGAGGTTCACGTCCGACTCGTTGATACCGCCGACACCGGTCGAGATCAGGTCGACGCGGACTTCCTCGTTGCCGAGCTTGGTCAAGGCGTCGGACAAGGCTTCGCACGAACCCTGGACGTCGGTCTTGAGCAACAGGCGCACCGTGGCCTGCTCGCCATCCTTCATCTGCGCGAGCATGTTCTCGAGCTTGGCCGCCTGCTGGCGGGCAAGCTTGGTCTCGCGTTCGCGCTCGACACGGAAGGACGCGACCTCGCGCGCCTTGCGCTCGTCGTCGACCACGGTCGCCTCGTCGCCCGCGTTCGGCGTGCCGGACAGGCCGAGCACCTCGACCGGCTCACTCGGGCCGACCTCGGTGACCTGCTCGCCGCGCGCATTGATCATCGCGCGGACGCGTCCGTACTCGGATCCGGCCAGCAGCACGTCGCCACGCTTCAACTGACCACCCTGCACGAGGATGGTCGCGACCGGACCGCGCCCCTTGTCGAGACGCGACTCGATCACCGCGCCGCGCGCCGGACCGCTCGCCGGCGCCTTGAGTTCGAGCACCTCGGCCTGCAGTGAAATCGCCTCGAGCAGATGATCGACGCCCTCGCCGGTCTTGGCCGAGACGTTGACGAACTGCACGTCACCGCCCCAGTCCTCCGGGATCACGTCGCGATTGGCCAGTTCCTGCTTGATGCGATCGGGCTGTGCCTCGGGCTTGTCGATCTTGTTGACCGCGACGATCAGCGGTACGCCGCCGGCGCGCGCGTGCTTGACCGCTTCCTCGGTCTGCGGCATCACGCCGTCGTCGGCAGCCACCACGATGACGACGATATCGGTCACCTTGGCGCCGCGCGCACGCATTGCCGTGAAAGCCTCGTGCCCGGGGGTATCGAGGAAGGTGATGGGCCCGTTCGCCGAATCGACGCTGTAGGCGCCGATGTGCTGGGTAATGCCGCCCGCCTCGCCCGCCGCCACGCGGCTGTCGCGGATGTAATCGAGCAGCGAGGTCTTGCCGTGATCGACATGCCCCATGATGGTGACGACCGGCGCGCGCGGCTCGAGGTCACCCTGGTCGACGTGGACTTCCTGCAAGGAGGCCTCGATGGCGTCCTCGCGCACGATCTTGGGCTTGTGCCCCATCTCCTCGACCAGCAGGAACGCCGTGTCGGCATCGATCGGCTGGTTGATGGTGACCATGCTGCCGAGATTCATCATGGCCTTGATCACCTCGGCCGCCTTGACCGACATACGCTGCGCGAGTTCGGCCACGGTGATGGTCTCGGGGATCAGAACCTCGCGCACCACCGGTGCAGTCGGCCTCTCGAAGCCGTGCTTGGAGCTGGTCCCGGTAAGCACGCGACGGCCGCCCGGCTTCTTGCGGCGGCGCCCGGACTTGTCACTCGCGACGTGCAGTTCCTTACGTCCGAAGCGCGTATCACCGGGGCGTTCGCGGCCCTTGCCCTTGGCGGCTTTCTTCTTGTCCGCCGCCGCCGCCGGCGGTGGCGGTGGCGGTGGCGGTGGCGGTGGCGGCGGTTCGGCCGGCGCTGCGGCAGCCACGGCATTCTCCGCCGCAGCCGCGGCCGCACGGGCTTCCGATGCGGCGCGCTCGCGCTCTTCGGCTTCCTTGCGTGCCGCTTCCTCCTCGGCCTGGCGACGCGCTTCCTCTTCCGCGGCGGCCGCTTCTTCGCGCGCACGCTGCTCGGCGACGCGGGCTTCCTCAGCCTCGCGCGCAGCTTCTTCCTCGGCGCGCTCGCGCTCGCGCTCGGCGCTTTCCTTCTCTACGCGTGCCGCCTCTTCCTCGGCCACCAGGGCACGCTTGACGTAGGTGCGCTTCTTGCGCACCTCGACGCTGACGGTCTTCGCCGGCGTCGCCGTCTTCACGCCGCGCGCGCGTACCCGGCTGCGGTCGGCCGGGACCTTGAGCTCGCTCACGGTCTTCCGCTTGAGCGTGATCTTGGCCGGCTCGGAGGCGGCTTCGTTCTTGCCGTGGATGCGGCGCAGATAGGACAGCAGCTGGCTCTTCTCGTCATCGGAGATGGTGTCGTCAGCAGTCTTGGCCGGCAGACCCGCTTCGGAGAGCTGCTGGACGAGTCGATCGACGGAAATGCCGACCACGCCGGCGAATTGCTGGACGGTGACTTCAGCCATCAACGCGTACCTCGCTATCTGTATTCTGCTCTGCTTCGGCGAACCAGGGCTCGCGCGCCTTGAGGATCAGCGCGGCCGCGCGCTCTTCGCTCAGGTCGCCGAGCTCCAGCAGCTCGTCCACCGATTGCTCGGCGAGGTCGTCCATGGTGACGATGCCCGCGGCGGCGAGGCGGAACGCGAGTTCTTCCTCCATGCCCTCCATGTTGAGCAGGTCGTCGGCCGGACGCGCGTCGCCGATGCGCTCTTCGTTGGCGATCGCACGCGTCAGCAGGAGGTCCTTGGCGCGCTGCCGCAGTTCGAGCACCAGCGCTTCGTCGAATTCCTCGATGTCGACCATCTCCTGCTCGGGGACGTAGGCCACCTCCTCGACCGAGGTGAAGCCTTCCTGCACCAGGATGTTCGCGACTTCCTCGTCGACGTCGAGCAGTTCCATGAACATGCGCTGGTTCTTCTGGACTTCTTCCTCGCTCTTCTGCTCGGCTTCCGATTCGGTCATTACATTGAGCTCCCAGCCGGCGAGCTGGCTGGCGAGGCGCACGTTCTGACCGTTGCGCCCGATGGCCTGCGAGAGCTGGTCCTCGACCACCGCGACGTCCATGGTGCGGGTGTCCTCGTCGACGAGAATGGACACGACCTCGGCCGGTGACATCGCGTTGATGACGAACTGCGCCGGATTCTCGTCCCACAGGATGATGTCGACGCGCTCGCCGCCGAGCTCGTTGGACACCGCCTGCACGCGCGAACCACGCATGCCGACGCAGGCGCCGACCGGGTCGATGCGCTGATCGCGGCTGCGCACCGCGATCTTGGCGCGCAGCCCGGGATCGCGCGCTGCGCCGAGCACGTCGATGATGCCGTCGCCGATCTCCGGGACCTCGAGCTTGAACAATTCGATCAGGAGCTCCTTGGCGGTACGGCTGACGAACAGCTGCGGGCCGCGCTTCTCCGCGCGCACGTCGTACAGGTAACCGCGAATGCGATCGCCCGCGCGGACGAGTTCGCGCGGGATCATTTGATCCTTGGTGATGATGGCCTCGGCGTTGCCGCCGAGGTCGACGAACACGTTGCCGCGCTCGACGCGCTTGACGATGCCCATGACGAGTTCGCCGACGCGATCCTCGTAGGCCTCGACGACCTGCGCGCGCTCGGCTTCGCGCACCTTCTGCACGATCACCTGCTTGGCGGTCTGCGCGGCGATGCGTCCGAACTCGGCAGCTTCCAACGGCTCTTCGATGAACTCGCCGGCCTGGATGCCGGGTTTGCGCTGCGCGGCGTCGACGAGCCAGATCTGACGCGTCGGGTAGGGCAGCTCGCCAGCGGCGATCATCGCGGCGGCTTCCTGCGCTTCCTCGTAGCCATCGTCTTCCGGGTCGAGTTCCGGCGCCGGTTGCGCGGGGTCGATGACCTCCCAGCGGCGAAACGCCTGGTAGGCGCCCGACTCGCGGTCGATCGACACGCGGCACTCGACGTCATCTTCGAAGCGCTTCTTGGTGGCGCTGGCGAGCGCCGCCTCCAGCGCCTCGAAGATGATGTCCTTGGCGACGCCTTTCTCGTTCGAGACGACATCGACGACCGTTAGTATTTCTCTGTTCATCAATGACTTACTCTGGCTACTGCGGAATTCCCGGACTCAGCGCCCGGAACCTGCCTGGTCCCAGTCCGGAACCAGGCGCGAGCGTTCGACCTGGTCGAATGGCACCGTGAACGCGGCGCCGTCGACCTCCAGCACCAGCGCGTCGCCGCTGACCTCCTGCAGGCGACCGACGAGTCGCCGGCGACCCTCGACGAGATTACGCAGGCGCAACTGGACCTGCTCGCCGACGAAGCGGCGATGCTGCTCGAGCGTGAACAAGGGGCGATCGAGTCCCGGCGAGGAGACTTCGAGGGTGTAATCCGCACGCAGCGCGTGCTCGGCCTCGAGCACGTCGCTGACCTGGCGGCTGACGCGCTCGCAATCTTCGACGGTGATGCCGTCGGCCTGGTCGATGTACAGGCGCAGGAGTTGCGAGTCGCCATGACGTGCACGATCGATGCCGAGCAGCTCGTAGCCGAGACCCGTGATGGTCGGCTCCAGCAGTGCCTGCAACCTGTCCGCCAAGCTTTACTCCAGCCCAAAATAAAAAGCCCCGATTACCCGGGGCCTTTTTGATGGTAGCGGGGGCAGGATTTGAACCTGCGACCTTCGGGTTATGAGCCCGACGAGCTGCCAGACTGCTCCACCCCGCAATCGAGGAGCGCGATAATAGGCATCTCTGGCCGATTGTTCAAGACCCGTGGTGGAAAAGAATGCTCACGCGTCGATCGCGATCGGCAGGCGGCGGCGTCCCCAGCGTCCCGCGCTCGCGGAGAAGCGCCCCGCGCACTGCGCACCGCAATGGCCGCAGCGACCAGACGCATCGAGATCATAGGACACGATCTCGTACCACGCGCGCTGGATGACGACGTGGCCGCAGGCGTGGCACGGCGTGGCGTCGCCTTCCCTGTCGTCGATATTGCCGGTGTAAACGTAGCGCAAGCCTCGCGCACGTGCCGTCGCGCGCGCCGCACGCACCGTCGCCGGCGGCGTCGGCGGCACGTCACGCATCTTCCAATCGGGATGAAAAGCGCTGAAATGCAGCGGCACCTCGGGGCCGAGATGCTCCGCGATCCACTCGGCCATGGCGCTGACTTCCGCTTCGCTGTCGTTCCAGCCGGGGATCAGCAGGCAGGTGATCTCGAGCCAGGTGTCCGTTTCGTGGACGATGTATTCGAGGGTCTCCAACACCGGCGCGATGCGCGCGCCGGTCAGGCGGTAATAGAAGTCATCGGAGAATGCCTTGAGATCGACGTTGGCCGCGTTCATATATTGGTAGAACTCGGCGCGCGGTTCGGCGCAGACATAACCCGCGGTGACCGCGACCGAGGCGATTCCCCGTTCGCGGCAGGCCGCGGCAACATCGATGGCGTACTCATGAAAGATGACCGGATCGTTATAGGTGAAAGCGACACTGTGGCAGCCGTGCCGCGCCGCGGCGTCGGCGATCGCTTCCGGCCCCGCCGCCGCGGCCAGGGTGTCGACTTCGCGCGACTTGCTGATATCCCAGTTCTGGCAGAACTTGCACGCCAGGTTGCACCCGGCGGTGCCGAAGGAGAGTACCGCGGAGCCCGGATGAAAGTGGTTGAGCGGCTTCTTCTCGATCGGATCGACGCAGAAACCGCTCGAGCGTCCATAGGACGTGAGCACGATCTCGCCGTCACGGCATTCGCGCACGAAGCACAAGCCGCGCTGACCTTCGCGCAGGCTGCACGCGCGCGGACACAGCTCGCAGCGCACGCGACCGTCGTCGAGGCGACGCCAGTAACGCGTCCTGACGGTGTGGGGATCGGCGGTAGGGGGGCTGCTCATACGGGGTCCCCGGGCAACGGGATTAGCGATCAGATAGGACGCCGGCGGCCGGTTTTCAAGCAGTGGAGCGCATGATGAACAGCACGCACCACACGCAGCGCCCGGCCGCCGTGGCGGGTCTCTTCTATCCGGGCGACGCCGTCGAGCTGCGCGCCACGCTCGCGCGGCTGCTCGGTAACGCCGCCCCCGCGTCCGTGCGGCCGCCGCGCGCACTCATCGTGCCGCACGCTGGCTATGTCTATTCCGGCGCCGTCGCGGCGGCCGCTTACCGCCGACTCGCGCACTGGCGTGACGCTTACCATCGCGTGGTCCTGCTCGGCCCACCCCACCGGGTGCCGGTGCGCGGTGCGGCGACGGTGAGCGCGGATCGCTTCGGTGGCCCTCTCGGCAGCGTCGCCGTCGACCACGACGCCCTGGCAGCACCACTCGCCCGCGGCGAGGTCGTGATCGACGACGCCGCGCATGCCGCCGAGCATGCGCTCGAGGTGCAACTACCCTTCCTGCAAAGCGTACTTGATACTTTTACGCTGGTGCCGCTGCTGATCGGCGAGATGCCGGCAGCCGCCACCGCGCGTCTGATCGCGCCCTGGTGGGAAGACCCGGGAACGCTGGTCGTCGTCAGCACCGATCTCAGCCACTTCCTCGACGATACCGGGGCGCGCCAACTGGACGCCGTCACCGACGGCATGATCATGGCGCTCGACGAGCACGGTCTGACACCCGAGCACGCCTGCGGCTGCCGCGCCCTCGCCGGCCTGCTGCATCTCGCCCGTGCGCGCGGCGCGCACATCGAACGCGCCGCACAGTGCAATTCCGGCGACACCGCTGGGCCCCGCGGCCGCGTGGTCGGCTACGCCGCCTACGTGCTGGACGACGGCCAATGAGGGACGCCGCGGCGCTGCACGCACTCGCCGAGCTGGCGCGACACAGTATTCACTCCGCCTTGGCGCTGCCCGGCGCGGCGCTGCCGGACACGCGCGCGTTCGCCGCGCATGGCGCAGCGTTCGTCACGCTGACCCGGGCCTCCCGACTGCGCGGGTGCATCGGCACACTCGAAGCCTGGCGCAGCCTGGCCGAGGACGTCGTTGCCAACGCGCGCGCCGCGGCGCTGGACGATCCGCGCTTCCCGGCACTGACGCTCGCGGAGATCGACGATACCGTGATCGAGGTCTCGGTGCTCGAGCCGGCGACGCCGCTGGTCTTCGCCGACGAGGCCGACCTGCTCCGGCGCCTGCGCCCGGGACGCGACGGGCTCACGCTCCGCTACCGCGAACGGCGCGCGACGTTCCTGCCCTCGGTCTGGACACAGCTCTCCGAACCCGCGCAGTTCCTCGAAGAGCTGCGCCGCAAGGCCGGCATCCCGGTCGATGTCGCAGTCGACCAGATTGCGGTCGAACGCTACACCACGCTCAGCTCACCGCGGCTGCCGCTGGCCTGGCCGGTGGCACCGCGTGATACCTCGCGACAGCGCGGGTGACGGCCGCGGCGCCGGCGCCTCAGCGCCGGCCACAGGCGCCGCGCGAACCTGGCGCGCAGGTTCGACCGTCGGGCCAGATCGCGTTGTCGAGGCGAGCGCCGTCGAACGCGACATCGACCAGGCTGGCGCCGCTGAGGTCCGCGAAGCGCAGGTCCGCACCGCGTAGGTCGGTGTGGTGCAGGACGGCATCGCGCAAGCTGCTGCCGACCAGCCGGGAGCCGGAAAGATTGCCGAGCGCGAGGTTGGCGCCGCTGAGGTCGGCGTAAGCGAGATCGCTCTCGGCAAGCTGCGCCTCGACCAGGCTGGCGCGGTTCAGGCGCGCGTTGCGCGCGCTGATGCCCGTGAGTTCCGCGCCATCGGCACTCAAGCCAGCGAGCGTGCAGAAATCCCAGTTGACGCCCGCCGCCGGCGCCGCATCGCAATCAATCGGTGTCTTCGGCGCGGGTGAGGCCAGCAGCACGGCCATCGCCAGCAAAGCGACGACGAACACGGCAAGTGCAAGCGCGAAGCGCCCACGGCGTGGCGCCGGCGGCGCCTCGCGCAGGCTCTCCCAGACGCGCGCGGCGC
>JAPOKK010000319.1 GCA_029977665.1 Pseudomonadota bacterium | reverse complement strand
CGCTTCGACCGCTTCGGCCGCTTCGACCGCTTCGACCGCTTCGACCGCTTCGACCGCTTCGACCGCTTCGGCCGCTTCGACCGCTTCGACCGCTTCGACCGCTTCGGCTGCTTCGGCGCTATCGGGTACCCCGCTCACACCTGCGGCGGGCTCGTCGTGCGCACGCGCGGGGGCGGGCGGGTCGAGTCGTGGCATCGGCACACCGGCCGCCGCGTAGATCGCGCGCAGGCGGGCCTCCGCGCCGGCATGGCCACGCCGGGCCGCTTCGCGCAGCCAGGTGATGGCCATGGCCTCGTCGGGCTCGACGCCGTCACCATCCAGGTAGCGCCGCGCGAGTGCGAACTGCGCCGCTGCATCGCCGGCCACGGCATCGTCGTGCAGCGCGGCGAGCGCCGCATTGTCGGCCGGGATCATGTCGACCAGCAGGGTCGAGACGGCGCCCGGCCGTTCGTCCGTGGCGGCAGCGGCTGCGACCGACGGCGCCGCGGTCGCGCGCGTGGCCGTTGCGGGCTCATCCACTGCAACGACCTCCGCCGACCCGCCCGGCGCCCGCTCCGGCGCTCCCGCGGTCCCGGCGGGAGCCGCGGTATCCGCCCGGATGGGGCCGCCGGGCGTCTGCGCGGCTGCAGAGGCGGGCCCGGGCCGTTGCCGCGTCGCCGGCGCTTGCGGCGCCTCGTCTGCATCCGCGATGTCGAGACCCGCGGCGCGCGCGATGCGCAGCGCCTCCTGCTCGTCGCTGTCGCGTGCGGCAACGACAGGCGGGGCGCTCGCGGGCCCGTCGACGGCTGCGACTTCGTTGACGCGCGGCTCCTCGCGGGCCTGTGCGATCAGCGCATCCGTAGCCGCGGGCGTCGTCTCCGCCGCCGCGCTGACGCCGGCGGCGCGATAAAGCTGGCTCAGGTTGCGCGCGGCCAGTGCGTGCCCCTGGTCGGCGGCCGCCCGGTACCAGGTCAACGCCCAGGCCTCGTCCGGCTCGACACCCTCGCCGAGCAGGTACATGTTGCCCAGATTGAACTGTGCTTCGGCATCCCCCGCGCGCGCCGCCATGGCGTAGAGTTCGGCGGCGCGTTCGAGATTGCGCGCGACGCCCTCGCCACGCTGGTAGAGGCTCGCCAGCAGGGTCGCGGCGGCAGGCTCGCCGGCGCTGGCGGCCTCGGCGAGCGCCGGCACGACATCGACAGCACGGCCGGCATCGATGGCAGCGAGCGTCGCGTCGCGATCGAAGCCCGCCGCCAACGGCGCGAACAGCGTCAACAGGAACAGGAGCAGCGGCGTGCGCATCGGTCAACTCCGGATGGGCCGGGTCCGCCGGCGCGTGACCGGGCACCGCGGAGGCGGCGGCGGGCGGCGGCCAGGGATCGTGGTGGGCGCGGAGTATAGGGTCTCGACTGCCGTCCCGCTATCGACTTCGCGTGGCGACGTGGTGTGGTTCGACTTCGCCGCGAGGTCGTCCGGTTGCAGGTGTCCGGTGCATGCGTCACCCGGGTCACGCGGGACGCGTTCCCGGCGCATGCCTGCCGCTCTCACGCCCCCGGGTCGGCGCCTTGTCACACGAATGTAAGCAACGCTCGGAATACTGCGACGGAAGACATTTCGAAGTCAGCCGGAGCACACGATGATGGAAGGGTTGGATCGCACGGACGTCACGGCGTTCGACGCAAACTGGCCACGTCAGCTGGTCGCAACCGATGCACCGCAGGGCTGGACGGAACTGGTCGAGCAGATCGCCGAACTCGAAGAGCTGCTGAGCGAACTCGACGGCGAGGAGGACAGCCACGCCCAGCACGCCCTTGTGCGTGTGCGCCAGCTCCTCGAAGCGCGCCGGCGCAGCCTGCGCGCCATCGATATCGGCTGAATCGGCCCCGCTGGCGGCGCATCGCGGGACGCTGCGAGAAGCGTCGTGTCGCCGGCGCCGCCTCCGCGCTCAGCTCGCGCTCAACGTCTCCGCGAGACGCTTCGGGCGGAAACCCAGCACGACGATGTTCTTGCCATTGGCCGTGATGTGCTTCTGCTCTTCCATGTCCTTGAGCACCTTGCCCACCATCTCGCGCGAGCAGCCGACCAGGCGCGACAGCTCCTGGCGCGTGACACGCACCTGCATGCCATCGGGATGGGTCATCGCATCGGGTTGCTCGCAGAGGTCGAGCAGGGTGCGCGCAACGCGGCCGTAGACGTCCATGAAGGCGAGATCGCCGAGCTTGCGGTTCGTGTTGCGCAGCCGCCGCGCGAGCTGCGAGGTCATCGCGATGATGAGGTCGGAATAGATCTCGGTCAGCCCCTTCAGCTTCTTGTAGCTGATCTGCGCGATTTCCGACTCGCCGCGCGCGCGCACCAGTGCGGTGCGGTTGGCATCCTCGTTGAACAAGCCGATCTCGCCGAAGAAGTCCCCCGGGTTGAGGTAGGCGAGCACGATCTCGTGGCCCTTGTCGTCTTCGAGCAGCACGGTGACCGAACCGCTGATGATATAGAACAGCTCACCGGCGGGATCGCCCTGGCGGATGATCGCGGCCTTGGATGGGAAAACCCGCCGATGACAATGCGGTAGCAGTTTGTCGACGGACTTGCCGACCTCGGGAGTCATCAACGACATGTTCTCAGTGCTCCATGCAATCGAGACGCCGTGGGCAAACGAGACGCCCTGGCGCGTGCCAATCTCGTGCACGGGCAACGGCGCGCGCGACGCTGCGCCGCGTCCCCGTCACCCGGGCGGGACGCAACCTCAATCCTCTCGGATCCAGCGTGCTTCCGCCACAGAATACCGCATGCGCCGTTGCGCTGCAGTCGGCTGCCACACTTCGTCACGTTGTTCGTGGACCTGGAAGATGCGCACGAGGGCGCCATCGACCACCGCGAACTCGTCGCCGCCACGATAGCCGACCGCGTCGGCCGGGGCGAGCGGGGCGACGGCGAGCGGCTCGAGCAGGTACTCGTTCCACGTATACAGGTGCACGCCGGTCGCATGGCCCTGCTCGTGACTGAAGGTGACCACCACCTCGAAACTGCCATCACGGTCGAGATCGGCCACGAAGCTGTGCGAGAGCTTGCCCTCGTAAGGCGCGGTCAGGCGCGTGAGCACGAGTTCGTCGTTGGCGACGACGATCTGGTAATCGGTAGTCGTCATCACCTGGCTCTGGTCGGCGGCGACGGTCACGTGATAGGGACCGAAGTCGAACTCGGCGGCCCCGACCGCCGGCGCGCAGGCAAGTGCGAGTGCAGCCAGCGCCCCGCTCATCTGAGACGGCATCATTCTCTCCTTGTCGCGAATCGGGTCTGCACCTCCGTGCAGGGGTCGACAGCATAGGCCAGGCCACCATCCCGGCGACAGCGGCCGGCCACACGTCGCTCTGTTGACTTTCGCTCAAAGATCTCTATATTTCTGGCACTACTCACGCGAGAGTGCTAATAACACTCCAATTTATCTCGCAATATCAACCAGTTAAGTCAGGAGAAGGTAGGGTTATGAAGATTCGGCCTCTACACGATCGGATCATCGTCAAGCGGTGGGACGAAGAGAAGACCTCCCCGGGTGGCATCGTGATTCCCGATTCCGCCGCCGAGAAACCCGTCAAGGGTGAAGTCGTTGCCGTCGGCAACGGCAAGATTCTGGAATCCGGTGAAGTCCGTGCGCTCGACCTCAAGGTCGGTGACAAGGTCATCTTCGGCAAGTACTCGGGCCAGGAAGTGAAAGTCGACGGCGAAGACCTGCTGGTCATGCGCGAAGACGACATCATGGCCGTTTTCGACTGATCGATCCGCGACCAACGCACATCTAGGTTTCTGGAGGTTTAAATCAACATGGCTGCCAAAGAAGTCCGTTTTTCCGATGACGCGCGCTACCGCATGGCCGCGGGCGTCAACATCCTGGCCAACGCCGTCAAGCAGACGCTTGGCCCGAAAGGCCGCAACGTCGTGCTCGAAAAGAGCTTCGGCGCACCGACCGTGACCAAGGACGGTGTCTCCGTCGCCAAGGAAATCGAGCTGGCCGACAAGTTCGAGAACATGGGCGCGCAGATGGTCAAGGAAGTCGCTTCGAAGACTTCCGACGTCGCTGGTGACGGCACCACCACCGCCACCGTGCTGGCGCAGGCAATCGTCCGCGAAGGCCTCAAGGCTGTCGCCGCCGGCGTCAACCCGATGGATCTCAAGCGCGGCATCGACAAGGCCGTGCAGGCCGCGGTCGCCGAGCTGCAGACGCTAGCCACGCCCTGCACCGACAGCAAGT
>JAPOKK010000318.1 GCA_029977665.1 Pseudomonadota bacterium | reverse complement strand
AGGGCTCGGTGCAACCGCACCGCATGATGCTTGGCCACATGCCGAGCCTCGAGTTCATCTACGATTTCTTCCCGCAGGACAACGACGTGCTGTGGTCGCCCGCTGACTGGGCCTGGATGGCCGGCCTGATGGACGTTCTCATGCCGGGCTGGTTCCATGGCTGCACGGTGGTGGCCACCGCGATGAAGGGCTTCGACGCAGAGGAAGCCTACCGCATCCTGTCGGAACACAAGGTGACGCTGGCGCTGCTCACGCCGACCATGCTCAAGCTGATGCGCCAGGTGAGCGATCCGCTGAGCCGTTACGACATCCGTCTGCGCGCCGTGCTGTCGGGCGGCGAAGCGGTCGGTGCGGGCCTGCTCGAATGGGCCCAGCAGGAGCTCAAGCTGAGCATCAACGAGGGTTTCGGGCAGACCGAGTGCAACGTCATCCTCGGCAACAACGGCAACGTCTTCCCGATCAAGCCGGGCTCGCTCGGCAAGCCGACGCCCGGCACGGTGTGCGCGATCATCGACGACGACGGCAACGAGGTGCCGCCCGGCACCGAGGGCCACATCGCCTGCAAACGGCCCCACCCGGTGATGCTGCTGGAATACTTGAACAAGCCCGAGGCGACGCGCGAGAAGTTCATCGGCGACTGGCTCATCACCGGCGATGTCGGGCACATGGACGAGGACGGCTATTTCTGGTTCCACGGTCGCGGCGACGACGTCATCACGAGCTCCGGCTACCGCATCGGACCGGGCGAAATCGAGGATGCCCTGCTCAAGCACGAGGCGGTGCAGATGGCCGCGGCCATCGGCGTACCGGATCCCGTCCGCACGGAGATCATCAAGGCCTTCATCATCCCGGCCCCCGGGGTGACCCCCAGCGATGCCCTGGCCGAGGAACTGCGCGAATTCGTCCGCAGCCGCCTCGCCCGGCACGAGGTACCGAAGATGATCGCGTTCGTCGACGCGCTGCCGATGACCACCACCGGCAAGATCATGCGCCGCGAGCTGCGTGAGCAGGAGAAGCAGCGCGCCGCGGAGTCGGCCGGATGAGCGGCGGCGGCCGTGCGGTCGTGAACGCGGGGCGGCCGCGCGCGAGCGCGCGCGCGGCTGGCTGAGCGATGCGCTACCGCATCGCCCCCGACGGCGCCCTCGAGACCACCTACGGCTCGAGTGGTGACGTCGTCACCGCGACCGTGTGGTTCACCCTGCTGGTCGGCGTCGTGTTCCTCGCTGCCGGCGTGCGCGGACGCCAGCGCTGGCTGCAGTTCTGGGGAGCGCTGACCTGCCTGTGCTGTGGCGTCTACTTCATGCGCGGCTGGTTCGGCCTCGACGCACTGCTCACCTGAACAAGCTCTGAAACGGCGCTTGTGCTGCTCGCTGGCAGCAGGGCTGCGCAACCACTCGTCGTTCCAGGCCGCGCGAGGAATGCGCGGCCGGCAAGCGACGGGCCATGCCGTCAGATCGCGGTGTATCCCCCGTCGACCGGCAACGCCACCCCCGTCACGAACGAGGCGAGATCCGACAGCAGCCAGACCACGGCCTCGCCGATCTCGCGGGCTTCGCCGAGGCGCGCCATCGGTTCCTGCGCGACGAGCGCGTCATGGGTGATACCGGTCTCGCTGGTCATGCGCTCGAGCATCGGCGTCTCGATGATGCCGGGGCAGACGGCGTTGACGCGAATCTTCTTGCGCGCGTACTCGAGCGCGACCGCGCGGGTCAGGCCGACCACGCCGTGCTTGGCCGCGCAGTAGGCCGAGCCGCCGCGCGTGCCGATGAGGCCCGCCACCGACGCGGTCGAGACTATCGACCCGCCGCTGCCCTGCGCCAGCAGCTGTTCGACATGGTACTTGACGCACAGCCAGACCCCTTTCAGGTCTACCGCGACGGTACGGTCGTAGTCGTCCTCGGTCATTTTGACGATGTTGGTGAAGGTGCCTTCGATACCGGCATTGTTGAGCGCACCATCGACACGGCCATAGGTCTCGACCGCGCTCGCGATCATGGCCTTGACCTCGTCGGTCCGGGTGACGTCCGTGCGTACGAAATGCGCGCTGCCGCCGCCCGCGGTGATCGCGTCGACGACTTCCTTCGCGGCCGCTTCGTTGACGTCGGCGAGGGTCACTGACGCACCCTCGGCGGCGATGCGCAGGGCGCTGGCCCGGCCGATGCCGGTGCTGCCACCGGTGACGATGATGGATTTGCCCTGGAGCAGGTCGGCCATGATGGGATCCTCAGTTACCGAATACGCGTTCGAGATGCTGGTCGGAGGGTGGCGTCGTGAGCAGGGAGACCACGACCATCGCGAGGACCGAGAGCCCCGCCCCCATGGTCGCGCAGGCGTACGGGTTGACCGCCTGTGCCTGCAGCCATACGCCCGCTGCCTCGAGTGGTCCGCCGGCGAACCAGGCAGCCTGGATGCCGCCCATGTGCAGGACGGCGAATACCACGCCGCCGACGACGAAGCCGACCAGCGCGCCGGCGCGTGTCGCGCGACGCCACAGCACGCCGAGAAACATCGGCGCGGCGGTCGCTGCCATCATGCCGCCGACGCCGATCCAGACCAGCAGCGCGATGTTCTTGTCGCGCGTCGACCAGGCGAGCGCGATCGAGGCAACCAGCACGAGCACCGTCGCGACGCGGCCGATGAGCAGGCCGATGCGATCGATGTCGGCTTCATCGCGCCCGTGCATGAAGCGCGGTGCAAGCGTTCGGCGGAAGATGTCGTTGGCGAAGATCTGCGCCGTCGATACGACCAGGCCGTCGGCTGTCGACATGACCGCGGCGAGCACGCCGGCACCGATCAGCGCGGCCGCCCAGGCCGGCAGGGTGGCGATGAACAGGGCCGGGATCGCGTTGTTGGGGTTGCTGCCCTCGGCCAGCAGTTCGTCGCCGAGCAGGGCGCGGGCGAGGATGCCGCCGCAGGTAATCGCCGGCAGCAGCATGCCGAACACGAAGGAGATGGTGATGAACTTGACCTGGTCGCGGTTGTCCTTCAGCGCCCACAGCTTGTTGCCGATGTGCGGCAGCAGACCGAGCGGCAGGTGGGCGACGAAGATCGCGAACAGGTCCCAGCGCGAGTCGAACAGCGGATGAGTCGGGTGCAGGTTGGCCGTGAGGGCCGGATCGAGCGCATCGAGGCGCGTGACCATGCCGTCGAAACCACCGTCGACACCGTAGCCGGTCAGGAACATCCACAGCACCAGCGTAGCGAGCACCAGCATCAGGGCACCCTGTACGCCGTCGGTGAGGATGTCGGCGTGGGCGCCACCGAGCGCGATGTAGAACATCAGTACCACGGCCGTGACGCACAGCGCGGGGAAGGTCTCCAGTCCCAGCATCTGGGTGAACATCACCGCGCCGGCGAGCAGCTGGCCGGCGAGGTAGAACAGCAGCAGCAGGGAGAACAGCGCGGCCATGATACGCAGCGCGTTGGAGTCGAAGCGGTCGCCAATGAACTCGGGCATCGACCGGCTGCCGAAGCTCGCGCCGGCGCGGCGGATCGCGTGCAGGCACACGAGCACGCCGCAGTAGACGCCGAGGGGGTAGACGAAGGCGTACCACAGGGCCGAGAAACCGGCCTTGTAGGCGAGCCCCGGCAGGCCGAGGAAGGTCGCGCCGCTGGCCGTGGTCGCGGTCATGGCGAAGGCGAGAAACAGGGGACCGTAGCTGCCGCGAGCGGTGGCGAAGTCGTCGCTGCCCTGGATGCGCGACATGCCGACGAAGCCGAACAGGATCATCAGGCCCATGTAGAAGCAGAGGAACGTCCAGCCCCAGAAAATCAGGGGGTCGAAACCGAACATACGAAAAGTCTCCCCGGGTCAGTGTGCGATTGGATGTGTCGTTGTTATAGGGCGCCAGGCCCGAGCGGCGCGGCGGCGGCACGAATGCCGGCCGGAGTCGCATCGAGGCAGGTCCTGGTGACGGTCAGCGTGCGCTGGTGCGGCGTTTTATATCATCCGCGGCGTGCGCTTGTCAGGGCGCGCCCCGGCCCCGACGCCGCGCCGACAGGCTACACTGCCCGCCGGATGTCATCGCAGCAGGAGCCGTTTGCCGCATCATGAAAATCGTCGAGCCGAACACCGCCGTGCAGGCGCTCGAGGACGGCATGACCGTCGCCTTTCCCGGCGCGTGTGCCGAACCCCGCCAGTTCTATGCCGCTTTCAGCAGCCAGGTCGAGCGGTTCAGTCGACTCACCGTGTGCTCCGGACTCTCGCTCGGCGCGTACGGTTTTCTCGAGCGCGGCCTCGGT
>JAPOKK010000084.1 GCA_029977665.1 Pseudomonadota bacterium | reverse complement strand
TCTCGGTGGTGTGCGAGAGCGCGGCGGTCCAGCCGATCAGCTTCTCATCGAAGAACACTGGCGTGATCGCGACCTGGTCGGGATTGTGGATGCCGCCGTAGAGCGCATCGTTGGTGTAGAAGATGTCGCCATCGTGGATGCCCGGGTTCTCGCTGTAACGGGCGATGATGTACTTGATGACGATGGGCGGGATGACCGCGTGCAGGTAGGTGCCGGCGGACGCGTTGACGAGATCGCCCGCGGCGTTGAACATCGCCACGATCGAATCGCCCGCCACGCCCATGGAACTACGCGACGAGCGCATGAAGATCTCGTAGCCCTCGTCGAGGATGTCGGCGGTGCGCTGCACCGCGATCTCGTACGCGCCGCGCGGCAGGGCCTCGGCGCAGGTGCGCTCGTAATCGCTCGCGGGCGTGACCTTGAGCGCGGTGAGCTTCTCTTCGAGCGTCGGGATACTCATGCGGCGGCTCCTCGCGTGGCAGCGGCGTCGGCGTACTCGAGCAGGCCGAGCCCGCGCCCGTCGATGTGGAAGAACTGGCCGGGCGGTACGACCAGCGTGGTGAACTCGGCCTCGACCAGTGCCGGTCCTTCGATACGGTGCCCCGGCTGCATGTCCTCGAAGCGGTAGACCGTGGTCGAGCGGCGCTCGCGCAACTCCGGCCAGTAGGCGTCGCGCGCACCGCTGATGGCGCTCGACGCATCGGGCGGACCGAGCGGCCGCTCGGGCAATACGGGCTTCTCCGTCGGCACGGTCGCCTTGAGGATGATGTTGTCGAGATACACGCCACCCGGCTTGTGGATGACGTGCGGACTGAACGCAGCGGCGAACTCGGCTTCGAAGGCGTCGTAGACCTGCTGCATCTGCTCGACCGACTCGATACGGATGTGCGGCGAGGAGACGCGTTTGACCTGGACCTGGCCGCCGTAGAGCATGTCGAGTTCGACGCTGTAGACGACCTCGTCGAGCGAGAAGCCCTCCGCCGCGATATCGATGCGGGCCTGCTCGACGAGCGCGTCGACGGTATCGTTGAAGACCTGGTAGTCGGTCGCGAGCTTCTCCGTCACCGGCTCCATCAGGACCATGCGCCGCGACTGCTCGTAGACGTGCATGATATCCATCACCGAGGAGCCGAGCGCGCAGAACACCGGTGATTGCGGAAAGATCACCGCGACCGGCACATCGGCACGAAAACCGGCGACGTGCGTCGGGCCACCGCCGCCGAAAGCGAACACGGCGAAGTCTTCGGGATGATAGCCACGCAGGTGCACTTCGCGCTTGATCGCCGAAGCCATGTTCTCCTCGACGATGTTGCGAATCATCGCCGCCGCCTCGTCGACCGAGACGCCGAGCGGCGCGGCGATCTTCTCCTCGATCGCGGCCCGCGCCTTCTCGGCGTTCAGCGGCATGCGCCCGGAGAAATAGCTGTCCGGCGAAATGTAACCGAGCACGACGTCAGCATCGGTCACGGTCGGTTCGGTACCGCCGAGGTCGTAACACACCGGGCCCGGCATCGCGCCGGCGCTCTTCGGCCCGACCTCGAGGCGGTCGAGCAGCTTGTTGATACGCGCGATAGAGCCGCCGCCGGCTCCCATGGTGGTGCACTCGAGCATCGAGATGCCGACCATCCAGCGATCGATGACCGGGCGGAACTCGTAGCTGCGCACGCCGGCATCGACGACCATGCCGACGTCGAAGCTGGTGCCGCCGACGTCCGCCGCGATGACGTTCTTGTAGCCGAGCGCGCGGCCATAGTGGTAGGAGCCCATGAGGCCGGAAATCGGACCGCCGTTGTAGGTACGCGATGCGGTGGTCTTGAACATCTCGGCGCTGCCGCCGGTGTTGTGCGTGAGCAGGAACGTGCCGCGGTAGCCCATCTCGCGCAGCTTGTCCCAGGTCGACTCCATCTCGAGCTTGATCGAGCGCTGCAGGTAGGCATCGAGGATCGCCGTCATGGTGCGCTCGTACTCGCCAACCTTGCCGACGACTTCGTGCGAGAGCACGACCGGCAGGTAGCCGACGTGGTAACCCTTGTACTCTTCGCGAATGATCTCGCGCACGCGCTTCTCGTGCGCGGGGTTGGCGAAGGACCACAGCAGCGAGACGGCGATCGAACGCGCACCGTTGTCGATCAGGTAGCGCAGCTTCTCGCGCACGTCGTCTTCGTCGAGCGGGCGCAGCACGCGGCCGTTCGAATCGACACGCTCCTTGATGCCGACGATGAGTTCGCGCGAGATCAGCGGCTCCGGCTTGTGCTGCACGGCGAGGTTGCGTCGCTCGCCGATGCGCAGGCCGTCGCACCACTGCGCGCCGCGCCCGATCAGCACCGCCTCCTGGTGACCCTCGGTCGTCATCAGGCCGAGGCGCGGGCCGCGGCGCTCGATCAGGCGATTCATCGCAACCGTCGTCGAGTAGCGCACCACTTCGATCTCGGGCAGCAGTTCCTCGACGTCCATGTCGAGCTGGTCGGCGCCGTCCTCGAGCACGTTGAGGAAGCACACCGACAGGTCGTAGGGCGTGGTCGGTGACTTGGCGATCACGCGGCGCTCGTCGAACGTCAGTACGAGATCGGTGAACGTGCCGCCGACATCGATATCCACGCTTCTCATCGTCTCATTCCTCCCCGGCCGGCCGCAGGTGGCCGTCGTCGATGACCACCTCGCCCGCCGCGAGCCGCGCCTTGATGCGGTCGAGGTCGAGCTCGGTGGTGTGCGTGATGGGATGCCCCGGCGGCAGGTACTCGGTCTCGACCTGCAATCCGCAGCCGGGACAGTAGAACTCGAGGATGCGGATCCACTCGGGGTTCGGCGAGAACGTGTAGGCCGCGTCGATCAGCGGCGGATGAACCTCGGCCGGCTCACGCTCGGCGACCAGCAGTCCGCGCTTGACGTCGTCGCGCGCGGAGCCGAGATCGTGCCCGCACTTGCCGCAGACCCAGCGCTCGCGCTCCAGGTCGCAGTCGAGGTTGTCGCCAACATGCAACAGGCTCATCGCAGGTTCTCCCCCAGGTGTTCTCGCTGTGCGCCCGAAGGCACCGTCGCCGCGCGCGGTACAGCGGCCTCGCCGCGATACTGCGCACGCGTGGCCGGCACATTCATGCGCTTGGCCCGCGGCTCGCCACGGCGTCACCACGCGCGTCGACCGCGAGATGCCAGCCGGATCCGACGAGCCAGGTGAAGGTACCGCCGTCAACCACGCAGGGACCGTCGAGCACGCGTCCGGCGAGCGCGGCATGGTCGTAGACCGGCAGCCGGCCGTCGACGCCGAGCGGCGACGCGCGCGATGTGCCAGGCGCCGACGCCGCGGCCGGCTCACGCTCGGGCAGCGCGACCTGGCCGACCGGGAAACGCGCATCGAGCCGCAGCAGGCGCGGGTCGGCCAGCTCGCCGAGCAGCGTGTCGGCGACGGTGCCGATCTCGCCAGGCGCGGTGACGCGTTCGCGCGCGTCGTTCTGCAGCGTCCACTGGTAGCTGGCCGCCGCGGGATCGAAGCCTTCGCCGGCGAGATCGCGTCGCGCCTGCCGCACGAGGGCGTCGCCGGCCGCGACCAGCGCCGCGGTGTCCGGCGCGCCGAGCAGGGCACGCTCGTAGACGTGCAGCACGTCGGAGATGGCCGAACCGAATGCGGAGAAGACCGTGCCGAGGGCGAACAGGCGCACCCGCTGGATGCCGAGCGCTGCGGCCACGGCCGTGGCGAACAGCGGCCCGTTGCCACCGTAGGCAAACAACTCGACGTCGTCGAGCGCGTCCCAACCGACCTCGCGCGCGGTCTCGCGGGCAAGCTCGGCCATCATCGCCACGGCACGCTCGACCACCGCGAGCGCCGCCGACGCGACATCCGTGGCTAGCGGCGTGGCGACATCGCGCTCGATCGCCGCGCGCGCCTTGTCGACGTCGAGCACGCGGCGGCCGTCGAGGAACGCGGTCGGCGAAATCGCGCCGATCACGACCAGCGCGTCGGTCAGGGTCGCCGTACCGCCGCCGAGGTCGTAGCAGGCCGGGCCGGGTGCAGCCCCCATCGACTCGGGACCGAGCGTCACCCGGCCGTCGACGACGCGCGCGATGCTGCCGCCGCCGAGTGCATTGGAGCGCAGCACGGGCATCGGCGTGCGCACCGGGATGCCGAAGATGTGTCCCTCGGTGCGCATCTCGATGCGCCCGTCACCGATCGCGCTGGCCTTGCCGGTGGTGCCACCGATGTCCATCGCGAGCGCGCGCGCCACGCCTGCCGCGGCGGCGACGTGGGCCGAGGCGTGGGTGCCGAACAGTGGCCCCGACTCGATGGTGTCGACCGCCTTGGTCTTGCCGATGCGCGCGACACCGCCGTTGAGGTGCCCGACCAGGATGTCGCCGCGCCAGCCGTGCTCGACCTTGACCGCGTCCTCGGCACGGAACAGCGAGTTGGCGAGCGCGTTGTGCACGTAGGCGTTGATCAGCGCGTAGAACGTGCGCGACATGTCGTCCGGCTGCATCAGCATCTCGCTGCCGGCCAGCGCCGGTACCGAGCCGAGAAAATGATCGGGGAACTGCTCGCCGATGACGGCGAGGATCTCCTGTTCGCGGGTACCGTCGGGGAACGCCCCGGCGAGGGAGATGTTGACGCGCCGGATACCCTGGTCGATGAGGTTCTTGAGGACCGCGACGATCTCGGCGCGTCCCGCATGCGCGTCGAGGCTGGCGACGTGTTCGGGTCGGATGAACGAGGGCATCACCGCCGCGGTGTCGGCGGCATCGTCGGCGTACAGATCGGACTCGTGACCGGCGCTGACGATGAGCCCGAGCTTGGGTCCCTTGCGCTCGGCAAGCACGTTGGAGGTGATGGTCGAGGTCCAGCGGATGAGGCGCACCTCGTCGAGGAAGCCGCCCAGATCGGCGAAGCCGAGCAGCGCCGCGGCGCGCTCGAGGCTCTGCAGGAACGATACGGTGACATCGTGCGGTGTCGACTCGACCTTGATCAGCAGGGGCTCTGCGCCGCCGCTGACCAGCGTGTCGGTCATGGTACCGCCCGTGTCGACGTCGACGCAGTACATGGCTGTTGTGCTCCCCTGTGTGGTGCCGCCGTCGCGGCCGCCGCCTCCCCGCATCGTCGTGCCGCACGTGCCACCGGGTGGGTGGGCGAGGCGCCGCCAACGTCGATGGCGAACGCGTGGCGCCGATGACGCCATGCGAGCCGCGCGTGACCGGTCAGGATGGCTCCCCCGGTCGAGCGCAGCCAGCTTACCTTAGCGACACCCGCTCCCGCATACCATGGTCTAATAGGCCAATTGTTAGGTTTATTTTTTGTACTCATCGGACAAATCCGGGCTACCCGCTGGCGGCGCCTTACCACGCATGAGCGAAACGTCCCCCGACTCGCGCACCCTGCATGCCGTGATGGCCGTCGGCCAGGCGATGGCGACGACGCGTGACCACGCGCAGATGCTGGCCGAAGTGATCACAGCCGTGTGCCGCACGATCGGTGCCGCGAGCGGCGGTTTCATGCGCTACGAGGCCGAACGCGACGAACTCGTGCTGCAGGCGCCGGCATTCGGCGTGCATGCCGAACGCACGGTGTCGCAATACCGCGTGCCGCTCGGCGACGGCGGCAACGCCGCGCGCGTGTTTCTCTCGCGCGAACCCTACATTGCCAACGATGCACAGCACGATCCGCGCTTCATCCAACGCTTCGTGCGCCTGTTCGATACCTACAACACCATCACCGTGCCGCTGGTGCTGCGCGATCGCCCGCTCGGCATCTTCCACGCCATCAACAAGCAGCACGGCGATTTCACCGCCGCCGACCGCGATGTCCTCGCGAGCGTCGCGCCGCTGCTCGCCGCCTGCCTGCAATCGGCCCTGGTGTTCCGCGCCTTCGAGCAGGAACGCACGCGCCTGGCACGTGCCATCGAGGCCCACGAGCGCCTGCTCGATGCGGCCGTCGGTGCGAGCGGCCCGGAGACGGTGTGCGAAACCCTGCACGCCCTGCTCGCCCGCCCCGTGCTGCTGCTCGACAGCCTGCGCCGGCCACTGGTCTCGTGTGCCTGGACCATCGAGCCTGCGCTGGTCGCACAGGAATTCGCGACGGCCAGCCTGCGCGACGGGCTCGCCGCGCCCCTCGCGCTCGGCACGCAGGCGCTGCCGGTCGTCGCGGTCGGCATCCCGGTCGCCGGTGCGCGCGGCGGTTACCTCGTCGTCGAGACCCGCGACGGGCCGCTCGATCCCATCGATTCCAAGGCCGTGGAGCAGGCCGCGACGCTCATCGCCGTCGAGATCTTCAAGCGCCGCTCCATGGTCGCAGCGGAGACCCGCGCCGCGAGTGCATTGCTCGTCGAACTGTTCAGCGAAGGCGTCGACGAAGCCGGCGCGCAACGCCTGCTCGAGCGCCTCGAACTGCCGCTCACCGGTCCCTGGCGCGTGGTCGTCATCGAGCTGAGTGCGACGGCCGGCCTGGACAGCGCTATCCACCAGCACGGCACCCTGCTGCGCGAAGCGCTCGAACGCACCCTGGGCAGCCTGCGGCGCGGCGCACGCCTGCTGCACTGGCGTAGCGGCTTCGTCGTCATCGCCGAGGCCGCGCTGGCCGAACGTTTCGCCGAACGCGCGCTCGCGCGGCGCCTGCAGCAGGCGCTCGACGGGCTCGATGCCCTGCCGACGCCGCTGCGATTGAAGATCGGCATCGGCCGCGTCGAGACCGGCCCGGCCACGCTCGGCACCTCGCTCAAGAGCGCCGAGCGCGCGGTGCAGGCGATCGAGCGTCTCGACGTCGGCACGCGCGCGCTGAAGTTCGAAGACCTCGGCATCTACCGCCTGTTGCTCGGCGGCAACCGCGAGGAAGAGCACGCCGAGTTCGTCGAACAGGTGCTCGCGCCGGTCCTGCACCAGGGCGACCGCTCGCGGGCGCCGCTGCTGGCGACGCTCGAAGCGCTGGTCGCGCACGATTTCGCGCTCGCGCCGTGTGCGCGCACGCTCGGCGTGCACCTGAACACCGTCAAGTACCGGCTCAACCAGTTGCGCGAGGCATTCGGTGACGATCCGGCCCGGGGCGAGTTGCGCCTGGAAATCGAGCTGGCGCTGAAGGTGCGCCAGATCCGTGGCCGGGCGAGCACGCAGGTCCAGACCTGAAGCCTGGTGTGCGCCTCGCTCAGGCGGCGCCGAGCAGGCTCGCGAGCAGGCCGATCAGGCCGCCGAAGACGCCGCCCCAGACGACCAGCCAGCCGAGATGCCGCCGCATCATGTCCTCGACGATCGCCTTGACCTTCTCCGGCGTGAGTTCGGCCAGACGCTTGTCGATGATGTCCTCGACCTGGCGGATGAGGCTGTCGGTGAAATCGCCGTCGCCCTGTTCCAGGCCGCTGGCGGCGAGTTCGCTGATGACGCCCTTGAGCTTCTCGGTGATCGGCGCCTTCAACGGTTCGAGCGCCTTGCGCCCGCCGACCATGTTCAGCATGTTGCCCATCGGCGACTCGGCGATGGCGTCGGTGAGATGCTCGAAGACGTGATCGAAATCGATCTTCGCCGTGATCGCCGCGGCCGGCGTCGCCTCGCCATCGGCGGCATGTTCGGCAAAGAAGCGCTCGATGTGCTCGCGGGTGAAGAACTCCTGCACGATGAGCCGCTTGATGCCGCTCTTGAATTCCTCGAAGCGGCTCGGGATCACGCCCGAGCCGTAGAGCAGCGGCACTTTCTCGAACAGCATGTGCACGGCGAGCCAGTTGGTGACGCCCCCGGACAGGGCGAACAGGCCGGTCATGAGCACGATGTCGCCGTGTACGGGCACGAAATACCCGGCCACGGTCACGGCGAGCGCGATCAGGTTGGTAGCTGCGGACTTGTTCATGCGCACGATGACGATGTTCGAACGGCGCCCGGGCCGACTCGTTCTGCGCCGGCGCCCGCGGGCGGCGGCCGTCGGCACCGGGCAGAGATGACCGGCGGCCGCGAGCGGCCGCTCGGTCGCTGGCACGTCGCTCAGGCGAACGCGCTCTTCAGCTTGCCGGCGAGGTAGGCCAGGCCTTCGCGCCCGGCTTCCAGCGCTCCGGGGAAGGACAGGAAGCCGTGGATGGTGCCGCCGAAGCACTTGTACTCGGAGGGCACGCCGGCCTCGGCGAGGCGGTCGGCATAGGCCTTGCCCTCGTCGCACAGCGGATCGAAGCCCGCGGTGATGGTCACCGCCGGCGCGACGCCCGCGAGGTCAGCCGCCGCGATCGGCGAGCCCTTGGCCTCGAGCAGCGACTCGGGTTGGTCGGTCAGGTGGCCGCCGAACCAGGCCATGTCTTCGCCCGACAGGAAGTACTCGCCGTTGCCGAACTTCTCGCGCGACGGGTAGGGCTTGTCGGAGAAATCGGTCGCCGGGTAGATGAGCAGCTGCAGCTTGACCTTCTCTTTCAACTGCTGGGCGACGACGGCCGCCATGTTGCCGCCGGCGCTGTCACCGGTGACGGCGAGCTTGTCGGCATCGGCGCCGATGCTCGCGGCGTTCGCGTGCACCCATTCGGTCGCGGCGATGCAGTCCTCGATGCCGGCCGGGAACTTGTGCTCGGGAGCCAGGCGATAATCGACCGCGACGACGATCGCGTCGCCCTCGTTGGCGAAGTAGCGGCACATGTTGTCGTGCGTCTCGAGATCGCCGATGACCCAGCCGCCACCGTGGAACTGCACCAGCACCGGCAGCTTGGCGCCGCCGGTGTCGCGCGGGGTGTAGATGCGGATCGGGATCTCGCCGTTGGGTCCCGGGATGGTGCGATCCTCGCTGCGATGGATCGGCTGCTGCTCACCCTGCAGGGCGGCGACCAGCTGGCCGAACACGGCGCGCGCGGTGGGCACGTCCATTTGGTGGATGGCCGGCCCGTTCTGGGCGGCAAGATTCTTCAACAACGCATCGGTGCTCGCGTCGAGTGCCATGGGATACCTCCGGGATCGCGATGATTCTGTCGTGCACGGCCCGCGCGATCGCGGGCAGCGATACCGCGCACGGGCGCGGTGTGGCCCGGATTATAGGGGAAGCCCCGGCGCAAGTGGCTGCCGTCGCCGCCCCGGCGGGGCCGACATGCCGCGATTGCCGCCACCGCTGCCAAGATCGAGAATCGGCACAGGCCCATCGCGACTGCCACGCCCCATGAAAGCCATGCTGCTCGAGGCGCTCGCGCCGCTCGCGCACAACCCGACGCCGCTGCGCCTGGTCGACCTGCCCGATCCCGAGCCCGGCCCTGGCGAAGTTCGCCTGCGCGTGCGTACCTGCGGCGTATGCCATACCGAACTCGACGAGATCGAGGGCCGCACGCCGCCGCCGCGCCTGCCGGTGGTACCCGGTCATGAGGTGGTCGGCGTGGTCGATGCGCTCGGTCCGGGCGCACACCGCCACCGGCTCGGCGATCGCCTCGGGGTCGGCTGGATCTGGCGCTCGACGGGGGACGCGCACGAGAACGTCGCCGACGCCTTCACCGCGACCGGGCGCGATGCCGACGGCGGGTATGCCGAGCTGATGGTCGTGCCCGAAGACTATGCCTATCCCATCCCCGATGCGTTCGGCGATGTCGAAGCGGCGCCGTTATTGTGCGCCGGCGCGATCGGCTATCGCGCGCTGTCCCTGACCGGGCTCGCCGACGGTGACGTGCTCGGCCTCACCGGTTTCGGCGGCTCGGCGCACCTCGTGCTGCAGCTCGCCCGCCATCTCTATCCCCACTCCCCGGTCTACGTCTTCGCCCGCGACGCCGATGTGCAGGCCTTCGCGCGCGAACGCGGCGCCGACTGGGCAGGCGACACCGCCGCGCGCGCACCGAGGCCCTGCGCCGCCATCATCGATACGACCCCTGCCTGGAAGCCGGTCGTCGCGGCACTCGCCAACCTCGCGCCGGGCGGACGGTTGGTGATCAACGCGATTCGCAAGGAAGATGGGGACAAGGACGCGCTGCTCGGCCTGTCCTACCACGAGCACCTGTGGCTCGAGCGCGAGATCAAGAGCGTCGCCAACATCACCGCGGCCGACATCGCCGCTTTCCTGCCGATCGCCGCGCGCATTCCGATGCATCCGACCGTACAGACCTATCCGCTGGAAGCCGCCAACCGCGCGCTCGCCGAACTGCGCTCGGGCAAGGTGCGCGGGGCCAAGGTACTGGTCGTCGACGGCTGAGCCGCCGCTCGGTCGGCGATCAGCCGAGCCCTGCGGCCTCGCGCCAGGCACGCACGCGGGCCAGCGTCGCCGCGGGCGCGTCGCGCACGATCTCGCGCGGACCTGCGAACACCAGGCCGCGGTTGCCATCCAGCGCGAGATGATCGCCGGCGCGCAGGCGGCGCTCGCCGAGCCGGCAGCCCGTCGCGTCGTCGCCGAGCACCAGCGTACCGCAGCCGACCAGGCATACGCGTCCGAGCTCGCGGGCGACGACCGCGGCGTGCGAGGTCTTGGCGCCGACCGCCGTGAGCACGCCGGCGGCGAGCCGCATGCTCTCGAAGTCGCTGGTCGCCGCTTCGTGGCGCACCAGCACGACAGCATCGCCGGCCTCGCTCCAGGCGCGCGCGGATGGCGCAGAAACCCGGCACGAGAAAGCCGTCGGCCGTCGCGCGCGTGTTTTCGACGACGTCGTCGTAGCGCGCATCCTCGATGCCGACCGCTTCGCGCTCGCGGGCCAGCGCGTCCACTTCCATATCCGGCCGCGTCGCCTGCAGCAGCGCGTTCTGCAGCAGGCTGAAGAAGTACTTGGCCTGCTCGTTGGCGAGGAGCGCATCGTTGACCCGTGCCGGCAGCAACAGCGCGCTCTCACCGAGGTCGTCGATGATGTTGCTCTTGGTGGTGGTCATGATGCCCCGAGCGTAGCCGTCTCGGGCGCTGCCGGACTTGATCGAACGCAGGTCGGCGCGTCGTGACCGCTGCCGACAGCCCGCACCTCAGGGCGCGTCGGCAAGCCGTCGCCGGGCACGGTGTGCGAGGCCCAGCAGGGCGGGTTGCTCGTGCACGATGAGGCGGGTCGGAATCGCTTCGAGGTAGCCCGGCAGCGGTGCCGGTGTCTCGAAACGGGCGCGGAAACGCGAAGCGGCGAGCAGTTCCGGCGCGCGCGGCAGGATGCCCCCGGCGACGAAGACGCCGCCGCGGGCCCCGGTGGCGAGGGCCAGGTTGCGCGCGGCAATGCCGGCGAAAGCATGAAAATGGGCCAGCGCGTCACGCGCGCACCGGTCGCTGCCGGCGAGAGCCGCGGCGAATATGTCCGCGGCGCTCGCCGGCGCCCCGCCCAGTACGCGATACAGGCGCTCGAGGCCGGCGCCGGAGAGGACCTGCTCGATCGAAGGCGCTGCGCCGAGCAGTTCGCGCATGCCCGCGAGGAGCGTGATTTCCGCGTCACTGACCCCCGCGATCAGTGCGTGGCCTGCCTCCGTTGCCAGCGCATCGCCGTGCGGCAGCCACAGGCTCGCGCCGAAGCCGGTGCCCGGGCCGATCACGAGCGTGGGCGCATCATCGCGCGCCGCGTCGCCGCCGAGCGCGACGAGGTCCGCTGCCGCCAGCACCGGCAGCGCCCAGGCGAGCGCGACGAAATCGTTGACGAATTCGACCCGCGGGAAGCCGAAGCGGTCGGCGAGCTCGCGCGCCGAGAGGTGCCAGGCCAGGTTGGTCAGCGCGACCGTCCCGCCGGTGACCGGGGCGGCCACGGCCAGCACCACGTCGAGCGTGGCGGCCTTGAGCGCGTGGCGGGCGAGGAAATCGGCGAGGCAGACATCGAGCGCGCCGGCGGCGGCATTGTCGTAGCGCGTGACACGCGTGCAGCGGCCTTTCTCGGCCAGTGCCAGGCGGGTGTTCGTGCCGCCGATGTCGCCGACCAGCGTGGCAGGCACGCTCATGTGCGCGCGGTGGCGCGCAGCTGCCGCAGGAAGCGCTCCGACCAGTTGAAGATGTCGTTGCCGGTGATCACCGCGTGCGCATGCTGCCAACGTTCGACGCGTTCTTCGAGCGGCATCTTCAGCGCCGTGAGAATGGCGTCGGCAATGCCGTCGTGATCATGCGGATTGACGCGCAGCACGCTGTCGAGTTCCTGCGCGGCGCCGGTCATCTCCGAGAGCACGAGGACGCCGGGATCATCCGGGTTCTGCGCGGCGATGTACTCCTTGGCGACCAGGTTCATACCGTCGCGCAGCGGCGTGACCAGGCCGACCCTGGCGAGGGCAAGAAAATTCATGATGGTGGGGCGCGCATAGGCCTTGTTCAGGTAGCGTAGCGGCATCCAGTCAAACTCGGCGAAGCGGCCGTTGATCTCACCGACGATGCCCTCCAGCTCGAGGCGCAGCGCGTTGTACTCGGGCACATCCTCGCGCGACGGTTGCGCCACCTGCAGGTAGACCACGTCGCCGACCGTCTCGGGATAACGATCGAGCATGCGTTCGTAGGCGAGGAAGCGGTCCGGCAGGCCCTTGGAGTAATCGAGCCGATCGACGCCGATGACCAGCGGCCGGCCGTGCAGGCTCTGCTGCAGGCGGCGCACGGTCTTGACGTCGCGGCCATTGCCGACCATGTCCCGCACCTCGCGCGGATCGATGCTGATGGGGAAGGCGCCGGCACGCGAGCGGCGGTAGCCCCAACTGATGTTGCCGTCATCGTCGACCACCGCACCGGTGCCGCGCTCGATGCAATCGATGAAGTTACGCAGGTCGTTGTCGCTCTGGAAACCGATCAGGTCGTAAGCACAGAACGACCACAGGATGTGCACGTAGCCGGGCAGCGCGCGCAGCACGTCGAACGGCGGAAACGGGATGTGCAGGAAGAAACCGATGCGGCTGTCGACACCCGCCGAGCGCAGGTCGTGGCCGAGCGGGATGAGGTGATAATCGTGCACCCAGATGACGTCGTCGTCCTCGAGTACGTGCATCAGCTTACGCGCCAGGTACTCGTTGGTGCGGCGATAGCCTTCGCGGAACTCGGGCTGGAACTGCATCGCGTCGATGCGGTAGTGGAACAGCGGCCACAGTACGCGGTTCGCATAGCCCTTGTAGTAGTCCTCGTAGTCGCGCTTCTGCAACGGCACCGTCGCGTAGCGGATGCCGTCGACGTCGTCGCGCTGCGGCACGCGCCGGGTACTGTCGGCGATGCTGCCGTCCCAGCCGAACCAGATGCCGCCGCTCTCGCGCAGCGCGGCGTTCAGGGCTACCGCGAGGCCGCCCGGCGCGCTGCCGGCGCGCGGCACCGTGCAGCGGTTCGAGACGACCACGAGGCGACTCAAAACTCGCCCTCCCACGGCTTCGACAAGCGCAGTGCGGAGTTGATCAGGCCGACCATCGAATAGGTCTGCGGGAAGTTGCCCCACAGCTCGCCGGTGCGCGGGTCGATGTCCTCGGAGAGCAGTCCGTGGCGGTTGCGGTGGCGCAGCAGATCCTCGAACAGTGCGCGCGCCTCGTCCTCGCGCCCGATCGCATGCAGGGCGTCGACGTACCAGAACGTGCACACCGTGAACGCGGTCTCGGGCAGGCCGAAGTCGTCGGCCGTGGCGTAGCGCAGCAGGAAGTCGCCGCGCTTGAGATGTCGCTCGACCGCCGCCACCGTGCCGTGGAAGCGCGGGTCTTCGGCGCTGACGAAGCCGAGCTGCGCGAGCAGCAGCAGGCTCGCATCGAGATCGCGCCCGCCGAAGCTTTCGACGAAACAGTTCATCTCCGCGTTCCAGGCGCGCGCGGCGATGTCGGCGTGCATCGCGTCGGCCGCTTCGCGCCAGTGGTCGTGGCGCGCGGCGAGCCCCAGGCGCGCGGCGATGCGGGCGAGACGATCGCAGGCCGCCCAGCACATCACGGCCGAGAACGTGTGCACCTTGGCGATGCCGCGGTATTCCCACAGGCCGGCGTCGGGCGTGGCGTACTTCTCGTGCGCGCGGTGGCCGAGGATCTCGAGGCGGGCGAACAGGCTGGCGTCGCCGGGACGGCGCATGCGTTCGTCGTAGAACACGTGGGCGGCGGCGAGCACGGCGGCGCCGTAGACGTCGTTCTGCACCTGGGTCCACGCCGCATTGCCCATGCGCACCGGTCCCATGCCGCGATAACCGGGCAGGCTCTCCACCACGTGTTCGTCGAGTTCGGTGGTGCCGTTGATGCGGTAGACCGGGCCCAGGTGGCCATCGCTGGAATCGGCGATACGGTTGATGATCCAGCCGAGGTAGCGCTCCATGGTGAGCGTTGCGCCAAGGCGGTTCAGCGCGGCCACGACGAACCAGGCATCGCGCAGCCAGCAATGCCGGTAGTCCCAGTTGCGCCCGCTGTCGGGCGCTTCGGGAATCGAACTCGTCACCGCGGCGATGATCGCGCCGGTGTCGTCGTAGGCGTTGAGCTTGAGCGTGATGGCGGCGCGGATGACTTCGTTCTGCCATTCGAACGGGATGCCGAGGTAGCGCACCCACTCGTGCCAGTAGTCGCAGGTTTCGTCGTAAAAACGCTGCGCGAGCGTGCTGACGTTGTCCGGGCAGGTCTCGTCGGGACCGAGCAGCAGCGTGAGCGGCTCGTCGAGCACCTGCGGCAGTTCGTCGAGGATGGCGCTGACCGAACCGTTGGTCGTGACACGCAGGACGATGTCCGGCAGCACGTAGCGGATGTGATTGCTGCCGTGGGTCACCGTCACCGGGCTCGCGCCGTGCGCCGCCTGCGGACGGATGCGCACGCGCACGCGAGGCGTGCCTTCGAGTGGACGTACCTGCCGTACCAGCATAACCGGGCGGAACGTACGGCCGAACTGCTTGAAGCGCGGCGCGAAGTCGACGATCTCGATGCCGGAGCCGTCGGCGCTGTAGAGCCGCGTGACGAGCACCGCCGTGTTCTTCACGTATTCCTGCTCGCTGCGAACGCAGTCGATGAGCTCGATGGCGTAACGGCCGCGGGCCTCCCCCGCCACCTGCTCGCCACGCAACAGGGCATCGAATACGGGCTCACCGTCGAAGCGCGGCACGCACGCCCAGACGATGGTCGCGTCGGCGTCGATCAGCGCCGCGATGGTGGAGTTGCCGATGAGGCCGAGGTCGAGTGAGTTCATCCCGTCATCCCTGCATGGTGGCGTGCGACCGCCTCGTCGAGCCAGCGCAGCACCGCGCGTGGATCGGGCAGGTGGGAGAACGCCGAGCTTTCGCCGTCGCCGACTTTCACCGACAAGCCGCCAAGGGCGTTGACCACGGCGAAGCCATGCTCGTCGGTGCGGTCGTCACCGACGAACACCGCGCGCCGCCCGCGGAACGGCTGCTCGCGCATGAAGGCATCGATGGCGCTGCCCTTGTCGGCGCCGGCGGCGCGAATCTCGACCACCATGTGGCCGCGCTGCATGACCAGTCGCGCCGGGAGACCGCGTTCAAGTTCGCCGGCCAGCGCTTCGACCTCGGGCGCGCGGTGCGGGACGGCACGGTAATGCAGGGCCAGCGCGGCGCCCTTGTCCTCGACCAACAGGCCGGGCAGGCGGCGCGCCGCCGCCTCGAAACGCTCGCGGACCTCGGCCAGCAGCGCATCGCCCTCCTCGACCAGGCGGTGTACCGTGCCATCGGCGCCGCGCCGCTCGAGGCCATGCAGCCCGGCGAGCGGCAGGGCGAGCGGTGCGAGCAGTTCGTCGAGCGTCGTCATGCGCCGCCCGCTGACCACCGCCAGCGCGCCGTCGCACAGTGTCTCGAGTGCATCGAGCAGCTCGAGCAGTGCACCCGGCACGTCGACGGCCATGGGCGAGTCGCCGAAGCCGATCAGGGTACCGTCGAGGTCGAGGAAGATCGCGCTCGCACGCGGATCGAGCGGAGCGGGAGCGGGCAGCGCGGACATCGTCGAGCAGGCTT
>JAPOKK010000381.1 GCA_029977665.1 Pseudomonadota bacterium | reverse complement strand
GGGGGCTTTTTCTTGGCAAAATTATGTGGCGTTCAAAACGGAGCAAGGCAATGACACGTCAGATGACCGGTGCGAAAATGGTGGTGCAAGCCGAGATCGCGCAACAGGTTCTTGATGATGCGTCGCATCGTCGAAAAATCATCGACGACAAGTATTCTCATGTTCTTATCCATGAGCGCCTCCGCAAGCGGTAGCTGTAAAAAGGTTCATGAGCCGCCAACCGTCAGCTCGATTCCGTCCATTCGGACATACGTGACTTGAGCCTGATCAGCGCCTGCGAATGGATCTGACAGACGCGCGATTCACTGACCCCGAGCACTTCACCCGTCTCGCGCAGGTTGAGCTCTTCCTTGTAGTACAGGGACATCACCAGGCGCTCGCGCTCCGGCAGGTTCGAAATCGCGTTTGCGAGTGCTTCGCGGAAGAGCTGGTCTTCGACGTCTTCGAGCGGCTCCGGGATACGCCCGGCGAGGCTCTCGGTCATGCCTTCCTCGCCGGCAGGCAGGTCCTCGAAGCTGAACACCCGGTAGCCGGTGGCGTCCTTGAGCGTCGCGTAGTACTCGTCGAGCGTCATGCCGACTTCCTCGGCAACCTCCGCATCGCGCGCGTCACGCGAGTGCCGCGCCTCGATGTCCGCCACCGCCTTGGTGATCGCACGCACCTTGCGATGCAGCGAGCGTGGCGCCCAGTCGCCCTTGCGGATCTCGTCGAGCATGGCCCCGCGGATGCGGATGCCGGCGTAGGTTTCGAAGCTCGCGCCCTGCGACGGATCGTAGTTGCGCGCTGCTTCGAGCAGTCCGATCATGCCCGATTGAATGAGATCGTCCACCTGCACCGTCGGCGGCAATCGCGTCATCAAGTGATACGCGATGCGCTTGACCAATGGCGCGTAGTCATCGACCAGTTCCTGCTGGCTGCGCGCGCTGACGCTCGACGCCGCCGTTTTCTTGTAAGCCGCTATTTGTTTCATACCTGAGCTACCCTCCCGCGCGATTCCGTGCGCGTCATACGCTCGACGAAGAACTCCACGCCGCCGCTGGCACCGCGGGGTGCAGGCCAGTTATCGGTAACTTGCGCGAGTTTCTTGAATGCCTGACCGGCCGGGCTCTTGGGGAAGCCCTCGACCAGGCACTGCCGGCGTCTGACAGCCGCGGAGACGCGAGTGTCGAATGGAATGTTTCCTGCAAAATCAATCGATACGTTCAAGTACTTGTCACAGACCTCGAGCAAACGAGCGAACAGCCTGAGTGCCTGCTTCTCGTCGTTGGACATGTTCACGAGCACGCGAAAACGGTGGCGCCCGGCGCGCTGCGAGAGCACCTTGATGGTTGCGTAGGCATCGGTGATCGAAGCCGGGTCGTCGCATACCACCACCAGCACCTCGTGCGAGGCGGCGCAGAAGTCGAGCGTGTTGGCAGCGATGCCCGCGGCGGTGTCGACGATCATGAAGTCCATGCGCCGCTCGAGCTGCCCGAAGGCGTTGATCAGCCCGGCGCGCTCGCGCGGGCCAAGCTCTGCCAGGTGCTGAAAGCCGGAGGCGCCGGGTACGATGGACATACCGCACGGGCCGTTGAGGATGACGTCGTCGAGCTCGCACTCCCCGGCCACCACTTCGGCCAGCGTGCGCCCGGGGGCAAGGCCGAGCAGGACATCGACGTTGGCGAGACCCAGATCGGCGTCGAGCAGCACCACCTCGTGACCGAGCCGGGCAAGGCCCGCGGCGAGATTGATCGAGACGGTCGTCTTGCCGACGCCGCCCTTGCCGCTGGTCACGGCAACGACGCGCGGGGCCTGCATGTCGGGGGTCGCGTAGGCGTGGTGCAGGCTCATGCGATGAAGGCCCTTTCGACCGTGGCGCGGTCCTGCGGTGCCGGCGCCGACTTGGCCAGTTCGACGCAGCGTTCGATCAGCGCGCGCGCGTCGACCGTGTCGAGATCGTCGGGGACCCGTTGCCCCGAACTCGTGTAGGCCAGCGGCAATCCCGCTTCGATGATGGCGGACAGGGTCGGTCCCAGGGTGGCGGCCTCGTCGAGCTTGGTCAGCATGCAGGCATCGAGCGGCAGGTCGGCCGTGACCTGGAACATCTTCGTCGCCGAGAGATAGTCGGTCGTCGCCGAGAGGACGTTATAGAGCTGGATGTTGGCGTTCAGCGCGTCCAGCCCCTCGGCGAGCTCGTGGTAGCGCGCGTCGCCCGGGACGTTCCCTGGGGTGTCGATGATCACGAAGCGATCGCGCTCGGTGTCGTCGAGCACCTCGGCGAGCTCGTCGAGCGAACGCAGCGTGTAGACGGTGCTGCCGATGAGCCGGCCGAAGGCCTTCATCTGCTGATGCGCGCCGAGCCGGCGATCATCCATCGAGACGATCACGACCTGCTCGGCGCCGTGCGCTAGCGCGTAGCGCGCGGCGAGCTTGGAGGCGAGCGTGCTCTTGCCGACGCCGGTCGGTCCGAGCAGCGCGACGCGTCCTCCGTGACGCAGGATCGGATCCTCCAGCACGTTCAGGCGCATGACGAGCAACGCCAGCACGCGGTGCCAGCCGGCACGGTAATCGAGTTCATCGGGCACTTCGGCAACGAGTTCGCGGGCGAGGCTCGCGGAGATGCCGATCTGCGAGAGCACCCGCAGCAGTCGTGCGCGCAGCGGGTGGCGATTGCCGAAGTCCGACCAGGCGAGGCCGGAGAGCTGGGTTTCGAGCAGGCCCTTGAGGCTCTTCAGCTCCTCGCGCATCTGCGCCACGGTGCCGGCGTCGGTCCACAGGAACTCGCGGTCACCCTGCGTTTCGGGAAACAGGCGCGCCATGCCCGACGTCGACCGGCTTGACGGCGAGCGGCTCGACGGCGAGCGCGCGGCGCGCGGTCGCGCGGGAGGCAGGTCCACGTCGCGCGCCGGCGCTTCGGGCACGTCGACCGGTTCGATGTCCTCGCCGGCGGCAGGGCTTGCCGGTGCGACTGCCGGCGCATCGGCAACCGCTGGC
>JAPOKK010000216.1 GCA_029977665.1 Pseudomonadota bacterium | reverse complement strand
GCCATGCTGTCACGGGCGACACCCTCGGGAGTGACCGCTGCCATGTCATCGAGGTATTTGGATAGCTTGCGCAATGGCGGCTGCCAGGTGTGCCCTCGAGTGGAATTCAAGCCCACGTTCGAAACGCCCAGGCCGAGTATGAAACGTCGCCCGGACAACTCGCTCAACGTGTGTTGGGCCTGGACCATGGCGTGCGGGTCGCGCGCGTAAATGTTCGCGATTCCTGTAGCCACACTTATCTCGCGCGTATTGGCAAGCAGGTAAGCGGCGGTCGCCATTGGCTCGCGTCCGAACAATTCGGGGATCCAATAGCTACCGTAGCCGTGGGCCTCGATGCCCTGGACGAACTCAACGAGCTCCGGAGCCGTCAGGTGGTCCAGGATAGAGATAACGCCGTGAGGTTTGATCGATGATGTCATGTTGCTTGTCCGGTGACTTGAGGAATGAGTCAGGAATCAATTTATTCCTGAGGTCGGTTCTAGTGATTCCACCACGGTCTATCGGAGTGGGCGCGCAGGTCTACCTCGTGCGTCCAGGCCGAACGGTGCTGGGTAGCCAGGTGGTAGTAGGTGTTCGCCACCTCGGCGGGCAGAATCAGGCCATCGTGCTCCATGCCCTGGCGCTGCCTGAGCGCCTCGAACTTTTCGTGGCCGAGCATCTTTCCGAGCGTGTCCGGGGCGTCGACCGCGCCGTCGACGATCACGTGCACTACATGGATGCCCTGCGACGAATACTCGGCGTTCAGCGACTGGCACAACATGCGCCGGCCGCCCATCGCCGCGGCGTGGGAATGCTGGCCGGCATTGCCGCGCACGGCCGCCGTGGCAGAGGTGACCAACAAGGTCCCTTTGCCACGGGCAACCATCGGCGGAAAGACCGCCGAGGCGAGCCGGAACAGGCCGAAGGTAGCGAGCCGCCAGCCCATCTCGAACGCCTTGTAGCTCGTATCTGTAAGCGCCCGGGTGCCGATCTGCGCGCCTAGGTTGTATACCGCGACCTCGATCGGTCCGATCCCGGCTTCCACATTCGCGACGAGATCTTCGAGGCTGTCCGGCTCGACGACGTTGAGCATGTAGCCCGATGCCGCCCCGCCCGCGCCCTCGATGTCCGCGACAATCCTGGCTAGGCCCTCGCTGTCGCTGCGACGGCCCAGCACGGCGTGGTACCCCTCGCGAGCGAAGCGTTTCGCGACGTTGCCGCCGATCCCGGCGCCCGCCCCGATGACCAGGCAGACCGGCTTCATGGCTGCATCCCCGCGCGGTCCGGGGGGGGAGAGTGCGGCCCGGGCCCTCATAGCTCCAACGGAAGCTTGTAGTAATTGCGCATGATGCGGTCGCGATGCTCGATGAGGATGGGGTCGATCGCGGCGGTGATCTCCGCCGGCGTGTTCTCGAACATCGGCCGCGCCGCGGGATTGATCGGGCACACGTCCTGCGGCTGAATGGCGACGAAGTTGCTGAACGCCGCCCAGTAGAAGTCGGCCGCGGTGACGGCTTGCCCGACCAGGAAGTCGCTGCCGCGCTCTTTCTGCCGCGTGAGTCGTGCCGCCAGCTCACGCATGAAGGCAATCACGCGCGTATTGGCCAGCGCCGCCTCCTCGCGACGATAGTTGTACTTCTGGGCGAAAGGCCCCGGCTCTTCGCCCTCGGGGACGCGCATGAGGCCGAGGCGCCGGTTCCAGCCGAAACCGCGCTCGCCGCAGATCTCGTGACCGATACCGAAGACCTCGATGCGCTCGGCCGGGTTCTCGGGCACGACGCGCGGCTCGGGCTGGAGCCTATCGAGCAGCAGCAGGATGTCGTCCCAGCGGTTCAGCGGCGGCTCGTCGTTCCACGCGACGACCGGGGCGCTGTTGGTGCCGGACCAGGCGAGCAGCTCCGGGTTGTCGCTCATTGGGATCTGGTGCGCGCACAGGTAGTCGAGCGCCTTGAAATCGATCATCGCCTTGGCGGCGATGCCCCAGGCGCTCGGCATGGCTTTGACGATGACGATGCGCAGGCCGTCGGCCTTGATGGCCTCGTTGATATCGACGTATTTCATGGCTCGTGTCCTCGTGGTGGTGGAACTTCGGAAGCTGGAAGGATTGCGGACTGCTTCCGGCGCACAATGTTCTTCGGCACCGTCACCGCCGGCTAAGAGCACGCAGCCATTGCTGCGGCCCGACACGTTGATGACATGGTCGGGGCCTCGCGTTGCACGGTACGCCTACCAGGCTTCGACCGCCGTGCGCACGTCGAGCTCGAACGACCAGCCGCCGCGCGGTTGTCGGTACAGGAACTCGTAGGCGTCGACGATGGCCCGGATGTCGATGAGTCCGTCGTCGCCGAGCCGTGCCGCGACGTCGGGGAAGTTCCGGCGGATCTTGTCGCCCGCGATCGCGCCGTCGATGACCACGTGCCCGACGTGGATGCCGTCTGGCCCGCACTCCTTGGCCATCGCCTGCGCCATGTTGCGCAGTGCGCCCTTGCCCGCGTTGAAGGCACCGAAGCTGGCCCGCCCGCGCAACGAGCCGCTGGCGCCTGTGAACAGGATCGTGCCGCCGCCGTCGCGCTTCATGTAGCGGATCGCCTCGCGCCCGTAGAGGAAGCCGCCGAAGCAGCAGCCGCGCCAGGCCGCTTCGAAGAACCCGGCACTCATATCCTCGAAGCGCCCGGGGGTGTTCGCGCCGGTGTTGTAGATCACGAGGCCGATTCGCCCTGCCTCGCGTGCGCGGGAGAAGAGCTCGACGGTCGCCTGCTCGTGCGTGGCGTCCGCAACCACGGCCGTGGCACGTCCGCCGTCGGCCTCGATACCCGCGACGACGGCGTCAAGGCTGGCTGCGGTCCGTCCCGCGACGAACACGTGCAGGCCGAGGCTCGCGAAACGCCGGGCGAGTTGCGCGCCCATGCCGCGCTCGGGACCGACGCCGCTGATGATCGCCACTTCCGTCATGTCGAAGTCCCCCGGGCGCCCAGTTTTTAAAAGCGAACAATTGGAAATAAATCATCCGGCGCGCTGACGGCTCGGGCCTTGCCGCTGCGGCACGTCATGCCCGCAGACGCAGGAGATCGTCGCGCGCTGCGCGCGCCGCGCCGACGACGCGTTCGCCATCGATGCCGGCACGCATCGAGACCGTGAAGCCGAGCACCGCTATCGCGAGCAGGCGCGCCCTGTCCACGCAGGAGACGTCCGCGCGCAGTTCTCCCCTAGCCTGCGCGTTGACCAGCGCCTTGCGCAGCAGCGTCTCGATGTGCTCGAGGTGGTCCGCGAAGTACGCCTGGGTCGCGGGGTCGCTGGCTGCGCGCTCGCAGCCGACATTGCTCGCCAGGCAGCCGCGGTTGGCGCCCGGCGCGCAGGCGCGTTCGGCGAAGATGTCGAGCAGCGCCAGGACCTCCTCAATTGCGGCGTCGGGACGTGCGAGCGGCGCGAAGATCCCCGCCACGACCTCGCGGCGATAGAGCGCGAGCGCGGCCTCGTACAGGCCCTGCTTGGACTCGAACTCCGCGAACAGGCTGTAGGCGTTGACGCCCATGTGCTCGGCGAGCGCCTTGGTCGACGTCGCCGCGTAGCCCTGCGCCCAGAACAGCTCCATCGCCTTGCGCAACACCGTGTCGCGATCGTAGGTCTTGGCCCGGCCCATGTTTATATCCAATTAGATGGTTGGATATTACCATAACCCATGGAACAATCACCGGGCCAACCATCGACGATTACGCCCCCCGGTGACCAGGGAGCGCCGCGTGGACGAGAACGGAGCCACTGAACCCCGCCACATCGACCCGGAGAACACGCCGCCCGGCGCCGTCGCGGCCTATGGGCGCTGGGTCGTGCGCTGGCGATGGCCGGTGCTGATCGCCACGCTCGCGTTGGCCGCGATTGCGATCTCGGGCGTGCGCTTCCTCGCGCTCGAGGGCGACTACCGCTATCACTTCACCGCCGACAACCCCGAGCTCGTCGCCTTCGAGCACATCGAGAATACCTATACGAAGATCGACAACATCCTGTTCGTGCTGGTACCCGCGAGCGGCGAGGTGTTCGAGCGCGACACCCTGGACGCGGTTCGCTGGCTGACCGGGCAGGGCTGGCAGATCCCATACGCGATCCGCGTCGATTCCCTGAGCAACTTTCAGCACACGACGGCGACCGCGGACGATCTCGTCGTCGCCGATCTCGTGGGCCGCGATACCGCGATGGACGTCGCCTCGCTGCAGAACGTCCGCGACATCGCGCTCGCCGAGCCGCAGCTCGCTGGCCGGCTCGTGGCCCGCGATGCCGGGGCCACCGCCGTCAACGTCACGATACGCCTGCCGGACGGAGGGGGCGACGAAGGCGAGCCGGCACGTTACGCCAACGAGCTCGCCGAACAGCTGCGCGACGCGCACCCGGGCATGCAGGTGGCAGTGACCGGCTCCATCCCGCTCATCTACGCCATGATGGACACGCCGCAACGCGATGCCGCGGTCCTGGTACCGATCATGTACCTCGTGCTGTTGGTGGCGATGTTCGTCTTCCTGCGCTCCCTGTGGGCCGTGCTCGGCTTGCTGCTCATGATTGGATTGGCTGCAGCGAGCGCGATGGGGGCCGCCGGCTGGCTCGGTATCCCGCTCAGCCCGCCGATGGGCAGCGCGACGACCATCATCCTGACCATCGCCGTCGCCGACGGCGTGCACCTGTTGGTGATCCTCGCCGACCACATGCGCAAGGGGCAGGATCGCCGCGCGGCGATGGTCGAGAGCCTGGTGGTCAACTGGCATCCCGTGCTGCTCACCACCATCACCACCGTCATCGGTTTCCTGAGCCTCAACTCCGCCGGCATTCCGCCGTTCAACGACCTCGGCAACGTGACGGCCATCGGCGTCGCCGCGGCCTGGGTGCTGGCCGTGACCCTGCTCCCGGCCTTCGTCGCCATCGTGCCCTACCGCGCGCGTCCGTTGCGCGTTGCGGCGCGCTTCTCGGCCGACGCCTTCAGCGGCTGGCTGATCCGCCACCATCGGCGCATCCTGCCGGCGACCGTGGTGTTCTCGCTGGCATGCGCAGCCTTCATCCCGACCATCGAGCTCGACGACAGCTTCATCGACTACTTCGACGAGACGGTGCCGTTCCGCGCCGACGCCGAGCTCGCGCTCAAGACGCTCTCGGGGATCTACCAGCTGCACTACTCGCTCGGGGCCGGAAGCGACGGGGGCGTCAGCGATCCCCGCTACCTGGCCTCGGTCGCGGCCTTCGCCGCCTGGCTGCGCGAGCAGCCGGAAGTCGACCACGTGAACACCCTGTCCGACACCATGAAGCGCCTCAACAAGAACATGCATGGCGACGACGAGGCCGCCTACGCGTTGCCCGCGAGCCGCGAACTCGCCGCGCAGTACCTGTTGCTCTACGAGATGTCCTTGCCCTACGGGCTCGACCTCAACAACCAGGTCGACGTCCGCAAGTCGGCGACGCGCGTGACGGCCACGGTCGACAACCTCTCGGCGGTCGAGCTGCGCGCGCTGAACGCGCGCGCCATGGCCTGGCTCGCCGCGCATACCGAGCCGGCCATGCACGGCAGCGGAGCGAGCGCCTCGTTCATGCTCGCCAACCTCTCGCGCCGCAGTATCGACAGCATGGTGCGCGGCACCTCCGTCGCCTTCGCCCTGATCGCGCTGATCCTGGTGCTGTCGCTGCACAGCCTGCGCATCGGGCTGCTGAGCCTGGTCCCGAACATCCTGCCGATCGTCATCGCCTACGGCATCTGGGCGCTCGTGGTCGGCAAGATTGGCATGGTGTTCGCCATCGTCACCGCGTCCAGCCTCGGCATCATCGTCGACGCGACGGTTCATTTCATGAGTAAGTACGTCCGCGCGCGGCGCGTGCACGGAGCCACGGCGGAAGCAGCGGTGCGCTACGCGGTCGCGACTGTCGGCGGGGCCTTGCTGACCACCTTCCTGATCCTCGCCGCCGGCTTTGCCGTGCTGGCGATGTCGACGTTCAAGCTGAACGAGGACTTCGGCCTCCTGATCGCGCTCACCATCGTCGCGGCCTTGGCAGCCGACTTCCTGCTCCTGCCCGCGCTCCTGATCAGGCTCGACCGCTCCGGCGCGGGGCGGCCGATGGAGATAGCATCCGAATAGGCAGCGCGGGCGCTCGGGCTGGCAATCGTCGCTCAGCCGGCGCGGTCAACCGCCGGGCGGCGGACTCCGACCACCGCCGGAATCGGAACGCCTGCGTCCACGAACGACGATGGCTGCGGCCGACGCCAGCAAGCCTAGCGCCGCGGGAAGCGGCATCGGCGTGAACGCAACGGCGAGCGTCACGCCTGCGAAGTGGCCGAACGTGGTCGGAATCTGGGGGAACTCGAGCATAAGTACTGCGCCGCCGGATCCGCTCACGCCGTTCACGCAGAAGTGAATCGCGCCGGGAACACCGAAGGGTGTTTAGATTGGCTCAGGCTGCCAAGACCGACTCGGCGAGTTGATCGGCATGACGCCGCGGCTGACCGCGCGGTGCATGCGCGGCTCGGCACTGACACCGTGTTCTTCACTTAGTGTTCTTACGATCGCTACGGTCGGCTGTCTCGCGCCGGCCGCTACCGCCGTTGTAGCCGCTGACGGCGAGTCCGTCGTCCGGATTGCCCACGACTTCGTGGCGCTGATGGCGTCGCTGAGGGGGGGGCAAATAGCGGTGTGCCCGACACGCTTCAACAGCGACCGGACAGGAAGGATTCAATCGCTGAGCAGCCGTTAGTGGACAACGGACTAAATATCAGACACGCCGTCTGCCGCTTTTCCGGCGTAACTTATTGAAAAGATTGGCTGGGGGG